>JALEUS010000037.1 GCA_022780765.1 Bacilli bacterium | reverse complement strand
GACTTTAAAAATCAGCTTCAACTTTTTAATCACAAAAATCAATTCTGCAGATTACCTTTATTTGAAATGATATCTTCTAGCTCTTCTTTATATGATTTTAATCTCAATGAGTACTCATCATCTTCCTCATCTTCCTTTTTTAACACGACAGCAAGAAGAGATTGTATCATATTGTTTTTGATCTTGAAATCTTTGATCAAGACATCCTCTATCAGCATCTCATCATCATCTTTAGCAAATCTTCCAAGCCTGTTGATGATATAGCCAGAAACTGTTGCATAGTCTTCATCTATGCTGTCTTCATTGAGTTTGAAAAAATCGAAGAAATCAAAGATATTCATCTCTCCTGAGACGATGTATTCATTATCTTCTTCTCCAGGAATGATATCATCTTTAGGTCGGTCATTTTCATCCCAGATCTCACCCACGATCTCTTCTAAGATATCTTCCATAGTGATGATTCCATCTGTTCCACCGTACTCATCTTTTACAAGAAGAATGTGTTGTCTCTTCCTTTTCATAGTTATCAAAACAGAGGATAACTGCATCGTCGATGGAATAGATAAGATGGGATGGATAAGATTCTTTATATCAAACTTGTTGTTGAGAACCATCTCTTTTAAAAGAGCGTTCACATGAAAGTATCCTAAGACATGATCCATGTCTTTATCGTAGACGATAATTCTTGAATATGTGCTCCACTGAGGATCTTCCATCAGTTTTTCAATCGGAGTGTTTATATCGTATCCGACAATCTTGACTCGCGGAGTCATAGCAAGATAAACTGACGTCTCCTTAAACTCGATAGCGGATTGTAGAAGTTCAGATTTATCTTTATCGATGATTCCTTCCTCTTCTATCTCATCGACCATGTTGAGAAGCTCATCATCTGAACAGATCTCTTCTTCCTTTCCTGTCTTTCTTAACAGTCTGAAACAGAGCCAGTTTGAAAGATATCCTACCGGTGTGATAAATATGTAAAATAGATACTCTAAGACGGTTATAAAATAAGCAAACACCTTAGAGAAGAGAAGAGAGAAACCTCTTCCCAAAGCCTTAGGAATATACTCGCAGAATATCAGAAGAATAAAAAGA
Source organism: Bacilli bacterium (assembly GCA_022780765.1). Classification (GTDB taxonomy): domain Bacteria; phylum Bacillota_I; class Bacilli_A; order RFN20; family CAG-288; genus Enterosoma. The sequence goes on along the minus strand of JALEUS010000037.1, from coordinate 21,040 downwards.
GAAGAAACAGTGATAATTATGGTAGATATCTCTTCATTGAAATAATTTGATAATAATTCCATTCCTAGTATAGAAATTAAAGATGAAGCGAAGATATTCACAAAATCATTTCCAAAAAGAATGGTTGCTATCGTCTTGTCATAGTTCTTAGCATGCTTTAAAGCTTCCTTAGAAAAAGGTTCTTTTTTCTTAAAGGATTCCTCTAATCTAGATATCTTGACTGTCGAATAAGTCATATCTAAAAGAGAGAAGATGGCAGAAAGCACAAAACATATGAGGATAACAGTCAACATTATAATCTGCTTTTGAGTCATACTAGTTCTCCTGAATCACTCTCACAGATAGGACCGATAAGCTCTTCTAAAACATCGTCCATAGTCACCATACCTAAAAGCTTCTTATCTTTATATACAAGAGCTATCTGAGTGTGTGTGGTCCTAAAACCATCTATCAGATTATCTATCATGATATTAGGAGAGATGACATAAGGCTTCTGAATCAGATTCAATATGTTCAACTTCTTATCTTTTAAATAATTAGCAAGAAAAGTTTTAACTATGAGTATTCCAATGATCTTGTTTTTATCCTCATAATAAAGAGGTATTCTAGAGTAAGGACAGTGAGAGACAATCTTTGCTAACCTCTCAAGAGACATACCTTTCATATCGATAGCAAACATATCTTCAGCTTTAGTTAAAACAGCTTCTACTTTGGTGTCAGTGAAAGAAAATGAGTTCTGTAAAAGACTTACCTCCTCATTCTGAATGAAACCTTTCTCCTCATTTATCTCTATTGCTGAGTTGATATCCTCAGTGGTGATACTCTTCTCTCTCTTCTTATTAAAAAAGAAAGATAGAAGATAAGATATTCCATACAAGATGAGAGATACTGGGAAAAACAGAACGATGAAAAAAAGTAGAGGATAAACTGTCTTCAGCGCTATCTTGTTAGGTATCTTTTTAGCAATCTGCTTAGGTATTGTCTCACCTATGACATAAACTATCATAGTGATTACAACAGATGAGATGATAGATACAATGCTGTCATTTAAAGAAGGAATAGCTTTTAAGAAGAGATAGGTGCTGACAATTGATAACAAGACTGCACAGATGTTGTTTCCAATCAAAATAGAAGACAAAGAAAAATCAAACTCATCGATAATTCTCATCACATGCTTAGCTCTTTTATCTCCCTCATCAGCAAGTATCTTCATCCTGTACTTGTTCAGTGAAGAAAAAGCTGTCTCAACAAGAGAGAAAAAAGCTGAAAGAAAAATGAAAACAAATGTTAAAACAAGATATATATAAGACCGCGGGTCATCCATAGTTCTATTTTATCATAAATATTGATCAAGCAAAGGAGTATAAATAATTATCCACGTTCCAGTACTTATCAAAAGAAGAGGAGGAAAGTTCATCGCTGTTTATTATAAATGAGACATTCTCTCCCAAAGAAGAGAATGCGAAATCTCCGATAAAAGAGATCTTCTCTCCCACCTTACCTAGTGTGGTTGATAGTCCAAAAAGAGGAGTTTCCCCTGCTTCGATGGTGGATGAATCACAGTATTCAAAGCAGTGTTTACCAAATATGTTTGCTTTTAAAAGATCTCTTCCAGTGCTGTTAAGAGATGTGCACTTAAAAAATGAATAATCACCTATCTCAGAAAGAGATGAAAAATTAATCGATAAGTTAGATAGACTATTGCATCCTGAGAAAAGATAATCCTCAATCTTCTCTAGTTTTGTATACGTGTCATTAATTAAGAAAGACTTTAACTTAGTGCAGTTTAAAAAAGCACCTTTACCTAAAGAAAAGTTATTATCGGTGACACCAGTCAAATTTACAGAGGTAATATTTGCATCTACAAATGCATATTCAGATATCTCCTTGATAGCAGTTGAAGAGATATTGACACTGACTTCTTTTTGATAAGAAGCAAAACAGTAAGGCATGATCTTTTCAATTGAAGATGAGATATCAATCACATCAGTTGAATTATCAAAAGCTGATGGAAGAAGGAAAAGAGTTTTCTCATCTGCGCTGATAAGAGCTCCTGAGCTATCGTTTTTAAAGTTGCTAGATGGTGTATTAAAAGTAAAATTCTTCAGCTTGATATCCTGATAAAAAGCGCTGGAAGAAAAAGATGTTAAGGAAGAGGGAATGTTAAATGTCTCAATAGCAGTGTTTGAAAAAGAGTAGGCTGAGATATCAGTAACACTCTCGGGAAGAAGAATATTCTCTAAAGCTGTACAGGAAGAGAAAGCAGAGTAACCGATGCTCTTTAAAAGAGATTGATCAGCATCGAGGAAAGTTACTTCTCTTAATGACAGACATTTTGCAAAAGTCTTATCGTAGATAGCAGTTACGTTCTTATTAACAGATACTGTTTCAATTCCTTGGCAGTTATAAAAAGCAGATGAACCTATCTCTTCTACTGTAGAGAGATCGATAGATAATAAACTTCTGCAGTTATAAAATGCTCTTGCAGGAATCTTTTTTATCTTGCTAGGAAAAGAGATGTCCATCTTCAAATTCTCACAGTTGTAGAAAGCAGAATCGCCGATCGAATCCAATGATGTGTTTGAAGAAGAAAAGTTTTCTACAGAGACAAGGTTTTTACAGTCCTTGAAAGCAGAATCTGAAATAGTGGTCACAGGAATATCGATGCTGTTTGCATCTTTTATATATGAGGGAAGAGAAAAATAAACGATGTTTTTATCGACAATATTATCTATGATGTACTCGTTTTCATACTCGTTTAATGAATAGGAGTATATCTCTCCATTTTTTAAAGCTTGCTTCTGTGTGTAGAGCTTCACATCGATGTAACTAGAGATGTGCTCCTTTCCTTCCACTAAGACATTGATTCTCACTGATGGAACAGCGATATTTTCATATCTGTCAGGAGAATAGATGTTTACAGAAATCAGACCTGTAGAAGAAACAGTCAAGTTATTGGTAGCAGCAAAAGAATACTTGTATGTCTCAGATGGAAGAGAATTTAAAACCTCAATCTGAAAAGTTTGCCCATCGACAAGAGAGACAGCATTTGAATTCAGTACCAGACCATCTCTCGCACTCTCTTCAGCACCGACATCTTCCCCAATGGCATTATTATAAACAGTGAAAAGACTATCGTGATTCTGTGAACATGATGTCATCAAAGAAAGACAAAACAATAGTGAAAACAATCCTTTTTTCATAATTATCTCCATTAGAAAGATGGTATTTTGTAAAAATTACCCCTTAAATTATAACACTTAATAAAGTCAATTAATTAAAATATAGGTATACATAATATATTTATTTATAAATAGGGAGATTAAAATGGAACAGAATTTACTTCATCAAGGCAAGCTCCTTGATGAAAATGGCAATTTAACTGAATCAGGCTATCACTACAGACTAGTAAAAGAGTACTCAAGAGATGATATCAAAGCATCTAAAATGAGAATCAAAGAGTGGGATTACTACTATATAGGGAACAATAAAAAAGGTTTTAGTTTCACTATAGCAGATAATTCATACCTTGATCTATGCTCAATAACTATGCTTGATTTTGAAAAGAAAACTTATTTTGAAAATTCAAGGATGCATTTCTTTTCAAACGGAAAAAGAAACCTTCCATCATCCTCGGAAGAAGGAATTACTGACTACGAGGACAAAAGAGTGAACCTCACTTTTTCATCCTTTGGAAACAAAAGATACATCAGAGGAGAATTTAAAAAGTATGTTAACAACATGGATCTTGAAGTGAATTTAGAACTGAGTAGAACAAATGATTCTTCGATGGTTATTGCAACTCCATTTAAAAAGAAAAAACATTTCTATTACAACCAGAAGATCAACTGTTTAAGAGCATCAGGAACAGTGAGACTTGGAAAAGAGAAGTTTCAGATAGATGATTCATTTTTAGGAGTTCTTGACTGGGGAAGAGGAGTCTGGACTTATAAAAACACCTGGTACTGGTCTTCCCTTCAGTCCTATGTAGGAAATGATATCATCGGTTTTAATCTCGGCTACGGTTTTGGAGACACATCGAAAGCAACTGAAAACATGCTCTTTGTCAACAATGACATCTACAAGATTCAAAACGTGGTATTTAATATTCCCAAAGATGAAAAAGGAAGAGATGACTATTTAAAACCGTGGACAATCACCTCTGATGATTCTATTATCGATCTGAAGTTTAAGCCCATCATCAACAGGCATAGCGACAGCAATATCCTTATAATCAGAAGCAATCAAAACCAGGTGTTCGGTCTGTTTTCAGGTTATGTCAAAGCTGGGGATAAGATCATCAGATTAGAAGATAAGTTAGGTTTTGCAGAAAAAGTATATAACAGATGGTAGAAAATCTTTCTTTAACTTTAAATGCTTATGAAAGTTTCATATAAACTCATCTAAATAAGAAAACATTTGATCACAAATAATTTATTCACCTATTTTTATTTTTATTAGATCAGAAAGTGATCTTTTATAACATGCAGAGAAAAAATACACACTAAAAAAGGAGCCTCTTGAGCTATTCAAGATGACTCCTCATATGTTTAAATCACTTTGGTCTCTGGTTTACCTTTTCTTCCAGGTTTCATCTTTATTTCCGCAGCAGATATCGCAGAGACTGGACAGACCAGTTTACATAAGTGACAGCCGACACATTTTTCTTTGTCTATCTCAGGTCTTCTCTTCTTGCTGTTGAATGTTAAAGCTTGATGTGCACCATCGTAACATGAGATGACACATCTTCCACATCCGATACATTTATCACTATCGAAGTGCAAAGATACCTTGTAAGAACGATCGAGGTTTTCAGCTGGAACGATGTTCTTATTAGCGACGCCGACAATATCAGCTAACTTCTCGATTTTATGATCTTCAAGGTAATGCATAAGTCCGTTGTTTAAATCCTCAACGATACGATAGCCGTACTGCATGATAGCAGTTGTCACCTGCAGAGTTGATGCACCTAACAAGATGAACTCTAAAGCGTCCTGATAGTTTTCAATACCACCGATTCCAGAGATAGGAAGATTCAGGTCCTCATCATTGTTCAGCTGTGAGATAAATCTCAAAGCGATAGGTTTGACCGCTTTTCCAGAGTAACCAGATATTGAAGACTTACCGTTGATGATAGGAAGACCTACTTTTTTCTCAAGATCGATGTTGCAGATAGATTTGATAGTGTTTATAGCAGCGATACCATCAGCTCCACCTTCTTTACAGGCTTTAGCAACAACTGTCATATCGGTGATGTTCGGTGTCATCTTAGCAAGCAAAGGGAGCTTAGAACCTCTTTTGACAGCTTGACAATACTTCTTACAAAGCTCAGGGTTTGTTCCAACATCGCTTCCCATAGCGTGAGAAGTCATCTGAGGACAGGAGAGATTCATCTCGATTATGTCAGCACCAGCCTCTTCAACAAGCTTAGCTAACTCCTCCCAAGTCTTCTCATCAGTTCCCATTATCGAAGCGATCAAGACTTTGTTAGGAAATTCATTTTTAAGTTTTCTCAGATCTCTTAAATTCTCTTCTAAAGGATGCTCAGCTATCTGCTCCATGTTCTTAAATCCAACAAAAGGAGTATCCTCTTTATCTAACTTATCAAATCTAGGAGAGACCTCATCGACGACAAAAGACTTTGGTCCTATTGTCTTAAAGACGACTCCCGCCCAACCAGCTTGATAAGCTTTCTTGCACATCTCATAACAGTTTCCTACAGGAGAAGAGGAAAGACAGAAAGGATTTTCAAAGTGAACACCAAGAAAATCGATTGAAATATCTCTATTTATCATTATTTTTTTCCTCCTTGTAATGAGCTCAAATACTTGTCTACATAGAAAGCGACCTCTTTACCTTTTCTCACAGCGTAGACAACGGTCTTGTCTCCAGAAGTGATATCACCGACAGCGAAGACATTGCTGTCTTTGACTCGATAGTTTTTGACATCCACCTCGTTTTCAATAACAGGAAGGGAAAGAGCATTATCAATCTTCTGACCGACTGCCAGTATAACTAAATCTGCTTTTATCTTCAAAGTGGCATCGATGAACCTTGATTTGAAGGTGATCACTCCATCTTTGTACGCAGTAGGTTTATATCCATCGATCAAAGAAACATTGTTATCTCTAGCGTACTGTAGCTCTTCCTTGCTAGCTAAAAGCTCTTCATTCTTCTCATAGATAACATCTGTGACATTTGTAACTCCTATCTTCTTAAGAGTTGTTGAGACGTCCATAGCGACATCTCCTCCACCGATGACAACAACGTTATCAGGAACTTCATACTTGCCTTTCTTAGCTTTGACCTCTCTTAAAAAGGCTGTAGCAGACATGACTTTATCACCTTTAAACATAGGCAAAGTTTTGCTTGCAGAGTAGCCTACAGCAACGATTACAGCATCATATTTCTTCTTTAAATCTGCTAAAGAAATATCTTTTCCAACTTCTTTTTTAAGCTTGACATTGACACCTAAATCTGTGATTCTCTTTATCTCGTAATCGATGATTGAAGAAGGAAGACGATATTCAGGGATGACCCTTAAATATCCACCTAATTTGCTCTCTTTTTCATAGATATCAACACTGTAGCCTTTCATCCTGAGCAAAGCAGCGCTCTCTAAACCTGCAGGGCCAGAACCGACGATAGCTATCTTCCCATCTTTGGATGATGATACCTTCAGTATCTCCATCCCTTTTTCTCTTTCAAAATCGGTGACGTACTGTTGGATTAAACCGATCTCAATGGGTCTATCTATTCCGCTTCTTGTACAACCTAACTGACAGTACTTCTCAGTTGGACACACGCGAGCGCAGATAGAACCTAACGCATTGTTCTCTCTGATCGTTTCAGCTGCTCCCTGAAGATTTTTAAATCTGACTGATCTTATAAACTTAGCAGGGTCGGTGCTGGCAGGACACATCTTCGAACAAGGTGCATCCAAACATAAAAGGCAACGAGATACTTCTTCTGATAGGGTAGAATAATCGAAACCTTTTTTTGTAGATGTATATTTTTTTGACATCTTCATTCCTCCTAACACCTATTTATTATATATTATGAAAGCACTTTTATTAATACTAATTAAACAAGTGATGAAATTTAAAAATTATCAAAACAATCTTATTTGATCATCCTCAGGAATAGAATCGAATAATCCGTAATCTCTTAGTTTCTCAATTGAAGAAGAACCGATGGAGGTTCTGTTTTGAAGATCTTCTACTGATGAGAAAGGTCCTTCCTTCTCTCTGTTTTCAATTATCTGATTACACAATATCTCACCTATACCATCTATGACAATCAAAGGAGGAATCAAAGCTTTATTCTCTTTATCTATCAAAAACTTCGTACTATGACAGGTGTTGATATCCATCTTTGCAAAAGAAAAACCACGATCAAGCATCTCAATAGACTGCTCATAGCAATCGATTAAATCATCATCTTTTACTGTGCTCTTACCGGTTCTCTTTCTCTCTTTGAACTCTTCTAGTCTTCTACAGCAGACATCGATTCCTTCTTCCATCGACATGATATCATAAGCATTAGCTCTGACTGTGAAGTAAGTAGCATAGTACTCAAGAGGATAGTGGACTTTAAAAAATGCGACTCTCACCGCCATAGAAACGTAAGCGACTGCATGTCCTCTAGGGAACAGATATTTTATCTTCTCACATGACCTTATATAAAAGTCAGGAACACCATGGTCCTTCATAAGCTGTGTGTACTTTTCTCTTTCTTCTGCAAACTTCTTCTTGCAGAAATTTCCCTTTCTCACCAGTTCCATTATCTTGAATGAGTCTGTGTATTCAATACCGTAATCCTCGTGAAGCCTGACCATGATATCATCTCTACAAGCGATGACATCTCTTAAAGATTTACCTTCATCTAAGATGAGCTCTCTTGCATTTCCAGAGTAGACATCTGTTCCGTGGGAGAGACCTGAGATTCTGACAAGATCAGCAAAAGAGTGGGCTTTTGTCTCTATCAGAGTTCTTCTACCGATGACAGTACCAAACTCAGGTAAACCTAAAGCCCCGGTCACCTCATTTAATCTGTTCTCTTTAAGATTCAGCTTCTCAGCTGACCAAAAGATAGATAGAGCATCAGCATCAGATAAAGGAATCTTTTTATTCATATCGTTGATATCGATATTACACAGATCGCACATCATCTTGATAGCGACAGGATCCTGGTGCGCTAACATATCAAATTTCAAGACGTTATCATGAATAGCGTGGAAGTCAAAATGAGTGGTCTCCCACTGAGCATCCCTCTTACCAGCAGGGTATTGAACGGGAGTGAAATCGCTGACTTCCATTCCCTTAGGAATAACGATGATACCGCCTGGATGCTGACCTGTAGATGTCTTTATACCGAAGATGTTCTTCGCTAAAAACTCTATCTGAGCATCCCTTACCTTTGAAGAGGGTATACCCAGTGATTCATAATAATTTAGCACGCAAGCGTAGGCTTTCTTATCTTTTAATGTCTGGATGGTTCCTGCTTTATAGCAGACGTTTCCTGTCTCGTTTAAAATCTCTCTCATCTTCAGATGAGCAGCAGCTTGGAAATCAGATGGGAAGTTCAAATCGATATCAGGAACCTTCTCTGCTTTAAATCCTAAAAAGGTGGCAAAAGGAATATTCTGCCCATCTCTTATCAGTTTTCTATGGCAGACCGGACATTCCTTCTCTTCTAAATCGATTCCTGACTCGTACTTTAAAACATCAGCCCACTCTATATAGTGACAATCAGGGCAGTAGTAGTGAGGAGGAAGAGGATTGACTTCAGTTATTCCAGACATGGTAGCGACAAGTGAGGAGCCAACAGATCCTCTTGAACCTACAATGTAGTCGTTTTCATTACACCACTTGATGATCAGCGATGATATATAATAGTGAACAGAGTATCCTCCTGCAATAATACCTTTAAGCTCTTCTTTAAGCCTCTCTTCAATAATTTCAGGAAGAGGATCTCCGTACATCTTCTTAGCTGTAAAGTAGACAAGAGAAGTCAGTTTTTCATCGCTTCCAGGAAGGAATGGAGGATAGGTATCACTTTTACATGCTTCAACATCTTCAATCATATCAGATATGATGTTTGTGTTTTTAACAACTATTTCATCGATCAATTTATCATCATTCAAAAATGAAAAAGCTTCTTTCATCTCATCTGTAGATAGAAACATCTGATCCGGATTAGGGATCGGATTTTTATAATACTTGTTCTTCTCTTCCTCAGAATCATTATCTCTAGGCATCAAGCACAGAGGATGCCTGATATTTCTAAGTCCCTTATTTGCTATCATGATGTCTCTGAAGATCTTGTCTTCTTTTGAAACGTAGTGACAGTCAGAGGTTGCGACTACAAGTTTATTCTTTCTTTTCGCAGTGTAGATGATATCTTTGATGATGCTTTTAACTTCATCAAGATCATCTATCTGTCCTTTGTTTACAAGGTAGCTATAGACCATCGGAGGCTGCACTTCGATATAATCGTACTCATCTATAACCTCCTCTAATTTAGATATAGATTTTGTTGAAGCCACTTCAAACAGCTTTGAATTTAAACATGCACTTCCTACTAATATATCATCTCTGTACTCATTTAAAACGGATTTTAAAAGAAGAGGATTACCTACTTTGCTTAAGTGTTTGATTGAAACATCAGAGACTATTTTGTAAAGATCTTTAAGTCCCTTCTGATTCTTTGCTAAAAGGATCACATGATAAGGATGCAAAGACATCAAGACATCCTCTGTATACTTAAAATCACCGATATCTTTATGCCTCATATCCTTATTTATTTCAAATAGCATTGGTAGCATGATAAAGAATATCTCAGCTAGATGCATAGCATCGTAGTTAGCTCTGTGAGCAGAAGAAGATGAGAAAGAGAGACCTAAGTTCTTCGCTATGCTCTCTTCACGATAGCTCTTGTAATCAGGAAAGAGAAATCTTGCCAAAGGAAGAGTATCGATAACTGGATTTTTAATTTTTTCCATTCCGTTCTCTTCAAGTTTCTCATTTATAAAATCGTAGTCAAAGTAAGCGTTATGAGCGACAATGATCGAATCTGAAAATATCTCTTTTATCATCTTTAAAGCTGTTTTTATATCCTTGCCGGACATGACATCTTCCTCAGTGATATTTGAACTCTCCAAAGTGAATTTTGACAGCTTCTTATCGCTTTTAATAAAGAAATTAAACTCATCTAAAAGTTCAAATCTGCTGGTGTACCTGACAGCGCCAAACTCGATGATATCATCGTACCTGTTTGATAGACCGGTGGTCTCTATATCAAAGACAACATAGGTAGCTTTTGCTAATTTGATATCAGATGGATTATATATAGCTTCTTTGAGATCTTTATCATCATCTATCATGGAAAGCTCACAACCGTAAATGATCTTTATACCGTTATCTTTCCCAGCTTTCTGAGCATTAGGGAAAGCTTGAACTCCATCATGATCAGTCACAGCGATAGCTTTCATTGAAAACTTCTTTGCCATCTTGACATACTGCTCTATCTCACTGACTCCATCAAAGGGAGACATCTTGGTGTGGAGATGAAGCTCAACTCTCTTCTCTTCAGCCTTATCTTCTCTAAGGATGACATCATCGATCTTTTCAATCTCATCGACCTGAAGAGTCAATCTATTTGTGAAAGAGTCAAAGGTCGGTCTTCCTTTGATCCTGACTTTGACTCCTACATCAAAGCCCTCCATATCATCTTTGCTCATGTCTTTGCTTTCAAAAAGAAAAGCAAAGATGGAATCAGAAAAATCGGAGATGCACAGTTTCTTGATGTTCTTCTCTTTTTTAGTCACTCTTACTTCAGAAGAGTATATCTTTCCTTCAATGGTAACTTTAGGAAAGTTCTCGATATCTTTGATCTTACAGCAAGTGTAAGTGTTTAAAAGCTCTTCCTTTCTTTTAATGTACTCCTTGCTTGCGAGGAGATCTTTTTTCTTCTCATCCTGTATCTCAATTTGCTTCTTTAAAAGAGTAGTCTGAGTCACTCTCTCTTGAGTCATAACTTTGTAACTGCAGGATATCCTCTTTAAAAACAGAGCAAAATTAGACGCTTGAGCAATGATATTGTTTGTATCCTTGCTGTCATCATAGAAGAAGATGATCTTCTTTTGAACATCGAAGATCTGATAGTCTTTTAAAAGAGAGGAAGAAAAAGTGTCGCAGTAAGAGTTTATGATGCTTGTTATCTTTCCTTTCTCATCGCTGTTTTGCTCGTAGAAAAAAGAGAGATCTATTCCAAACTCATCTCTCTTTAAAAACTCATCGATCGAATCAAAAAGATCTGCAAAAGCCTTATAAGATACATAGCTTTTAAGTTTGATTGTTCCTTTGACGAGATTTGCTTCCTTCAAAGAGCATATATTTAAAAAGGAAGCATCAGCAAACTCTTCGCTGCTCTTTTTTTTATCAAAACCTATCTTAACAAAGAATCTATTTAAAATTTTATCCATTTTATTGACCTAGATTATATTAATATAATTTATTTTTTAATCAAGAACAGAAATAAAAATAATTGTTTAACCCGAAAATAAGTAGACATTTATCTAAATATTTGATTATTTTTCTTTGAAAATAGATAAAAAGATATTTTTTATAAATTTTTTAGCACTCTCTATTGCAATTTGCTAAAAATGATTTATACTATTATTAGCAATCGAGATAAGCGAGTGCTAATAAAGGAGAAAAATATTATGGAAAACAAAAATTACGAACACGAATTAGAGAAGAAAGAAAACAGAAAAGATGGAGGTTATCTCTCACTGTTCAATCCCCTCATTTCTCTTCTAGACAATTCGTTCTCATCTGATTTTTACTCTACTTCAAACATCATGAAGACAGATGTCATCGAAAAGAAAGATGAGTACATCTTCAATGTGGAGATGCCAGGAGTAGATAAAAAGAATATCTCTATTGATCTTGAAAAAGGTTACCTCAAGATCTCTTACAAGAGCAAGAGAGAAGAGAGAAATGAAGAAGAGAAGACATTAAGAAGTGAAAGATACTACGGATCCTTCTCAAGAAGTTACTTCATCGGATACGATATATCTAAAGACAACATCAAAGCTAAATTGGAAGATGGTGTCTTAAAAGTCGTTGTAAAGAAACCGGTTGAAGAAAAAGAAAAAGAAAATTCTATTGTAATAGAATAATCTACTCTCTAAAAAAGGGTGCTATCACGCAGGTGGTAACACCCTTTTTTTATTTGTCAGAATACTTTTTTAAAGAAATATCAGCATGGATATAGGTTTTGCTATGTCTTTGATAATAAGAAGCAAAGCTAGACCCATGAGAACGATAAGACCTATGGAGTTTGCGATGTTTTTCACTTTTGATGGTATCTTCTTCCTGGTGACTGTCTCTCCTAAAGCAAGAAGAGTCTGCCATCCATCCAAGCCTGGGAAAGGGAGGAGATTAAAGCAACCTAAGTTCAAAGAGATGAAACCCCACAGTTTGATAAAATAACCTACGGACCCGGATGTGAATCCAGCAGCAGACACCTTGTAAACCGAAATGATTCCTCCGACGTTTTGCCATCCCTGAGGAGTAAAGATAGATCCTAAAGAAACAAAGATATTCACAAACAGGTTATTAAAAAGAGAGGAGGCTTCATTGAAAGCATTGAGAAAACCTACTCTGTACTCCTGGATTGTTGACGATATTCCAATCTTTTCAAATGAGTAGTACATATCACTATTTGATAAAGTCTTCTCTTCTACAACAGATCTATCGATTGTCACATCTCTCTCTTCTCCATTTGCTGAGATAACTTTCATCTCTATCTTTCTGTATGATTTTTTAGAAGCGTAGATGTTTTTAAAAGAAGATAACTCATCTTTATAAAACTCATCTTCCTGTTCTTTGCTGTAAGATGGATCAAGTCTTCTTAAAGAGATATCCTGTATCTGATAGGAAAGAGAGTACTTATCCTGAGTTAGGATAGTTCCTCTATCTTTTCCATCATCGAAAGTTGAATATGTCTTTATCTCAGATGCTGGTTCAAAGACAATAGGTTCCTGATATGGTACCTCTTTTCCATTAACAAGCTGAACCATATCATAATATGTCTGCTTTACCTTCTTTATCTGATCTCCTGTTCTCAAAGATGCTTTATAGGCTAAAGATGACTCATCTACGACATTGATCAGTGGTTTTTCATAGACAGCTCGCTGTTGAAAACAGAAAGCGAAACAGCAGAAAAACAGCACCCATGCTAAAAGCAGATTGACTGCGATACCTGCTAACATGATGCATATCTGCTTGAAATGGTTGACTCCATTTAATGTTCTCTCTTTAGGAACGATGTAAGCAGAATCTGTCAAATTATCAACATCCTCTGCCATAGCCACATATCCACCTAAAGGAAGAAGTCTGATAGAGAAGGTTGTCTCTCCTTCAACTTTATCCCCTAGCTCATCGCTTTGATCTACGTACTGTTTATTCTTCTTTCTTCTGTGCTTAAACTTCTTCTTAAAAATCGCAGGTCCAAAACCTATCGAGAACTCTTCACAGTAGATATTACAAATCTTTGCGGTGATGAAATGACCTAATTCATGCAGACAGACGACAACAGACAGACAGAGAATAAAAACGACAATCGAAAGAATAGTCATTCCAATATTGTTAGCTAAGATCATCTTTTCCCCTCCTTGATTCTATTCAATATTTCAGCAGCTACTGAAAGAGAATCTTCCTGTATCCGATAGAAATTATCTTCAGTCAGTATATCTTTTTTATCAAACTCATCGTAAAGCATCTTCAATCCTCTGTAGATATCAAGATAAGCAATCTCCTCTTTCAAGAAAGAAGAGATGAGCATCTCATCCAGAGAGTTAAAGTATATCATACCTACGTTAGAATAACGTTTAAACATATCTATGGTCAAAGCGAATAAAGGATATCTTTTGTCATCGATACTCTCTATATGGAGAGAAGAGATGGTTTTTTTATCTCCGTCCCATATACAGTGCATCTTCTCTTTTCCAAAAGAGAGAGCATAATTGATAGCTACTTTCATATCGCAGGGAGATAGTTCAACTATCTCTTCTTTTTCTCCTTTATCACAGTAGTCAATCTTAGCATGAATAAGAGATTCCCTGCATATAAATGCACCAACTTTATTTAAAGGAAAATCAAAGAGAACAGACGCTTCTATAACCTCGTATCCCTTGTTGACTAAAGTAGCAGAGTCAACAGTGATCTTTTCAGACATCTTCCAGGTGGGATGTTTTAAAACATCTTCTTTTTTTACATCTTTCAGAGTAGAGAGAGGATAATCTCTTAAAGAACCACCAGAAGCAGTGACATAAACTTTCTGTATCTTATCTGTGGGCACTTTTTTAGACTTGAGGAAATCAAACAGTTTAGCTAAAGCGACATGCTCACTATCTATAGGATAGATGACTGAAGAAGAACTCTTCATTTTCTCTTTGATGAGTGTTGAACCGATGACCAGAGACTCTTTGTTAGCTAAAAGAAGAACATGATTGTTTTCAATAGCTTTTAAAGAAGGAAAGAAGCCTGCATTTCCCATTAAAGCATTCAATATGACTGCACCAGGATACTTTTCTATCAGTTTTATAGAGCACTCTTCACCCTCTATCACATGATAAAAAGGATGGGAGGAAGAGAAAATTTTTGCACTCTTCTCATCTTTGATAGCGATCGTTTTTAAAGAATCAAAATAGAGAAGCTCTTCTTCTATCTTCTCTACATTAGAAGAGAAAGAAATACCCACAAGTCTGTATGAAGAATTATATCTTAAAAGAGAGAGAGCTTGTTTTCCAATGGAACCAGTAGCTCCTAAGACGATGATATCTTTTCTCATATGCTTAAATTCCATCCTTTAGATGTCATAAGAACGATGATAGATATGATGATTGAGTTAATCATGACAGCATCGAATCTATCGATGACTCCACCGTGACCTGGCATGATCTTGCCATAATCTTTTATACCGTAGTGTCTTTTTATCAAAGAGAAGAGGAAACCACCTATGTTTCCTACTATCGGCATAAAAAGAGCAATCATCACAATGAAGGGCCAAGCTTGACCACTAAATATACCTAGTTCCTTCAAAAGAGGAGAGTATCTAAACTGAATCAGTCCGGGGACGACAGGAATATTAAAAACGTATTCCAAGATAGCAGCTCCCCCTAAGGAAAAGATGATTGAGACTATCATTCCTCCAAAGAATCCTTCCCAAGTCTTGTGAGGAGAGATCCTGGGGGACATATGATGCTTACCGAAAAACATGCCGAAGAGATAAGCTCCGACGTCCGATATAAAAGTACCCACAAAGACAAAGCACATCAAGATGCAGGATGTGAATCCCTGATACAGATTGAACGCTCTGTTGTATTCGTAAAAATACATCTTAGGAGTGACCATTATGCTTTTACCATTTAAAGAGACAAGAAACTCTCTGTCAGCTATGGCAGAGTTTACTGCTCCGGTAGAAGAAGGAAACAGTCTCAAAAACAGCATTCCCTGCATTCCTAAAGCAAAGATGATTCCTAAGGTGAAAAGATAAGTAACATCTTGAAGCTGTATTTTTGAATCGAATATTGCTACTAAGAAAAGAACAAGAGCATAAAGAATAATACCCAGGATTGAAACAAACAACTGATTTAAATATATTCCATTGTATAACAAGAGGTTGTCTACAATCGAGTTTTTAATAAATGTCCAGAAGATGAAAGAGAGGGTAAAAAAATAGACGATCGCTTGAAGATAGATAGGATAACGATGATTTCCTGGTGCATGAATTATCTCATAGCATCCTATTATCGAGATGAAAGCTATCATTATCAAAAAAGACCAGTCTCCAAAAAGAGTGCACGGTAAAACGATACCGATGAAGACAACAGAAGAGATGGTTCTCACCAAAAGTCCTCTCTTGGAGGACAAAGATAATTTATTTGCCATCCTTTATAGCTCCAAACCTTCTATCTCTTTTCGAATACTCTAAAAGACAACGATAAAGTTCTTTCTTATTAAAATCAGGCCAAAACTTCTTAGTGAAGATGAATTCTGCATACGCAACCTGATAGAGAAGACAATTGGAAAGTCTTTTTTCTCCACTGGTCCTGATGAGCAAATCAATAGATGATAACCCTTTTGTATAAAGATGATTCTCAAAGAGTGCATTATCTATATCTTCAGCGCTGATGATACCTTCTTTAACAGAAGAAGCGATCTCTTTGCAGGCTTTGATAATCTCAAACCTAGAACCGTAATTAAAAAGAACATTGAAGACGTTCTTATCGTTGTTTTCAGTCTTCCTTACAGCTTCTTTGATAACATTTAAAGTCTTTGAAGGGATCCTCTCATCCTGAAGATTACCTAAAACTTGAATCTTCACTCCTCTGGAATTGAAGAAATCGATCTCTTTGACAAAGAACTCTTCTAACAGTTCAAAGAGAGTATCAATCTCATCCTGTGGTCTGTTCCAGTTCTCAGTTGAAAAGGTGAAAAGAGATGCACAATAAATACCGTAGTCATCATAGCATGACATGATGATCTCTTTTATTCTGCTCACACCCGCTTTGTGTCCCATGGAACGTGAGAGAAATCTTTTCTTAGCCCACCTTCCGTTGCCATCCATTATAAAAGCAATATGCTTAATCGGCTTTAACTTCTCACTTTTCATCTTTTAAATGGTTTCAATATCTTTTATTTTCTCTTGGAGGATCTCATCGATCTGCTTAACTTTATCATCGGTAAGCTTCTGTATTTTATCTAATAGATCGTGCATATTATCCTCAGATAAAGTATCATCTTTCTTAGCTTTGTTATTAAAATCTTTTCTGATGTTTCTTATCGCAACTTTTCCATCCTCTGCATATCTTTTTGCTTGTTTGATGAGCTCTTGTCTTCTCTCTTCACTAGGTGCAGGGAACTTTAATACGAGAGCTCCTGTCTGCTGAGAGATAGTGCATCCTAAATCAGCTTTGTTGATTCCACCTAAAATATCTCTTACAGTTGAAGGATCAAAAGGTTTTACCTGCAGATCAGTAGGAGATATTGAATTGATTGAAGCAACGTTTTTAAGCGGCATGTTCTCTCCGTAACAATTGACTACGACCTTATCAAGCAAACCAGCTGTCACTCTTCCAGCTCTGAGGGTAGAAAAAGATGATTTTAAAGCTTCAATAGATCTATTCATCTTATCTTTACACTCTTCAAATATTTCCATAATTACCTCCAAAACAATAGTAATATTTTACTTCATCAGCATTATTTTATAAAGACATTAGTTATTTACAATATGAGTACCTATATCTTCTCCTTTGATTATACTGTAGGCATTAGAGATATCTTTCATATTGAACACTCTGATCTCGACAGAAGAATCCTTCAGAAGAGAAATAGCTGTCATATCCATCACTTTTAAATCATCCTTTAAAACCTGATGATAGGTAATCTTCTTAATAAACTTAGCATCCTTGTTGACTCTAGGATCTTTATCCATCACACCTTCAACACCATTTTTACCCATGAGGATACATTCGATATCTAACTCCAGTGCTCTTAAAGCAGCACCTGTATCAGTTGTGAAAAACGGTGAACCTACACCACCTGTTAAAATGACAACCTTACCTTCCTTTAAAGATGATAGAGCGCTTCTTTTTGTGTAGTGATCAAGTATGTTTGTTATAGGGAAAGAACTGTAAGCTACAGAAGGAAGACCATGTGAATTAAAAAAAGATTGCAAAGCTAAACCATTCATAACTGTAGCAAGCATCCCCATGTAATCTCCTGTGGTCTGTTCGATTTGGAATGTTGAAGAGATCTCTTTACCACGGAAGATATTTCCTCCTCCACAGACAACGGCTACCTCTGTGTTTTCTTTTCTGATGTTTTTTAAGGTGTTGCAGATATCAATGAATACCTTCTCATCATATTTTTCTCCACCGTTATATAATGCCTCTCCAGAGATCTTCAGCAAGATTCTTTTATAGCTCATATTCTCCTCCATTTTTTATAAAAATTGCATCCTCAGAAGAAGGATGCAATTGATAATTACTTGATTTGACTTTGGACTTCCTTAGCAAAGTCTTCTTCTTTTTTCTCGATTCCTTCACCGACAGCATATCTAAAGAAATGAACTACTTTAGCATTCTTCTCTTTGAGAAGCTGACCGATGGTCTTAGAGTTATCCAAGACGAAAGGTCCCTCAACTAAGACCTGATCAACCAAGGAATTCTTAACTTTTCCTGCTAAAATTCTCTCTTTGATCTCATCTGATTTTTTAGCGAATGAAGGATCGTTTGCAAATGTCTCTTTAGCAATCTCGCTCTCTTTAGCGATGATCTCTTCAGGGATATCTTCAAAGGTGACATAAGCTGGATTATTTGAACAGACGTTTAAAGAAACATTTAAAGCCAACTCATCATCTCCGCCTTCGATCACAGATAATGTTGCGATCTTTCCTTTGAGATGGACATATGGTCCAAAGATCTGCTTATCTGTCTTATGGCAGACGATGAACCTTCTGAAGGATAATTTTTCGCCTAATTTGATTCCAGCATCGATGAACATGTCGTTGATGCTCTTTCCTTCATCATCCTGACTAGCTAAAGCTTCTTCCATAGTGTGTGGCTCATGTTTCAAAATGATGTCACCGATCTTAGAAACAAGTTCTTTAAAAGGATCGGAATTAGCAACGAAATCAGTCTCGGAGTTGACCTCGTAGACGACAGCTTTGTTACCATCAACCTTCACCCAAGCTTTTCCGTCAGCAGCAATTCTTGTAGATGCCTTCTTAGCCTGCTTAGCGATACCTTTCTCACGGAGCCATACGGCTGCTTTTTCAACATCGTTATCATTTTCAAGAAGAGCTTTCTTGCAGTCCATCAGTCCTGCACCAGTTCTATCTCTCAGCTGTTTAATAAGTTCAATGATCTCACTCATCTCTGTTACTCCTTATTGACGTTCTGTGCTTCCTCAGCTTTTACTTCTGTGCTTTCAACTTCTTTCTTCTCAGCTGCTATTGCACCTTCAGGTTTCTTAAATTCTCTTCTGACAGTGAATTTCTTGACACCGTGATTTCCAGCTCTAGATACCTTTCTCATGGCGATTGTATCGTTTCTGAGTTTCGTTTTGACAATCTTCTGTTGCTCTACTACATCGAATGACTTAATGAGTGTTTCCATACTCTCAGAAGCATCCTGTGCATCTTTGTAAGCGACAAGAGCATTACCGCTCTTTCCTTCACAGATAGCATCAGCGAAGAGCTGAAGTATAAGTGAGATACTTGCTTCAGAATCATCGTTAGCAGGAACTAAATAATCAATTAAATCTGGATCGGTGTTGGTATCACCTAAAGCGAAAATAGGAATACGAACTTTTCTAGCTTCAGCAACAGCAGAGTGTTCAACTACAGGATCGACGATGACGATTGCATCAGGGATGTACTGTTTAATCTCTTTGATACCTTCTAAGTTGTCATTGAGTTTCTCTCTGAGTTTGAGCTTCTCAGTCATCTCTTTCTTGGTGAGATTATCTAAGGAATTGTTGTTTATCTCAGTATCGATTTTCTTAAGCAAAGCAATACGTTTGGAGATGGTCTTAAAATTGGTAAGAGTTCCACCTAACCATCTGTGATTGACATAGAAAGAACCACATCTGGTAGCTGCATCGAAGATAGCTTTCTGAGCATTAGCTTTTGTTCCGACAAAGATAACCTTCTTACCTCTCTTTGTGAGATCCTTTAAAGCTAAGTAAGCTTTCTGCATCATCTCTGCAGATTTGTTTAAATCGATGATGTGAATGTTGTTCTTCTTGCAATAGATGTATGGTTTCATCTTTGGATTCCATCTGGCAACGCGGTGTCCAAAGTGACATCCTGCATTGAGAAGGGTCTTAGCAGAGACGACCTTTTCATCATCTGAATGCTCGACGGCTACAGCCTTCATCACATCTGTTTCAGCAGTTTTTACTTCGACTTCTGCTGTCTGTAAGTCTTTTGTTTCTTCGCTCATTTGAGCCTCCTTTTGTTTTTCTTCTAGATAGTTCAAGATGTGAACACAATTTCTTTTTCAGAGAATGATTCGAGAAGAATAGAGCAAAGAAATTGCACTGGTTCACAAGATTCCTATCTATGATTACTTGCGATTTCACGCGTCTAAAATTTTAACATGAATATAGGTGTATATACAAGATAAACAAGATAATTTATTAATTTTTTTATCGATTAATATTGATATTTTTCTTCGAATAGAATATACTAGTTCAGCTATGGCCCCATCGACAAGCGGCTTAAGTCTCAGCCCTCTCAAGGCTGCATTCACGGGTTCAAATCCCGTTGGGGTCACCAGTATTTTGAATAACAAAGGCTTGATACAGTAGTGTCAAGCCTTTTTATTTAATAGTTCTCTAACACATATTAAAAAAAGAAATAAAAAAGTAAGCGTCAAAATTCTACACTGTAATCGTTTTTTTAAAAAAGGAACTTAAAATTGAATATTCCAAGGCAAAAGATACTCTAGTTCTTCCTTTGTAGTATTTTTCTTTATGTGTTTGAGAAGTAAACGTCAAATTAATTTGTATTAAAATTTTTAATAGATGAGTTTCGTATAGTCTGTAATATTTTGACGCTTACTAATAAAAAACATATATTAAATAAATGAACATTTACTATTTTATTTGCTTAACACATACAGTTAATATGAGAGAAAAGTGTTAGAAATTTGTTGAGTTTGAGATAGTAAAATATGACATATTAAGATGGTATAAAGAAGCTGAGAAAAAACTATTGATGACTCAAACTGAATTTGCTGATTTTTTAGGTGTTTCCTTAAATAACATGTATTTTAATTATCAGTAGACATCAAAAAAGCTGCCAGTTTAATTTCTGACAGCTAAATTTTATATATGATAACTAATGACTCTTTTTATTGAAACGAGGTTTTCTATCGAACTCTTCTTTGTAACCCTCAGGTTTTTCAACAAACTCGCGATGTGATACATCGATCTTTCCTTGTTTATCAAAACCGGTGACAATA
>JALEUS010000020.1 GCA_022780765.1 Bacilli bacterium | reverse complement strand
GATGTGCAGCCTTTAAATGCCTCGCGGCCGATTGAAGTGACGCTGTTGGGAATCACGATGCTCGTGAGAGATGTGCAGCCGTAGAATGCGTAATCGCCGATTGAAGTGACGCTGTTGGGAATCACGATGCTTGTCAGCGATGAGCAGCCGTAGAATGCATTTTCGCCGATTGAAGTGACACCGTTACCGATGTCGACTCTCGTGAGTGATGAGCAGCCTTCGAATGCACCATCGCCGATTGAAGTGACGCTGTTGGGAATCACGATGCTTGTCAGCGATGAGCAGCCGTAGAATGCGTAATCGCTTATTCCAGCAACCTTAATTCCGTTTACCGTCTCAGGGATTCGAATGTCAGTATCCGATCCCCTGTATCCTGTAATTAGAGCATATGCGTTGTTATTGATTTTAGAAATGCCATAAAAGAAAGAATCCGATGCTCCGTTTTCGACACAGCCCCAGGCAACAGGCCTGTTAGAGGAATTCCAACCATCATTCCATCCTGCCGGTTTGCTTTCAGCCTCACAGTATATCGTGAGCGATGAGCAGCCGCCAAATGCATCATAGCCGATTGAAGTGACGTTGTTGGGAATCACGATGTTCGTGAGTGATGTGCAGCGGTAGAATGCACCACCGACGATTGAAGTGACGCTGTTGGGAATGTTGATGCTTGTCAGCGATGAGCAGTCGAGGAATGCACCATTGTCGATTAAAGTGACGCTGTCGGGAATGTTGATGCTTGTCAGCGATGAGCAGCCTCTGAATGTATAATAGCCGATTGAAGTGACGCCGTTGGGAATGTTGATGCTTGTCAGCGATGAGCAGCCGTAGAATGCATAGTTTTTGATATATCTGACGCTGTTAGGAATTTTGATGCTTGTGAGTTTTCTGCAGTCTTGGAATGCACTAAGGCCGATTGAAGTGACGCTGTCGGGAATCTCGATCCTCGTGAGTGATGAGCAGCCTTGGAATGCACTTTCTCCGATTGAAGTGACACCGTTGTCGATGTCGACGCTCGTGAGTGATGTACAGTTTTTGAATGCACTAACGCTGATTGAAGTGACGCTGTTGGGAATGTTGATGCTTGTCAGCTTTGAGCAGCCGTAGAATGCATTATTGCCGATTGAAGTGACGCTGTTAGGAAACACGATGCTCGTGAGTGATGAGCAATCGTAGAATGCCTCAGAGCCGATTGAAGTGACGCTGTCGGGAATCTCGATGTTCGTGAGTGATGAGCAACCGTAGAATGCCATAGAGCCGATTGAAGTGACGCTGTTGGGAATGTTGATGGATTTAAGGGATGAGCATCGATAAAAAGCACCTAACCCAATCATTTTTATGGTATCGGGGAGATTGATTTGTTTTAGATTTTTACAGCCACTAAAGCTACGATCCGCAATCTGAGTTACCATTTTGCCATTATGCATTCTTGGAATTGTCAGAGATTCCAAGTTTTTGTTATTGCCACCAGCAATCTCCAATGTTCCATCAGGCAATGTAGAATACTTATAATCTTTCGATTCAGCAGGCTCAGTATAGATCGGAGTACTGCTGCTTATTTCTGTTTCGCTACTCGAAACATCAGTAGTACTGCTGCTTATTTCTGTTCCGCTACTCGAAACATCACTCGTAGTACTGCTGCCTATTTCTGTTCCGCTACTCGAAACATCAGTAGTACTGCTGCTTATTTCTGTTTCGCTACTCGAAACATCAGTAGTACTGCTGCCTATTTCTGTTTCGCTACCCGAAACATCACTCGTCACTGGAGAAGACACATAATCTGATTTACCGCAGCCACCTATCAAGAATGCAGATAATAACGTTAAGCCGATAGCCTTTTTGCTTTTCATAATTCTCCTTTCTGATTGCGAAACTGGTATCGAATCATATTTTACAAATTTGCATTTTATTTTACATCTTTCCATCTTTTCTATCAACAATGATTTTACGACATTAGTAATTACTCATAGGATCAAGCCGGTAATTAGGATTTAACACCTCAAAGTTTGGGAAAATCTTGGATTTCAGGAAGTTATTAATATACAAAGTATATTAATAAAATTCTTGAAATTTTTTATTTGTTTATTTATAATATAGGGTGTTAAGGTACTAAGCAATCCGGAGGCACCGAAAATGAGCTATTTCCTGAAGAAGTCGACCCCTTCAAAGAAGGGGCTCTACCTGCAGATCTATCAGACTTTCTACGTTCCCAAGAAGGGCAAGAGGAACAAGTCCTACAAAGCCCTCGGCTATGTCTCTGAGCTGAAGGACTCCGGCGTGGAAGACCCTATTGCCTGGGCACAGAGTCAGATCGACGAGCTGAACGAAAGGGAAGCCAAGAGGCCTGTCCCCAAGATCGGCTCCGTATCTGTCCAGAAGAACGTCGGATACTTCCTCCTCAAGTCCATGATGGACTACCTGGGAATCGACGGCGACCTCAGGATCATGACACAGAACAGGAAGTTCCAGTACGACTTCCCGGGGTTCCTCAGGGCGATGATCTATGCACAGGTCGTCAACCCCGGCTCGAAGCACAAGGCCTTCGAGGAGGTCATACCAACGCTGTACGGAGTGGATTCCTTCAGCTATGACCAGATCCTCGACGGAGTCAACTTCATCGGCCAGGACTACAAGAAGTTCGTGGAGCTCTTCAACGCCAAGATTACGAAGAGGTACAAGAGGGACACCTCCACCGCGTATTTCGACTGCACCAACTACTACTTCGAGATTGACCTTCCCAGCGAGGACAGGCAGAAGGGACCGTCCAAGGAGAACAGGAAATCCCCTATCATCTCCCAGGCCCTGATGCTCGACAGGGACCAGATCCCGATCGCCATGAGCATGTTCCCCGGCAACGAGTCGGAGAAGCCTGAGCTGAGGAAGGCAATCGAGGATATAAAGACGAGATACGACATCAGTTCCAAGATCGTACAGGTCGCCGATAAAGGCCTGAACTGTGCAAAAAACATCTATGCAGCTGTCAGAGAGGCCAACGACGGATACCTGTTTTCGAAGTCCGTTCATGGGCATTATCTCAGCGAAACCGAGAAGGAATGGATCCTGCTGGACAACGATCAGAACCAGTGGACCGAAGTGAAGGGGAAGAACGGAAAGACCGTCTACAAGTACAAGGAAGCAGTCGGCGACTACTCCTACAAATTTAGGGACGATGACGGAAATATCCAGACCTTCACGGTAAGGGAGAAGCGCGTCGTGACCTACAACTACACATTGGCAAGGAAGCAGACGGCCGAGATCGAGAAGGAAGTCGACAAGGCAAAAAGGGTCTCCTCATACAAGGAGGCCCATAAGGAAGATTACGGCGATTCGATCAAGTACGTCATCTTCGAGAGGGACGGCAAGAAGGTGAAGGGCGATGCAGTCCTCAACGAGAAGAAGATCAAAGAGGACAAAATGTTCGCAGGGTACAACCTGCTTGTCACATCGGAGCTCGGCATGTCGGCAAGGGAGATCTACGACATGTACCACGGACTGTGGAGGATTGAGGAAAGTTTCAGGGTCATGAAGACCTACCTCGAGGCAAGGCCGACCTATGTCAGAGACAGGTACAGCATCTACGGACATTTCACCATCTGCTACCTTGCCCTGACAGTCCTCAGACTGCTTGAGCTGAAGGTCTTCGACGAGGAGATTCCCGTCGGCCAGATCGTGAAGTTCATGAGGGACTACAGCGTCACCGAGACGTCGGAAGGAGAATACATCAACGCCGCGACGAAGAGTAGCATGGTTGATAAGATCAGGGAAGTCTTCGGAATCTCAAAGCTTGACAATCTTTATCTGAAAAAGAAAGATATCAAAAACTTCCTGAGCGCCGAAATTCCCGAGCCTTAACACCCCAAACCAGAGCATTTTCCCAAATTCAGGTAAAAGAAAAGAGATCAAATTTGTGATTTATGTTAACATCTCTTAATTATTTGAATTATTCTATTGTGAAAGAAACTGTGACGGAATCCTCTTTGATGATGTCTTCAGGTTGAATATCCACATTGTAAGAAGAACTCATCATCACAGCGTTATCATTTACCGATCTTGAGAGATCGTATCTTGATGTTTCAACTGG
>JALEUS010000101.1 GCA_022780765.1 Bacilli bacterium | reverse complement strand
ACTATTCGTTCTCTATTGCAGATGTTTCTAAAAAATTTGTAGCAGATTATTTTGTTATGAAATACCAGATGGGTTCATCACCTGTAAAGAAAGCAATAATTGCAAAGTTAATGATAATGTGCACTGAAGGCTAAAAATATGTTTTTAAAGATTGTGTTGACAATTCTTTTTATTTAAAATATAATTTTACCTAAAAAAGGAGAGGCACTATGAAATGGGCTAGATGTTTATCATTGACCTTTATAGGATTAGTTCAAGGAATCAATTGTCAAATCGAAGTAAAGAAAGATAGATTTATTCCTCCTCAAGATTACAATTCTTCAGATAATGTAACTGAGGAAGTTAATCGTCAAATCCCTACAGGATGGTATAAAAATGGACGTGAAATGCTTATCTCTTATTTTTCTCCTGAAACTCAAATTGAATACGTAGAAAGATGTGTAATAATAACAACTGATAATCTTTTATATGTGAATCATTCTTTGATGATTGATAATGCAGATAACTCTCTTGTGCATACTGAAAAAGGATATACATTTTCTCTTGAGTACGCTGAAACAACTTCAAGTGGTTCCTTAATTGGATCATATCATGGTCTTGGAATTGGTTCAGAAGTATCTATTGAAGTTCCATTCTTTGAAGCATTTTCTCATGAATTTTCTCTCTCCTATATGCATGAATATGTGGAAAGTGAGATATTTGAAAATTATAATTCCGTTACTTTTTCTGCAAACACTCACGAAACAAAAGATTTCATTCTTACAAGAACTGAAGTCTATCGTCCTTTTATGGTACTAAGATTTCGACAAGAAAAAGAATATAAAACAGTGCCTTGCTACGATTCTAAAGGATATTATATTGGCACTAAACAAGTTTTCAGTCATTATAAATATACTTTTCTAAAATCAGAACCGTTTTCTATATTAGTAGATAGATATTATCAACTAGTAAGTTAAAGGAGAATGATTATGAAAAAAATTAAATCAAATAGTATTATTATTCCATTATTATCTCTTTCAATGATAATAAAACCTAATCAAATAAAGAATGAAAACAACATTTTATATGATGAGATTTCATCAACTAAGTTTGATGTGGAATCATTTATAAACAAATATAAATATAATACAGTTTCAATAATTACCGAAGATCAAAAAACAACAACTAAAACAGAATGGACAGATTACTATCTATTTTCAACAAATATCACTAGACAAATGGAAATATCCTCTGTTTTTGCATATCATCAAGAGGGGAAAGATGAGGTAGAAATAAAAAGTGGTGTTTCTAAAATTACTGAAAAAGAAATCACTGAATCATTAGGTGTTGAAAACAAAATAAAAATAGGTGTTGTAATAACATACTTAAATTGTGGATGGACGATGGGTATAACTGAATCTCAATCTCAGCAGTACTATAGTTCCAGTAACATATTATTGGATCAACCAACAGGAGTATACTATAAAAAAAATTATTGTACTATACGAACATATTTTTTACTTACAAGACATATAAAAAAAATAGATTATCGTAGTAAAAGCGGTGCAGTCACTTCTTCACAAATAATTGTAAGTGTTGGAAATGAGACAGGATTTTTTGAAAATTTTGATTTCTTATCACCGATAGAAACAAAATTTGATATTAGATCGTAGGAAATTTATTATGAAAAAACATTGTTTTTCAAAACTATTTCTGCCTATCATAATGTCTTTTTCATTATCTTCATGTACAACTTATTTTGGAACTTACAAAAGTATCTCTCTTCCTGTTCCTGAAATAGAAAAAGTTGAGCAGAGAAACATAACAGATGAGATCTTTGTAGTTAATGAAAAGAATACTGCCACGATG
>JALEUS010000102.1 GCA_022780765.1 Bacilli bacterium | reverse complement strand
TTGATAGAAAAGACCTTGGTGTTTTATTTGGAGCGTTAAAACATGATTGATCTTAGTCATATTAAGCAGGTGTATTTATATCCTGGAAAGACGGATATGAGGTTAGGAATAACTGGATTGAGAAAGATAGTAAAAGACATGGAACCGAGATGTCTTTATGTTTTCTGTGGCACAGGAAAGAATATGATTAAAGTGATTGAATGCACCGATGATTCCACTTGGTTGTATCAAAAGAAGCTGAAGAAAGGAAAGTTTGTTTGGCCGATAGAAGGAGAGGTATCTTTGATTGATAAGCGTCAGTTACAATGGGTAATCGAAGGTGTTTCTCTGATCAATAGAATAGAAGAAAAAGGAAGCAAAAACAAATATGAGTTTATATAATATTCTTGGAAAATATAGATAATTTCTCGTTTTTCGACTTATATTTTTCGTTATAAAATGGTATAATATTTATAATGAAAAAGCTTGATAGAAACGAACTAAATCAACGATCAAAAGAAGAATTGATTCAACTCTTGTTTCGTCTACAAGAGGATTTTGAAATAGAGCTTGCTAACACGATTGATCAAGTCACAAAAGCAGTTACTGATAAACTGACAAAGCAGCATCAAGAAGAAATGAATCAGCTTTTGAAAAAGCTTGCTGATAAAAATCTTACCATCAAACGATATAACAAGGAACTTTTTGATTCCAAAGCGGAACATCATTACACTGGTGAGATTGTTGCCAATGAAGCAGAAAAGAACGCTTCAAAAAAAGGAAGAAGAAAGGGAAGTAAGAATTTCGAGAACTTTGATTTTGAATCTTTAGTGAACAAAGTGACAACAGTAGATATTGATATCCGCAAATGTCCTGATTGTCAAACAGAGCTTGTTCAATTCGGTGAAGATATCAGCTACAAGCTATATCGAAGACCTGCGCAGTTTTATGTGGAGAAAATTGTCACTCCGAAATATAAATGTCCAAAAGACGGAAGATTATTTCAAGCTATCAGCGATAGAGTATTTCCTCACTCTTGTTTAACTCCAGAACTTGCTGCATCAATTGTCGATTCTAAATTAGGATTGGGAGAACCGCTTGATCGTCAATCAAGATATCTTCAAAAACACGGATTTCCGATTTCGACACAGACGCTCTCTAACTGGTATCTTGATGCTGCTGATTGCTTACACCCTTTATTTTTGTCTTTGCAATCAAGGTTAGTAAACACTAGTTGTAAATGCATCAATGGAGATGAAACTACCATTTCTGTTCTTGAGAATGAGAAAAATGGTAGAAAGAAAAGCTATATTTTCTGTTTTCTCTCTTCTTTTTACGAGCATCCAATATATCTTTATCATTTCAAAACAGAACGAAGTAGTGAACATATCAAGGAGATGTTAAATGGATTCGATGGATATCTCACCTGTGATGGATATCCAGGTTACAACATCTTGAAAGAACAAGGCGTAAAGATCAATCGATGTTGGGTTCATGCTAGAAGACAGTTCTTGAATATCATCAAAGGACTTCCCGAGAAAGAAGCGAAGAAAACGAAATCTTATCAAGTGGTAAAGAGGTTTAACGAAGTCTTCCAAATGGATTCTAAAGCCGATCATATGGCTCCAGA
>JALEUS010000098.1 GCA_022780765.1 Bacilli bacterium | reverse complement strand
ATTTATCATCTAATTTGGAGAGTGGTGCTTTAAAATATTTAACCACTTTGCCATTAAGGCACCTCTCTCCATTTGTGGAGGTGCTATGGCTAAGAAACTCGATACATATCAAATGTGGGAAAAGACAGGTGTGCTAAAGTCAAAACTTGATTATATCAAAGCGGCTTCAGCTACTTTCTACACGCAAAAAGAGATGTGTCGCGACTTAGGCATAACTGAGCAGACATTTACACAACTTAAAAATAAACATCCTGAAATTCAACAAGCGATTTCTGAAGGTGAAGCTTTACTGTTACAAGATTTATTTTCCGCATATGGCCTTTCCGACTCGGACAAAAACGGTTATGAGTTTTATGGATGCACAAGCGATAGAGGTCTAGGCAAATACAATAAAAAAGGTTTTGTTAAACTGAGAGACGATTATAACAAATCCAAAAAATCAATAAGTAAAGATTTCTTGCTGTTGCTTTTGACAATATACTCATTTAACAATCAAATTAGATTCAATTCTTCTGGATTGTACAATCTACCTGTAGGAAAGAGAGACTTTAATTCATCCACCAGAAGAAACATTAAGATGTTTTCTGAAAGAATTAAAAACAAAAAAATAAACTTTTTGTCTAACAACTTTAATGAAATAGATTATAGAAAAATAGATAATCCTTTCTTTTATTGTGATCCGCCATATTTATTAGGAGATGCAAGCTACAATGAAAATGGTGGTTGGGGAGAACAAAAAGAATTAGAACTTCTTAAGTATTTAAAAAGTCTGGACGATAACGGCATTAAGTTTGCATTGTCCAATGTCATTGAACACAAAGGGAAACAAAACAAAATATTACTCGACTGGTGTATGACAAATAGATTAAATATTATCTACCTAGATAAAAGCTACTCTAACTCAAATTATCATTTAAAAAACAAAGATAAAAAAACAGTAGAAGTACTTATTACTAACTATTAAACATGTTCTTATATGAGTACATAATGCAACACTTATGTGTTATGCTTTTTATATACGTTATCATTTAAGCGTGGAGGAAATAATATGGCATTTTCAGATACCAGGATTCATCAAATTGAATTATTGCTTACTTTAGACTATTTGCTAAGGTTCACGGATGAAGACCATCCAGCAACTCAACAAGATATTTGTAGACACGCTACCGACTTTGGATTGAAATACGACGCAAAAGCAAAAAGTGGTAACGACGTTAGAAGGCAAAGAATTGCTGATTGCCTTAAATTCTTAATGGATGTCACAACCAAATTCTCTGAAGAAGTTCCGTTTGTTTTAGAAACAACACCTTCAGGCAAATATTATATCGACCAAAAGAATTATTTAAGCGAAGAACAAATCATTAAAATTTTAGCGGCTGTTCAAAATGATAAATACACTCAAGACGAAGACACAGAGTTTTTAATTGAAAGACTGCTAGACTCTCTATCTAACGTTTATAATCGTGACCATTATAAGAATGAATTAAACAAACTCAACAAAGGTGTAAAAAAATATAATTTCGCAACCAATAGAAAGATTAGACTTGTTAATAAAGCATTTAATGATGGAAAAATGTTGAAGATTAGATGCGAAATTTATGATAAAAACAAAGTCGACATCCATGTCTATGACTTCTGGTATAGGGTTTATAAAATTAAAGAATATAGAAACAAACCATATGCAATTTTAATTCCAATCTATACAGGCGACATTATTTTCTACAGAGGTTTTATTTTTGATACAATCGAAAATCTTAATATTCCTAAAGGGCCAGATAAAGATATCTTATGCGATGATTTTGATGAAAAAAGAGACTTAGATAAATTGTTTAGAGAAAAATCCAGATGGGCGAGGAAATACTACGACTCACCAGAATCTATGATTGAAGAAAACAAAATGCCCGTGAGCGGTATTGCCTTTAGAACAAGCTTCTATGTTAAAAAGCCTTTCTTGAAATTTGTAAAGCCTTCATATGAAGAGTTCTTCTCGACAAACTTTGAATGTACTCCGTGTACTTCATTTGACACTGTTGATGGTAAGGATATTGATCCGAAAAAGAATAAAGAAGATTACATAATTCCACATCCTTTAAAAGAGGGAGAGCAGTCCGAATTCTTTGTTGTTAACACATATATCGACCCAGATGCATTTATGTCTTGGCTTGTAAGTGATGTTCACGGAAACGGTAACACAAGCGTGTCTGACATGGTTGTGGTGGTTGGTCCTCAAACCTTCAATAGAAGACTCTATGATTTCTATATCGGCCACGCTAAAAAATATATCAATCGTTTAAAGCCAGAAGATGTTGAAAGAATTAATAAATCAACAGATAGATTCTTAAAATAGGAGGGATATACAATGGATTTTGTTTATGTATACGTTAAATTGACGGATAAAGCTATCAAAGGCTCAGCCTTGTATTGGTGCGATTCTAAAGATCCTGAAGATTGGTTAGCTAAAGATCTTAGAATGTCTAAAAACAGCTCAGGAGAATGGGAGACATCTTTACAAAACATTGGTGAAGCAGGATTTGATTTGGTGAGTGTTACTCCATATCAAAAGAATACCAAGAGTGGGCAATTTGGAAGCACGACTAAAATCGAGAATATTTATATCTTTAAAAGAAGAGATGAATTAGAAACTACAGACCTTTCTGATTAAGGAAATGTACTGTTAAAAGAACACAAAGCAGTTTGAAAAATAGCTGCTTTTCTTTTGTGAATAAAATACTAAGTGAAAGGAGAAACAACCATGAAAGATAATAAAAAAGAAAGAAGGGTTGATAACTTGGACATCAAAGCATTTGTTAAAAAGGTTTTTCAAGAAAGCTCATGGTTAATGGCCAAACTTGCTGCATCTCCAGAAGATGAAGGTGAGTGTTTTGTTGATATGGCAAGGTCCATCTCCACCAAAAGATTAAATGAATTATATGGGGATTTGGTTGACGATAGAATTGTTGAAA
Source organism: Bacilli bacterium (assembly GCA_022780765.1). GTDB lineage: Bacteria > Bacillota_I > Bacilli_A > RFN20 > CAG-288 > Enterosoma. The sequence continues at coordinate 64 of JALEUS010000098.1, read as the reverse complement.
GACTAAACAATGAAATTGATGAATTCAATAGAATTGGTCAAATCGAAAACATTCTAAAGTAGAG
>JALEUS010000093.1 GCA_022780765.1 Bacilli bacterium | reverse complement strand
TTGCTTTATATTCCTTCACATACTCAAGACGTTCACGATCAGTAAACTTGTTCATTTCTTGTTTTCCTCCATGGAATGAGGATAACAAATCAGAATTCAATTTCCAGAACAACCCAAGTGTCCTGAATTGACGTATACATTGATATTACCTGTGTTATCTTTGATTCTGAAAGTGGTGACTTGATAAGTTCCCCTGTTCTATTTAAAAGTGCACCTATGCTTTTTCCTCTTGGGATATTGATGTCAGCTTGTATGACTCTTATAAAACCATCGCACTTGATATTTACTTCTTTCACGCTGATGATTGGTAAAGCATATTTATCAAATTAAACGAAAATATACACTCTTGAGTGATAAGATTCCTTTATAGCACATTAAAAAATGAAATAAAAAACATACTGCTTAGATATGTCAAATAATAATGTTCTCTTATAATTATCAATTTGATTTTTAAATGCTGTTCTACTTTCTTTTAAATAAAGCAAAGTTATTTAACTTTTCTCTTTCTTTGCTATAATAATTAATATGAAAGCGATTTCAAGGTGAGGTATAAAACTATGAATGAAGAACTGGTAGCGATTATTCTAGCAGGTGGTCGTGGTACAAGACTACATTCTTTGACAAAAAAGAGTGCTAAACCTGCTGTATCTTTTGGTGGAAAGTATCGCATTATCGATTTTCCTTTATCAAACTGTGCTAACTCTGATATCAGAGTGGTAGGTATCGCAACACAGTATGAGTCAACAGAACTTAACAATTACATTGGAACCGGTAGAAACTGGGGATTATCTGCAAACGATGCTTTGACTTCAATTCTTCCTCCTAGAGAGACTCCTAAAGGTGCATCTTGGTATCAAGGAACCGCAGATGCTATCTATCAAAACATCGATTGGTTAGATCAGACAAATTGTGAGTATTTATGCGTGTTATCTGGTGATCACATTTACAAGATGGATTACTCTGAAATGCTCGCATACCATAAAGAGTGCGATGCTGATGTCACAATCGCATGCATAGATGTAGACATCAAAGAAGCAAGCAGATTTGGTATCATGGTCACCGATGAAGATTCAAGAATAATCGAATTCCAAGAAAAACCTAGGAAACCAAAGTCAACTTTGGCAAGTATGGGTATATACATTTTCTCATACAAAGAGCTTAGAGAAGCTCTCATTAAAGACAGCGAAAATGAAAAATCATCTCACGACTTTGGAAAAGATATTCTTCCCAATTACTTGGAAGAGAACAAGAGACTTTTTGCTTATAAATTCAAAGGCTATTGGAAGGATGTCGGAACCATCAATTCCCTTTGGGAAGCTAATATGGATCTTTTAGATTTAGATTCTCCTCTTCACATCTTTGATTCCTCTTGCCGTGTTCTTTCAAAAGACACTTACTCTAGACCTCAGTACATCGGAACAACCGCTGATATCAAAGATTCACTGATCAATCAAGGAGCTACAATCAAAGGAAAAGTAGAGCACTCTGTCATCTCCAATGAAGCTTATATAGAAAGAAACGCAGTCGTAAAGAATTCTGTTATCATGCCTAATGCCATCATCAAAAGTGGTGTCAAAGTCGAATACTGTATCGTTGGAAATGATCAGGTAGTAACTGAAGATAAAATAGGTACAGTCGACAATATCTTGCTTGTAGCTGACTAATAGGGAGGAAAATATGTCTAATAGAGTTTTAGGTTTAGTAAATTGTTTCAATCTGCCTGAATTAGGTCCCATAACCAAAAGAAGATCGATAGCTTCGACAACGTTCTTAGGAAGATATTCATTCATAGATATTCCTCTCTCATGTTTTGCAAACAGCAAGATCAATCTCATAGGAATACTATGTCAGAAACACATACGTTCTCTTTCAGAACATGTCACAAACGGAGTTCAGTGGTTATCCAATACCAAAAGAGGCTCTTTCCAGGTTTTATACGATGAGATCCATTCAAAAGAACTCTCTTACAGCACAGATATAAACTGTATATGTGAGAACAAAAAATTCTTCAAAAAAGCAGATCCAGATTATGTCATAATAACTTCACCATACATAATCTTCAATGTCGATTACAAAGAACTTTTAAAAAGACACATCGAAAGCCAGAGCAGAATCACTCTTCTTTACACTCACACAAGAGGATTGAAGAATTCATTCATCAATCAGTACAAAGTTGAGATATCTCCTAGAGGAAAGATCAGCAAGTTTGAACTGAACAAAGGAAACAACGATGAAGGTGATGTCTCACTTAACACTTACATCATGGACTATGAGATGTTTGAAAATATAATTGAGTACTCACACGGCGCTTCCTCCATGTTCAATTTACAAGACACACTGAACTACCTCTCTCCATCTGTCTTAGTAAGAGCAGAGAAGGTGACAGGCTATGTGCGCTGCTTTGATTCTTTAAGTCACTATCTCGAGTATTCTAAAGAACTGTTTGATTATGATACATACATGTCTCTTTTCAAAGACAGCAAGGTATTCACAAATTCATATGATACACCTCCTGCTTATTACTATCCTACAGCTCAGATAAAAAACTCATTTATAGCTAACGGATGCAAGATAGAAGGAAAGGTGATCAACTCTATCATAGGAAGAAATGTGAGGATTGGAAAGAATGCTGTCATCAAAGATTCAATCATCTTCTCCTACGCTAATATCGCTGAGGATTCCTGCATTGAAAACACCATCATCGATAAAGATGTAAACGTCCTCCACATAAAAGAACTCAAAGGAACATCAGATAATCCTATCTACATCGAAAGAGGAGATACCATTTAATGAAAATACTTCTCGTTACCTCGGAAGCTTTACCGTACTGCAAGAGCGGTGGATTAGGTGATTTCATTTTCTCTTATTCAAAAGCTTTAAAAAGAAACAATCAAGATGTGTCTGTGATCTTACCGTATTACAACACCATCAAGTACAAGTATCCTGAAACAAACAGTGAGATTTATGATAAATTCTTTTTTGACATGGGAACTCACAATCAAGGATGCACAGTGTACCATCACAATCTTCATGGAGTAGATTACTATTTTACCTGCATGGATCGTTTTGAAAGAGATGGTCTATACGGCTACGGTGATGACAATGAAAGATTCGCTTGTTTCATGATGGCTGTGAACACTTTTATAACCAGACATAACGATTATGATGTTGTTCACTGCAACGACTGGCAGAGTGCAGTTTTACCTCTCCTTTTAAAATATAATCCTAGACAGGAGATAAAAACTGTATTGACTATTCACAATCCTGCTTATCAGGGTTGGGCAAAAAGAGAAGATCTCTATAACTACTTCAGACTGGATTTAGGATATTACGATTCTGGATACTGCCGTCTTGGTGACAGTTTTAATTTCTTGAAGACCGGTATCATGGCGAGTAAAAAAGTAAACACAGTCTCAAAAACACACGCTGATGAACTGATGTATGATCACGATGGTTTTGGTAAGATCGGTGCCATTATCGATTACTGCAAACACAACGATTTTGTAGGAATAGTAAATGGTTTAGATGTCGATTTATGGGATCCAAAAACAGATAAGCTTTTAGCTAAGAATTACTCTGTTTATGATTACAAAGAAGGAAAAGAAGAAAACAAAAAAGCCATCTTGAAGAAACTTGGTATACCGTATGATTTTAACGGACCTATGATCAGCGCTATTACAAGGCTTTCAGATCAGAAGGGTGTGGATAGACTCATGTCCATCTTCTCCTCTCTCTCCTCTTACGACGCTAAGTTCATAGTCATCGGTACAGGAGAAAAAGAAGATGAATTCCTCTATCGCTCTTTACCTTATAAAGAGGTCTACTTTGTTAAAAGATACGATGAGAATCTAGCTCATCTTCTTTATGCAGCAAGCGACTTCTTCCTGATGCCTAGCTACTTTGAACCATGTGGAACAAGTCAGATGATCTCTATGAGATACGGAACTGTTCCGATAGTGTCATCAGTAGGTGGTCTATACGACACTGTCAAAGATATGTGCATGAACAAAGAAGCTACGGGATATGTTTTCAATAACAGTGATCCAGGCGCCTTCTTATCCTGCTTCAAATCAGCTATGGACTTTTATAAATCTAAAGATCCTCTTATGGATACAGTCATCAGAAATGGAATGCTAGGTGATTACTCTTGGGATAAATCGTGCAAAGAGTATCTGAATCTCTACAGCTCAATAACCTGGTGATCAACTGATTCAATCGCTGTTAAATTCATAATTTTTTTATTTACATTGATTATTATTAAGAGTATAATTAATAGGCGTTTGAAAATATTCGTTTTTGATATTGGAGGTGAAATATGGCAGTACCAGCAAGGAGAACGGGAAAGACCAGAAAGAATACCAGAAGACAGCACATCTCTTTAGAGGCAGCTAATCTCTCAGTATGTAACAACTGCGGAGCTAAGATCAAGCCACACAGAGTCTGTCCTGAATGCGGTTATTACAAAGGTCGCAAGGTCAAGGAAGTTCCAGTTTCTGCCGAGTAATAATTATAATTGCCCACTTAGGTGGGCTTTTTTAGAAAAATAGATATTTTATGACATATTTAGAAAGAATAACCTTCCTCTACGGAGAGTATATTCAGCTCACCGGATACCTTTTTAAAAACACCTGCATGCTGATGACTATGCTCTCTTCTGATGATAAAACGATGTGTGACTCTATCTCTTTTTTTAACAAAGTAGAAGCTGAAAGCTACAGAGCATATAAATATTTCTCCTCCCTTTCAACTGAAAAAAAAGAAGATATGATCTCTTCTTCTCTTCTGTCTAACAGGATGAAAAAGGAGCTTTTAAACATCATCGATGACAGAGAAAAAACAGAATATTTCTTTTTTATAGAAAACGATTTTTCATCTGAAGAGATCCAGAGATATGAGCAAGCTATATCTCAATTAGAAGAGAAGGAAGAGAACTGTTACAGAATCAACCAACAGGTTGTCAAAGAGATCGATAAGCTACGCAATCGTGTTATTTAAAGCATCTGTTAATCTTTGTTCTTATCTATTTATCGATAATAATATATAATATTAATGTGATAAATTTTGTTCCTGAGTTTTTAGTGCTTAAAGAATGTAAGAAGAGAAAAGTATCTTTTCAAGAAGCTTGTTTCAAAATCAAAACGACGACCACTATCTCATCTAGCCACTTAAAAAAACTAGCTTACAATACAAAGATAATTCTCTCTCATTACTTCTCTTTAAACTACGAAACATTCTATCTCTTTCCTGATATCAAGAAAGATTCATCAGAAAGCATATTCATCTCTTTGCTTTTAGGTCACCTTCACTATTTGGAAGAGGATGAAAAAGAGATCAAAGAAGGCTTTTTAGATGCGATTAAAACGCTGAGATTATCTCTTTCTGTCGATGAACTGAACATCTGCTTAAAAAGAAAAGATGAAGATATGATAAGCAGAGTAAAAATAGAAGACGAGAAGAAATATCTCTCTCTTCGCTTTGAACTTCCTCTCTCTCTTCTCTCACTGCTTCTTTCACAGTACGATAAAAAGGGTGCTCTTTCAGTTATAAAGAATCTTCACGGAAAAGAGAATCATCTCTATTTGAAAAATAAAGATCAGAAAATCAATCATCCTAAGCTTAAGGAAGAGAATGTTTTCTTAATGCCTTCCTACATTGGAAAGATAGAGAACTCTAATCCGCTTATCAAAGACAAAGTTCTTTTAAAAGCAGATTATCTTCCCTTAAAAGCTCTTTCTAACATCTCCTCTTTCTACGGAGTTACCTCTGTTTTGCTTTGCAATCTCTACGACTACTTTTTACCTGACTGCATATACCTTCTTTTAAAGAATAAGACATCCCTTCAGATACAGACCTTTATCAAAAACTCACTGCTTTATCGAAAAGCGGTCAACTACAACACCAACAAGAAGATATCTTTTATCTCCGCACCTATTGAGATGATTAAAACATACATAGATCCTAAAGATAAAAGCATCGTCTTGATATCTGGTTGCAGCAATCTTTTAGACAACATGATAGATCCTTCTATCCTGTGCAAATTTGAAATAGACGATGTTGAAAAAGAGAAGAAAAAGAATCTTTATAGACTCTTTTCCACTCACTGCTTTGTAAATGAAGGAGGTTATCTTGTCTATTACAATCACTCTCCTTTAAGGAAATGCAATGAGGAAGTGATAGATGAATTTTTGAAAACTAAAGATGAGTTTATAAAAGTGAAAGAAGAGAACATCGATGACAGCTATCCTCTTCCTAAAGGTTACTACTGCATCTTGCAGAGGAATAAAAGATGAAAGACCTTTACAGTTACTCTTTCTCCTCTTTGAAAGAGGAGATGTTATCGATAGGTGAAAAAGAGTACAGAGCTAAACAGCTGTACTCTTGGATATATAAAAAAGGAGTGAAGGATTTCTCGTTATTCAGCGACATAAGCAAAAACTTTATCGCCTATCTTCAAGATAATTACTATCTCTCATCTCTGAAGGCAGAAGTCGTTCAAAAAAGCAGTGATGGAACAATCAAATGCCTTTTTTCACTTGAAGATAATCAGAAAGTAGAAGCTGTCTTGATGCACTATGTCTACGGGTACTCAGTTTGTATCTCCTCTCAGGTAGGATGCAACATGTCCTGTGCATTCTGTGCTTCTGGACTTTTGAAGAAGAGGAGAAACCTCACTTCAGGAGAGATGATAAGACAGGTTCTCTTCTTCGATGAAATGCTAAAAAAAGAGAACAAAAGAGTATCACATGTCGTCATCATGGGAACTGGAGAGCCTTTTGATAACTACGACAACGTGTTAGAGTTTGTCAAAACTATCAACTGTCCTTACGGACTTGATATAGGTGCTAGACACATAACCATTTCTACCTGTGGTGTCATTCCAGGTATACAGAGGTTTAAAGAAGAAAATCTTCAGGTCAACTTAGCAATATCTCTTCACGCAGCGACAGATGAATTGAGAGATAAGCTTATGCCAATTAACAGGATATATCCTCTCTCTTCCTTGATCCCAGCGATCATCCAGTACGAGAAGAAGGCAAACAGAAAGGTGACTTTTGAATACATAATGATCAAAGATGTAAACGACTCCTTCACCGATTTGAAAAATCTGATAAACCTGATCTATCCTACCGGAGGATATGTCAATCTGAT
>JALEUS010000080.1 GCA_022780765.1 Bacilli bacterium | reverse complement strand
ACAACATTGGAAGTGATGGTCAATATAGAAGTCGTAGGTCTGCTGTTTCTGTAAGTCTGCTGTTTAGCCACTTTCGACATGAAGGTCTTCAAAAGAGATACAGCTATCTCATCAGCTCTATCATCATCGTTTCCATAGCGTGGAAAATCTCCTTCTACCTGATAGTCAACAGCATAACCTTCTTCATTTCTTATCGTCTTTACCTTGGCGTACTTTATAGCGCTAAGAGAATCCACCACATGTGAAAAACCAGCTATTCCTGTTGCAAATGTTCTTTCAACATGAGTGTCAATTAACGCCATCTGACTAGCTTCATAATAATATCTGTCGTGCTGAATGTGAATGAGATTTAAGATGTTGACATATAGCTTTGCAAGCCACTCAAGCATATCATCATATTTTTTCATCACTTCATCATAGTCCAGATACTCTGATGTGATTCTCTCATACTTTGGACCTACCTGCATGAGATACTTCTCATCAAAACCACCATTTATAGCGTAAAGAAGAGCTTTTGCTAAATTGGCTCTCGCACCAAAAAACTGAATCTCTTTACCGGTGTTTGTCGCCGAGACACAACAGCATATTGAGTAATCATCTCCCCATATAGGACGCATGACATCATCGTTTTCATACTGGATAGAAGATGTGTCTATCGATATCTTAGCAGCGTACTTTTTGAAGTTGTCAGGAAGTTTATCGGTGTAGAGAACAGTTAAATTAGGTTCAGGTGATGGTCCCATGTTCTCAAGGGTGTGCAAGAACCTGTAATCGGTCTTGCTGACCATATGCCTTCCATCCATTGTGTAACCTGCAACCTCTAAAGTTGCCCAGACAGGATCTCCTGAAAAAAGCTCATTGTAAGAAGGAACTCTTGCAAACTTGACCATCCTGAACTTCATAACAAGATGATCGATGAGCTCTTGAGCTTCCTTCTCATCTATCACTTTGTTATCTAAGTCTCTCTGTATGTAGATATCTAAGAAAGTAGATATTCTTCCGACAGACATTGCAGCCCCGTTCTGTGTTTTAATAGCAGCTAGATATCCAAAATATAACCACTGCACAGCTTCCTTAGCATTGCAAGCAGGTTCAGAGATATCATATCCGTAACTCTGAGCCATAATTTTCATATCTTCTAAAGCTTTAATCTGATCAGAGATCTCTTCTCTCAGCCTCACGTTTTCAATTGTCATCTCAATAGGATCGATAGTCTGTAAGAAATCTTTCTTCTTCATCTCAATAAGATAATCGATTCCGTAGAGAGCAACTCTTCTGTAATCACCTACTATCCTTCCTCTTCCATAGGTGTCTGGTAAGCCGGTGATAATATGAGTGTGCCTTGCTTTTTTCATCTCGGGAGTATAGCAATCGAAGACCGCTTGATTGTGAGTCTTGTGATATTTTGTGAAGATTTCCTCAAATCTCTCATTCACCTTGTATCCATAAGTTGAGGCAGCCTGCATTGCCATCTTTATTCCACCGTATGGCATAAAAGCTCTCTTCAAAGGTTTATCGCACTGTAAACCGACCACCTTCTCAAGATCTTTATTGTTCTCATCTATGTAACCTGGTCCATAAGAGGTGATAGAGGAAACTATCTCAGTTTCACATTCTAAGACTCCTCCTTTTCTTCTCTCTTCCTTCTGAAGAGAAGAGACTTTATTCCATAGAGAAATCGTGCTCTCACTTGGTCCTTGTAAGAAGGATTCATCACCCTCGTACATCTGGTAGTTGAGCATGATAAAATCTCTGACATCGATCTCATCGCACCAGTTGCCCTTTTTAAATCCATACCACTGTTCTTTCATATTTCCCTCCTATATTTTTATTAAATTCACATGTGACTTATCACAGATGACTAAATTATATAAAAAAAAGAAGACAAAATATTAAAAACGCATTTTCATTTTCTGTTATTTAAAATATCTTCAGCGTTCTTAATTCTTTCAACACTGGGTCTCTTCTCATCTTTCAGCTGGTATTTGATACCTAGTTTATCCCATTTAAACACTCCTAAAGAATGGTAGGGAAGAACTTCAATTCTCTTGATGTTAGTGAACTGATTTAAGAAATCTCTCATCTCATAGAGGTATTTATCATCATCGGTATAAGAGAATAAAACATGTCTCACCCATACATTTTTATTCGATCTATCAAGGAGATAAAACATCTCTATTATATTCTTATTGCTACATGATGTAATCTTCTTATGAACATTATCATCGATATGTTTTAAATCCAAAATAAAAAGGTCTGTATACTTCATCAATTCAACAAATTTGCTATAAAATGGTTCCTCATATGTAAAAGGTTGCCCAGCGGTGTCAACAGCGGTATTGATATTCTCTTCTTTAGCTAGTTTAAATAACTCAATCAGAAAATCGATCTGAAGCAAAGGTTCTCCTCCTGAGACAGTTATCCCACCTTTCTCTTTAAAATAAGGTTTGTATCTTTTTGCTCTCTCAATGATTGAAGAAGCATCGATTAGCTCTCCTTGATTCTTCTTCCAAGTATCTGGATTGTGACAGAAGAGACAACGCATATCACATCCTTGCAAAAAAACTAAAAATCTCACTCCTGGTCCATCGCTGGAAGCGAATGTCTCAAAAGAGTGAACATATCCTTTATTGTTCATAATATTCACCTTTTACTGACTGTGATTTAATTAAAAATCAACCTATGAGAAGACCTTCGATCTTATTGTAAAAGAAAAGCTTGCCGAAGATGTACTTGTTGCTTGCTGATTCAGAAGAGGTTATAACTCTCCCATCGTGATAATCTAAATCCTCAGCCATAGAAGGACCTTCGATGACATCTGCAAGAAGAGAATCGTCAAGATAGTAATGAGGAATGTTGTTCTCATCTGTTCTTGCAACTTTTGTTGGTGCGTTGTAGACATAAAACTTGGAAGGAGATAATCCCCAAGAGGTGGAGAGAACTATTCTTGAAGAGTCTGTTATACACACTCCCTGAACCTGATCTCTTATATGATAAATCTCTTTAAGAACAGGAGTCGCTCCTTCTTTGATGCTCTTAGCATCATATTTTGAAATGATTGCGTGATAAGTCAATGAATTATTGATCTTCTCGTGATTGTTTGTCTTGTACTGTTTTGAATCATTGAACTCTCCCACATAGAAGTAGTTGTCATCAGAGAAGACAAAAGAAGCTTGATTGTTGACATCTATTCTGTACTGAATGATGCTCTTCTCTTTATTTAAAACATCGTCTTTATTCAGTGCGATAAGCTTGCTATCAGAAGCGACAAAAAAGTAATTATCGTGATATGTCATACCTCCGAAATGGAGATTGCAGAGAGTATTTTCATCTTCGTAGACGGAGGTGAAAAAAGTTTTGTTATCTTTGTTCACTGAATAAATCCTGCTAGCTAGATTCTTGTTTTTCATGTATCCGGAAGTTAAGAAGATGTCATCTTTCTCATAGTAGCAGTTACCCTGATTGACATAGCCGTCGTTGAGACCTGGATTATTTCTGAGCACTTTGCTTACAGCATAGTAATCACGATAGACAAGGTATTTTAATCCGTTCCATAAGGAGACAATTAAAACCAATATCATGATAACTGAAAGAAGGAGGATCAAAACGGTCTTAAAAGCGACATGAAGAACGGGATGTTTTCTTTTTAAATTTCTTTCCATAACTTCCCTCCTAGATACCAATTATTATATATCAAATCGCTAAATTATTACTTCTATTAGCTACCCTCTTCCTTGACAGTATCTGTTTTCTTTTTCTCTTCACTTTTCTTTTTTGAATTTCTCAAAGTCATGACGATGATCAAAAGCTGACCTGAGAATATCAAAGAAGCTCCTAAATAGAAATTCCACTGAGGAACTGTCTTGGTGACAAGAAGGTAGATAAAAGAGCCCAAAAATGGTGCTAAAGAGTAAAGAGCAGAAGCTCTAGCAGCTCCGATTCTCTTCTGTGCTAAAACATACAGAATAAAGACGAATCCTAAAGAGAAAGCTCCGATTCCAAAAGCTTCTAAAGGACCTTTAAACTGAGTCACTCTGTGTCCTAAAGAGAAAGCGAAAATCATGTCGACCACAAAAGAGATGCAGTGCTTTATTCCTGTTATCTGCACTGGATTTCTGTGAGAGACAAGCTGAGAAAAATTGTTCTCAAGCGGCCAGCAGATACATGAACCTAAAGCAAAAAGAAGACCGTATGAGAATTTTACCGTGTCGGCTGAAAAATCAAAGGTGAGGAGAATAGCACCGCTGACAATAAGTGGAGCTGCAAACCAGTTGTAGAAAGCTACTTTCTGTCTGAAGAGAAACTTGGCAAACATCATCGTTACAATGACTTCAAGATTTGTAATCAGTGACACTTCGCTAGCTCTTGCAAAGTTCATAGCTGTCAGAAGAAACAGATTAGCACCTACCGATGATATACCGCTTAAAAATGTGTAGAGATACTCTTTAAATCCGTGAAGATAATTGCGTTTTCCTTTATCTTTCATGGTCAAGAAGAACTGGGTGATGAAGAGAATTAAACAGAAAACAGTCGAACCTAAGAAAGCGAACATTCCGAAGAGATAGATCGAGAAATTGTCTCCAGTTAGGATTTGAGAATAAGGCTGATATATTGAAGCTGAAAAAGCAGCTACAATAATCATGATGAGACCAATTGCCTCAGGATTTAACTTTTTAATTTTTGACATAGCATAGAAAACTATATCACAAATTAGATGACTATATCACAAATATTGAATTTTTATGCATTTGATTTAAAGAAGATAAAATTAAATCGATAGTTTATATAGAATATCTGTATTGAGTATTATAATAAAAATATGAAATTTGCTCTTTATGTCACTTTTCTCTCATTATACTCTTTGATATCAGTGATTCATCTGTTTTTCTGTTATCGAAAGATGGACTTAGCAAGAAGAATAACAAAACCTCTGATTTTTATCTCCCTGTTTTTAGCAACTCTCTTCTTTGCACCACAGTTCCCTCTTATCTATGTAGCCTGTCTTCTTTCAGCGATAGGTGATATCCTGATGATTTACAGAGATAATATGATATTCTTCGTTTTAGCAGGATTATCATTTATTGCAGAACATATCCTCAACATGGTATCGATGATCAATCTTCTATCTTTTCCCTTCCCTTGGTGGGGTTATCTGATAGTGATGATCTTCCCTCTTATCTGCGCTTTAGCTGGATACTTCATCAGTAAAAAGAACCCTCTCTTTTTTTTAACAACGGGATTTTTCTCCTTCCATTTTATAAACATAGTCTTCGCTTTCATGCTGATTTATGCTCATCTCTTCTTATATGGAACACTCATCTACGCCGGATACCTTTTCTATATCCTAAGCGACTATCTGATATATCATTACACATTTATAAAAAAAGAGAAAAACGAGCATTTCTTTGTTATGCTCACCTACATAATCGCTCAGACTCTCATACTCATACCTCTGATGTTTGCTGACTTCTTTGTTTTAGCCTAAAGAAACACTTACAAAGTCTTTACATCAATCAACTTAAACTTTGATATAATATTTCAGTTTTATTCATTTTTGATAGAGAGGTTATTTTATTATGGCGGCAAACGATTTAGTAGTTGTCATCGGATGTTCAAAGTTTGGTGCAGCTATCGCTAATGAATGCTCTAGCAGCGGTAAATACACTGCGGTTATCGATATAAATCCGATAGCTTTCAGAAAGCTTGATAACAGTTATTCAGGATACACGATAGAAGGTGATGCGATGGATAAAGACATACTCCTTGAAGCTAACATCAATGAAGCTACAGAAGTTGATATCATGACAAACAGCGATAACACCAATATTTTTTTAGCATCTTTGATACTCCACTATTACAGAGTACCTCTTGTGATTGTCCGTCTGCAGGATGAGAAGAAATCTCGTCTTCTGAAAGATAAGAGAGTGAGAATCATCTCTCCCGCTCTGCTTTCAATCAACACTTATCATCAGGTCATCGATACCTACAAAAAAAATAAAGAAGGAAAATAGAGATGAATGTTTTAATTTGCGGTGGTGGAAAAGAGACCACATACGTTATAAATTCATTTAAAGGTTCAAAGAATATTCTGCGAGTCATCAACGGAGATGAAAAGATTTCTAGCACTATCTCTGAGATAAATCAGATAGATGTGATCAACTCTGATCCGACAAAGTTCTTCTCCTTTGAAGTAGCTGATGTTTTAAACTTTGACCTAGTCATCGCTCTTACAGATTCCGATGCTGATAACTTCATCATCTGCAAGATAGCTAAAGACTTCTTTCATATAAAGAAAGCTATCTGCACAATCTCAAATCCTGAACTAGTCGACGTCTTCAAAGATCTGGGAATAGATACTCCGATCTCTGCTAGATACCTTCTCAGTCAGAAGATAAAAGGAGAGAGCGATATCGAATCCATCATGTCTTCATTTGTCTTAGAAGACAATCAGGTGCTCATATCCGAGATCACTATCAAAGAGGATTTTGATTGTATAGGAATGGCATTAAAGGATTTAAATCTTCCAATAACCGGAAATATAACCTGTATCTACAGAGAACCTAAAGTCATCATCCCTAGAGGTGATACGACGATAAACTGTAACGATCACATCTACATCTGCTCCTCCCCAAAGGATCAGGATGAACTTGTCGAGTTCATTACGAAGAGAAAAAAGAAAGATGATGAATAGTCTTATAAAAAAGAGAGAAGAGAAGATAACAGGTCCTAGGCTCATCATAGGCTACCTAGGACTATTCATGATATTAGCTGGCGTTTTAGCCTGCGTTCCTCTTGTCACTCTGGTCTATTATTACGACTGCCTATACGCTTGGTGGTATTTCTTTTTACCAGGATCTATATCTATCTTCTTTGGAAGCATTCAGTACTCTTTAATCTACAGAAAGAATGTCGGTAAACTTCAGGGTACAGAAGAGATGTTTTTGACTATCGCTGTCTGGATAATAGCGATACTGGTCAATTCTTTCCCTTTCTATATCTGGGGACATGTAGGAGGATACAACACCATCAATCCAGAAGTAGGAGATGTCAATAACTTCATCAATTATGCAAACAAAACTCTCTACTATGTCAAAGGTGGAGAAGGTCATGCCTTCTTCTACTTCACCCAAGCTGTCTTCGAATCAGCTTCCTGTATAGCAACTGTCGGTCTGACTCTGTTTCCAACTGAAAGCATCTCAGGAAAACATACATACAATATGAACATGTTCTCCTACGAGGTTAATAACTACACTGAGTTTGTGCCTGGAACAGAGATATTTTTATTCCATCGTGCATTTTTGTGTCTGATAGCTGGTGTAGGTTTAGCTTTGGTCTTAGCTTCTGCTTTATCTAACAGATCTTTTTTCCAGATCTATCTCCTTGAGGGTCACTCAGATAAGCTGATGCCTAATCTTTCTCAAAGCGCAAGGAGAATCTTCCTTTACTATCTCTCCTTTGTTGCTTTTGGTGCAGTAGGATATCTGTGCTGTGGTATGACTTTCTTTGACTCCATATGCTATGCGATGACTGCTGTTTCAACTTCCGGATTTGCAAATCATGCAACTTCTATCATGTTTTTTGAGGTTGCTTTAGGTCAAAGCCGTGCAATAGCTATCGAAGCGATAACGATCGTGCTGATGTTTTTAGGAGCTACTTCATTCATGGTCCACCACTACTTCTTCAAGGGCCAGTTTAAAAAAGCTTTCTTAAATCAAGAGACCATAACCAGATTCATCTTCATCGCCTTCTTTTTACCTTTAGTGTACGCAGGATTTAGAATGCCTTACAACGATCTCATGAGCCTTGCAAACACCAATCAGGCATCTATCTACGTCTACTTTGAAGATCCTGGACAAGCTTTCAGGCATGCGCTGTTTGAGTTCACATCAATATCGACAACAAGCGGCTTTGCCTCTATTCCTTCCTACGAATCAGGATCTCTTGCTCCAATCACCTACATCTCATTCATCCTGCTAGCTTTCATAGGAGGAATGGGAGGTTCGACAGCTGGTGGTATCAAATTCTTCAGAATAGGCGATATCTTCTTATCATTTAAAGAAATCATCGCAAGCAAGGTGAGAAAGCAGGAGGTTGTCCACACCTGCTTCACTTACAAATACGGAGAGAAAGTTCCTATCCTTGACAGTCAGAAAAAAGAAGCTTTAGATTTTGCAGTCATCTACATATCATCCATATTTGCATTCACTTTGATACCGGTGTTCATCGGTTACTCTTTCCAAGATTCACTGTTTGAAGTAGCCTCTGCTATAGCTAATTTAGGAGAGACATCCGGTTTATCTTTAGCAGCTAGCAATGCTCACCAGTGGGGAGTATTATGGTCTTTGATATTTGTAATGATCTTAGGAAGACTTGAAATAAATATCTTCTTCTTCCTCTTTGCTAAATTTGTAAACGATATCAAATCTGCTAAGCACAGAGTGAAGACAAACAGATAATACCTGTTTTTAATCGCATAAAAAAAGGCTATTAAGAAATGAAAAAATTTCTTAACAGCTTTTCTGTTTATTTTTACATTAACAACTACGTTGTTAAGAAATGAAGATATTGTTACATATGATGGTCTTTCCTGTTCCATTAGATAAATGAATCTAAGATCATAATTTATACTTTCTTCAATTTTTCGTACACTTCCTGAATGTTTAGAAAAAGCATAAATTATTGTGGAAAACAAACGATAAGGATTATATGAACGTCTTCCTCCAGCGTAGTCTTTTTTAGTTGCTTTCTCAATTATTTTTCCAACACCTGATAGCTCTAAAATCTTTAGAAAAGTTTCCATTTTTTCTTTTTCCTTCAACGGAATATCGAAGGAAGGAAACAAAAAACTTTTTCCGTGGTAAAATAAGGAATGTACAATACCTCCTTGACAAGAATATTGTACAATAAGCCTGGTTTTTTAATAAATCTGGGCTTTTTTTGAAGCAAAAAAGCTGTTAAGAAATTTTTTCATTTCTTAACAGCCTTTTTGTTTTATTCAGCAATCTTATTACCGGTGTAAAGCTGATAATATTTGCCTTTTTTATCAAGAAGATCTTGATGAGTTCCTCTCTCGATGATCCTTCCCTGATCTAAGACCATGATGACATCGGAGTTCTTGATGGTAGAGAGCCTGTGAGCGATGACAAACACAGTTCTCCCTTTCATTATCTCATCCATACCTTGCTGAACGAGTTTCTCAGTCAAAGTATCGATAGATGAAGTGGCTTCATCTAAGATCATGACCGGAGGATCGCTTATAGCTGCTCTTGCAATAGCAATCAGCTGTTTCTGCCCCTGAGAGAGATTGGCTCCCGCATTTTTAAGCATCGTGTTATATCCGTTAGGTAATTTGCTTATAAAGTCATCAGCATGAGCTAATTTGCTAGCTTTTATAACATCTTCATCAGTTGCATCGACATTACCAAACAGGATATTCTCTTTGATAGTCCCTGTGAACAGTTTTGTATCCTGTAAGACTATTCCTAAGGAGCGTCTAAGATCCTCTTTTTTTATCTTGTTGATATTGATATCGTCATATCTTACTTTGCCATCTGCTATATCATAGAATCTGTTTATCAGATTTGTGATCGTTGTCTTTCCTGCACCTGTTGGTCCAACAAAGGCTACCTTCTGTCCTGGATAAGCGTACAAGGTGATATTGTGGAGAACTATCTTATCTTTGACATAACCGAAATCAACATCATCGAAAGTGATCTTTCCTCTAAGCCATGTGTAGGAATAAGAATCACTATCTTTATGATAATGTTTCCAAGCCCACTTACCTGTTCTTTTTTCAACCTCTACAGGTTCTCCATTCTCTCCTTCCTTAGCGTTTACAAGAAGAACATATCCTTGGTCCTCTTCCTCTTTTTCATCCATCATTTCAAAGATTCTGCTTGAACCTGCAAGCGCTAAGATGATCACATTGAAGTTATTTGATATCTGTCCTATAGGTCTTATAAACAGTTTGGAATAAAGAATAAATGAAGTGATTATCTCAATCTGGAAAGGTCTTATTCCTAAAAGAGAGAACGAAGGAACTTTATAGTAGAAGAAAAGAGCACCCATTATACAGATTATCGCATACAGCACATTTCCTAACTGATTGACTCCTGGCATGAGCACATTTGATAATCTGGTAGCTCTTAAAGACTGCTGATAAAGCTCATTGTTGTGCTTTTCAAATCCTTCGATATTTCTTTTCTCATAATTAAAAACTTTGATGACTTTCTGACCTGAGATAGTCTCTTCTATGTATCCGTTAGTTAAACCCATCTCCTTTTGCTGAGCGATGAAGTTCTTCGCTGATTTCATCGCTACAAACTTGGTGAGCAAAAAGATTAAGAAAGCGAAGAAGATGACAACTGCAGTCAAAGACAAATCGGTTAAAATCATGATCACACTGCTTGTTATAAGCTGCATGAATGCAGCTATTACCAGAGGAAGAGCACGTGATAACATCTCTCTTAATGCGTCGACATCATTAGTGTAGACTGACATGATATCTCCATTTGTCCTGCTATCAAAATAGGACACAGGAAGCTTCTGCATATGTTTAAATAAATCATCTCTGATTCTTTTTTGAACACCCTGTCCAACTTTTCCCATCAGGTAGCTGTAAAGATAGTTAGCTAGCATTCCTAAAGAGAAGATACAAGCCATGACACCGACGTAGATTGCAAGTTTAGCTTCAAAATCGCTTTTCATAGCAACGACACCATTTTCCATGTTCTCTAAGATGAGTCTGACGATGATGTTGCCGGTGAAGTAAGAACCGCTGACTCCGACAAACGATGATAAAGTGATGAAGAAGATGACAGCTAAAAACTGGAATTTATAGAATTTAAAAACATAGTAAAGCAGTCTTTTAACTGTTCCTTTGTGGAACGTGTGTTTCTTTTTATTGTGCATCGAAATCACCTCCTCCGAGCTGAGATTCATACAGTTCTTTATATATCTCGCAGCTATCCATCAATTCATCATTTTTCCCTTCCGCGATGATCTTTCCTCTGTCCATGACGATGATTTTATCGCAGTCCTTAATAGAGGAGACACGCTGTGAGATGATGATTTTAGTGACATCTGGTTTCGTTCTCTTTAAATTATCTCTTATGAGTTGATCGGTGTGAGTGTCACATGCACTGGTGGTATCATCTAAGATGAGTATCTTAGGATCTTTTAATAGAGCTCTTGCTATACAAAGCCTCTGTTTTTGACCACCAGAGAAATTGACACCTCCTTGTTCAACCTTATAATCTAATCCATCTTTGAAAGAAGAGACAAAGTCAGATGCTTGAGCTAAAGACAGAGCTTCCCACATCTGTTCATCACTAGCATATTCATTTCCAAAACTCAAATTTGAACGGATTGTTCCTGAGAAAAGAGTGTTCTTCTGAAGGACGACTGAGACAGAGTCTCTCAGAGTTTTCAAGTCATAATTTTTGACATCGACTCCTCCGACTTTAACACACCCTTCTTTGACATCGTATAGACGAGCGATCATCGAAACCAAGGTGGTCTTTGATGAACCTGTAGGACCGATGATTCCTAAAACCTCTCCTGACTTTAAAGAGAAAGAGATATTTTCAAGAGAATTGTTCTTATTAGGATAAGCAAAAGAAACATTTTTAAACTCTATATCTCCATTTTTTATCTCATATACTGGATTATCACAGTTCACTAAGATAGGTTTTTCATCGAGAAGTTCAATTATTCTCTCTCCAGAATTTCTTGAGATAATGAGCATGACATAAATAGTTGATATCATCATCATGGAGATCATTATCATCATGACGTAATTAAATAGAGAAGTTAAACTTCCGATTGAGAAGTTCGTATCATTGTACTTGACAATCAGATTAGCTCCAAAAAATGACAGCAATAAGAATGCTAAATAGATGGCTATGTCCATAACAGGAGCATTGAAAGCTAATATCTTTTCAGCTTTGATGAAATTCTTATATATAAAGTTAGAAGACTGTTTAAACTCACTTATCTTACTATCTTCTCTGTTGAAAGATTTGATAGCTCTTATTCCATCTACATCCTCTTGAACATTGGAGTTGAGTATGTCGTAGGAATTGAATATCTTCACAAAGACAACGTGTGCTCTGCTAGCTATAGTGATCAGCAAGAAGAGAACAAAAGGAATGATAAGAAGGAATATCCAAGCTAATCTGTACTCGATGATAAAGCACATGATAAGAGCAAAAATCATCAACAGTGGTGCTCTTATAACAGATCTGATGACCATCAAAAAAGAGTGCTGAACGTTGGTTAAGTCAGTTGTCGATCTTGTCACTATCGATGAAGTAGAGAATTTATCTATGTTTTCAAAAGAGTAATCCTGTATCTTTGAAAAGATAGCTTTCCTCAGATTTCTTCCAAAGGATGAGGAAGCCTCAGCAGCAAAATAACCAGCTAAAATACCTGTTAAAGCAGCGACGACAGCTAAAGCAAAGATTCCTCCTGAATAAGCAAAGATAACACCGAGATCTTTTGACTTATCAAGAGAGTTGATGGAATCTATTAAAAAAGAGAGGAAGAAAGTGACCAAGGTTTCACACACAGTCTCAATCATAACAAATAACCAAGTGATGTAAGTTGATTTCCAGTTACCTCTGTTTGTCTTAAGTATCTTCTTTAAAAGAATATGAACAGGTATTGTAAATTCTTTCTGTTTACTTTGTTTGTTTTTCATCTTCAACCTCCTCAATAGTAGTGATCAATTTAAACAAGATGTCATCGATGATCTTTCTCTCTTCTTCACTTAAAGAAGAAGTCAGCTTCTTATCTAAAGCAGAGAAGATCTTGCTTGTCTCTAAAGTAGTCTTCTTTCCCAGCTTGGTCATGATGAGCATCTTGCATCTTCGATCATTTTCCATCATCTGAAATTCGACTAAACCTTTCTCAACAAGAGAGTTTATAGCATTTGATATCGACACCTTGGTCACATTGAAGTGATCGGTCACATCTTTGCTTGTTAAAATCACGCCTTTTTTATTCTCTCTATCAATGAATGACAATATCCTTCCTTCAAGATGAGTGATCTTGTCTCCCACAGTGTAAGTCAGATATTTATACAAGTAGTTACTCATCACTTTATTGGTGATATATAACTTTTGAGATATAGACTTACTTTCAAATATTTCCCTTTTCAAAGCAGCCTCCACATTAGTTAGTTAATTAACTATCTATAAGATAATATATAAAAATTTAAAATCAAAAACATTGTTTTAAAAGCGTTTACATCTCTTAGATAACTCATTTACTGATGCTTATATGTAGATATCAACTGTAATTCACATAAAACTGATGATTGCCTGTCAATATATTTCTATTGACAGAGAAAAAAGAATATGTTATCTTTCTACTTGTGAAAAAAGGAGAATAAACAATGGTTAAAATCAGATTAGCAAGAATAGGTAGAAAATTCTTACCCACATACAGAATCGTCGTCTCCGATTCAAGAAGCATTCCTACCAGCAAATGTATTGAAGATTTAGGATACTACAATCCTCAGACTGAAGAGTGCAAGATCAATGAAGAGAGCGCTTTAAAGTGGTTGAACAATGGTGCTTTACCCTCCGATTCCGTCAAGACATTATTCAAGAAAGCTGGCATCAATAAGAAATTTGCTGAATCCAAACTCAGCAAGTAAGGTGACTTTAATGGATTACCAGGCAAGTATCGATCTAACATCAGATATTCGTCTACTTGTTGAACCCTTAGTCACACATCCAGAAAAGATCGTCATTAAAAGACTTGATAAAGAAGAAGATCTATATAAAAAAGAACAGAATTATCTAGTCCTTTGCGATAAAGATGATTTAGGAAGACTTATCGGAAGACACGGAGTAATATCTGATTCTCTAAGAACTATCCTCAATGTCTCAAACAAAAACATGAGGAAGAGAATCCATCTTCGTTTCGCATCAAACGAAGAAACAAACGAATAAAAGCTCAGCTGTTAAGCCTAAACTTAACAGCTCTTTTTCATTGTTTCCTATCTGTGTTAAAATAATTCTATGAGGTTTATATGGAAGAGAAAATAATTGGAAAAATAGTAAACACTTTTCAGCTTAAAGGTGCACTTAAAGTGACTATCTCCACTGAGAGACCAGAAGAGAGATTCAAAGTTGGAAAAAAGATCTTTATTAAAACAGAAGATGAAAAAATAGAGCACACAATAGTTTCCTTCAGGATGAGCAATCCTAAAGTCGCTATCATCAAAATAGATGGAATAGATGATATAAACAAAGCTGAAAAATACATCGATTGCGATGTCGTTCAAGAGGTGAATGAAGAAGAGAACAGCTTCTTTTACGACGATCTGTTATCATGTGAAGTCATCACTGCTGATAAAAGAGTGATTGGAAAAGTAAATAAGATAATTAGGATGAGAAACATCGATTATCTTTTAGTTGACAACTTCTACATTCCGTTTCAACTCGACATATTTATATCATCTGTAGACAAAGAGAAAAAACAGATTGAGATAACAGAGCTTGCAGAAGAGACGATGAAGTGATGACCACTTTTAAAATAGTCACAGTCTATCCTGATTTTTTCTCTTCTTTTCTTTCCTCTTCCTTCATTGCAAGAACGATAGATAGGAAACTGATAGATATAAAAATAATTGATTTAAAAGACTACTCCTTTTCAAAAAGCAGGAGAGTTGATGACTCTCCTATCTCAGGAGGAGCAGGACTCATACTGAAGATAGACTCCCTTGTAAACTGCTTAAAAAAAACCTGCAGTGAAAAAACGTATAAAGTTCTCTTTTCTCCGAGAGGAAAAAGATACAATCAAAGAGATGCAAAAAGACTCTCTGAAAAAGAAGAGATCATCTTTTTCTGCGGCCATTTTGAAGGGATAGATAGCAGATTCTCTTCCTATGTCGATGAAGAGATCTCCCTTGGGGATTACATACTCACAGGTGGAGAGCTTCCAGCAATGATCTTGATAGATTCTATCACCAGGCTCATCTCAGGTGCGATAAACGATGAATCGATAAAAGATGAATCATTCAACTCTTCTCTTCTTGAATATGATCAGTACTCTTATCCTTTAAACTACGATGGAAAGAAAGTCCCTGACATTCTGCTTTCAGGAAACCATCAGGTCATTGAAAAATACCATCTGAAGAACTCTTTAAAAAACACGGTCGAAAAAAGAAAAGATCTCTTAGATAATCTCTTCTACAACAGAGAGATAGCCAAATATTATCAAGAGATCGTTGAAGAAAAAGAAGGCGACTTAGAAAAGAAGATAGATGCAGCTATTAAAAAAAGAAACAGCTCAAAGATCAAAAAATGATCACTTTTTAAAGAACCTAGACATCATAGGATTGTTCCTGTAATTAGTCATCTGTTTTTTCATCTGCTCGTAGGATTCTAAAACCTTTGTCACATCTTTAGCAGAGACACCAGACCCTTTTGCTATTCTCAGTTTTCTGTTTGATTTGATCATCTCTGGTCGTCTTCTCTCCTCTTTTGTCATAGAAGAGATGATGACTTCAGTCTGTTTTAAAGCAGAAGCAGCCTGATCTAATTGTGCCGAGGAAAGTTTTGGTGCATTTGGAATAAGAGAGATAATTTTAGATAAAGGGCCTAACTTGTTCATTTGCTTCATCAAAGAGAGCATATCTACCAGATCAAACTGCCCCTGCATGATTCTTCTTGAAGTCTTCTCAGCTTGTTTCTCATCCAGCTTTCCTTGTATCTCCTCGACAAGAGAGAGAATATCTCCCATCCCCAGGATCCTGCTTGCCATCCTGTCAGGATAGAAGTTTTCAAGATCTTCCATCTTCTCACCCACACCTGCGTATTTGATAGGGATACCGGTGAGTTTTTTAATTGATAAAGCGGCACCTCCTCTTGAATCACCATCAAGCTTAGTCATGATAAGACCAGTGATCTTGATTTCAGAGTTGAACTTTAAAGCGACATTGGTAGCATTCTGACCGATTAAAGAGTCAACAGTCAAAAGAGTCTCATCGACTTTGACCTCTTTCTGTATCTGCTTTAATTCATCCATCAGTTTCTCATCTATCTCTAATCGACCAGCTGTATCCAAGATGAGGATGTCGTATTTCTCTCTTTCAGCTTTTAAATAAGCTTCCTTACCGATGGTGACAGGGGATGCGTTTTCCATAAAGAAAGTATCTACCTGAGGAGAGCACTTTAAGCCCAGATTTCTTAGCTGATCAACTGCAGCTGGTCTATAGATATCTAAAGCTCCTAAAAGAACTTTCTTCTTGTTCTTGTTTTCAAACAGATTAGCTAACTTAGCAGCTGAGGTCGTCTTACCTGTACCTTGTAAACCTACCATCATGATGACTGTTGGTTTACCGTTCATATTGAAGCAGATATCATTGTCTCCTTCACCCAAGAGTTTCTCCATCTTGTCGTAAACTATTTTGACGACCATGTTTCCAGGAGAGACCTTATCTAATACCTTCTGTCCTATCGCTTCCTTCTTTATCTCTTCGATAAAAGAGGAGACGACAGAATAGTTCACATCAGCTTCAAGAAGAGCTTTCCTGACTTCAGCAAGCATCTCATCCATGTTCTTTTCACTTAAAGTAGCCTGCCCTTTCATCTTCTTGAAGATGAGAGATAGTTTATTTCCTAACGATTCAAATGCCATACAAATTCTCCTTCATTATGCTTTCTTTGATCTCTTCATTTCCATCGATTTTTTCAATCTTCTCTTTCAACTTGATAAGATTGTCAAGAAGATTTATCTTCTTCTCATAGAAGACAAGTTCAAGAGAAGAGTTCTTTATCGATTGAAAGATAGCGTTTCTAGACACCTTTTCAATCTCAGCTATCTCAAAGAGAGAGAGATCATCAAAAAGAAAAAACTCCATTCTTCTATAATTCTTCTCTGTCAGAAGTTTACCGTATATCTGAAAGAGAGAAAAAATTCTCTCCTTCTTTTGAAGAATATCTTCCATATCATCCTCCGATTACAAAAAACAGAAGATCCCACAACAAAAAGATGATAGCTAAAAGCAAGAAATTATAGATGAAATCTTTAAACTTTCTAGATCGACCAGATAAAAACAGCGGATAGAGGAAAGCTAAGATAAGAGATGATATCATCGATGCTAAATAATGATTTGGAATAAAAAACGATACCAGTGTGGTGATGAAATAATTGAACATCAACATCATCAAGATAATTAATATACTCATCTCATTCCTCCTTTGCTTCTCTTCCGATGAGAAGACCGTAGAGATACTTATCTAAATCAAACTCCTCTAAATCCTCCATCTTCTCTCCAAGTCCGATAAATTTCACAGGCAGCTTCAACCTGTCTCTTATTAAAAGGATGATTCCTCCTTTGCTGGTTCCATCCATCTTGGTGATGACAATACCTGTCAGTGGAACAGAATCTAAGAAGACCTGTGCTTGATCGATTCCATTTTGACCGGTGTTAGCATCTAAGACCAGAAGAGCTTCATGAGGTGATTCAGGAATCACCTTCTTCATGACTCTCACTATCTTAGAGAGCTCATCCATCAGTCCTTTTTTGTTTTGAAGTCTTCCTGCAGTATCAATAAAGACCATCGTGTATTTTTCATCAACAGCCTTTTTTAGACCATCGAAGCAAAGAGAGGCAGGATCTGCATTCTCCTTAGATAGGATATCTACTCCAACTTTATCACACCAGTACTGCAGTTGTTGGACAGCTCCTGCTCTAAAGGTGTCAGCAGCAACAACCAAAATCTTATGTCCTCTGTTTTTGTATTTGTAAGCTAGCTTAGCGAGGGTTGTTGTCTTACCAACACCGTTTACACCTGCTAAAAGGATCACAGTAGGACCATCAGAAGAGAGATTGACTTCGGTTTGAAAGCTTCCTCCCTTATTGGCGTATCCGACAAACATGAGATCGATCAACAGATCATTTAGCTGCTCAGCATCCGTTATTCCTTTAGCCTTCGACTGGAATGACGCCTCCTTGATAAGCTCAATAGAGAGATCGACACCAACATCTGCTTCAATGAGGATCCTCTCTAACTCGTCAAAGTATTCATCATTGACAACCTTGTTAGCTTTAGCAAGTTTTTTCATCGATTCAGTAAAGCCTATCCTAGACTTATCCAAACCAGCAATGTATTTATTTTCAATCTCTTCTTCAGTCTCAACCTTCTTCTTTTCTTCAGTTACCTGAGACTCTTTCTCTTCTTTTTTGTCCTTTTTAGAAAACTTACTCTTTAAAAAATTTATCAGTCCCATATCATTCACCTACCTTTTTACTGAGAGCATCCTTAGCTGCGTTTTTCTCGGCTTGAAGTATATTGTGCCCTTCTCCGACTCCTAAAATAGCATCGTTGTAGACAGCTTCTACGACATAATGGACATCTTGAGAATTGAAGTTTTCAATATTCTTAACTCTGTACTTAAGCTGATTACCAAGCTTCTCTTGAAGAGAGGTTTTAGGGTCATAGTTTTCAAGAGATTCACTAGCTTCTTTGATGAGAGGAGAAAAGATTTCTCTTATGACTTGATTGACCTTATCGTATCCTAAATCCAAATATATAGCACCTAAGAAAGCTTCAAAGACATCCTCATTTATATGGTGATGAAATCTGGTGTTGTTTTTCTCACCGACAGAGTATCTCACATATTTATCTAAGAAAAACACATCTTCGCTGAGATGAGAAAGGTTCTCTCCTGACACCAGAATGGATCTCACTTTCGACAGCTTTCCAGAGTTGAAGGAGGGAAAGTTTTCATACACTATGGATGCGACTATCATGTCTAAAAGAGAGTCTCCTAAAAACTCTAATCTGTCGTAGCTAGGAGAAGATGAATTCTCATTTGAAAAGCTGGCATGAGTCAAAGCTTGCTGATATAAAGAAAGATCGTTTGGTATTATATGAAAACGCAAAAAAATCTCATCATCCTTATTCATCTTGCACCTGTTTTTTTATCTTGGTCACAATATCAGCTTCAATCATGTTTCTGCAGACTTTCAAAGCACTGTAAAAGCCGTACTCATCACTGTTTCCATGGGCTTTGATGACCACACCATTCACTCCTAAAAAGATAGCACCTCCAAATCTCTTATAATCCATTGTCCTCGATAGCTCGTCAAATCCTTTCTTGGCAAAAAGATAACCTATCTTTGTGAAGATGTTCTTCTTGAAAGCTTTCTTTATCAAAGAGGACATGTTCTTTCCCATTCCCTCAGTAGCTTTTAAGAAGATGTTACCAGCGTATCCGGAAGTGATGATGACATCGTGTTTGCCATCCAGTGCTTCTCTAGCTTCACAGTTTCCTTTAAACCATAAATAGTTCTTCTCTTTAAATAACTGATAAGCTTCTCTTCCTTCCTTGCTACCTTTTCCTTCCTCTGTTCCATTTGAAAGAAGATACACTTTTGGATCTTCAATTTTTAAGACCTCTTTAGCGTAAGCTCTTCCCATCAGAGCAAAAGAAAGAAGATCTTCTTTGGTGTTGATTAAAGATGCACCTATATCTAAAATCGTAGCGGGCTTACTGTAATCGACTGTAGGAAATGGAGAGCAAAGACCAGCTCTTGACACTCCATCGATATTCTTTAACAAGAATGTTGAACCGACAACTAAACCAGCTGTAGAACCAGCAGAGATGACGCCATCTGCCTTTTTGTCTTTCACACTAGTTATAGCTTGGTACATGGAGGAATCCTTCTTTCTTAAGAAAGACATAGGATCTATCTCCATAGGTATAACCTCACTGGTGTTTCTTATTTCAAATCTATCATCAGAAGCAAAGAGAGTATCAAGCTTGCTTTTCTCTCCAAAGAGGATAAAAGAGTAATCAGGATACTCCTCAGCAAAGCGAAGAAGACCTTTTTTAAGCTCTTCTGGACCCAGATCAGATCCCATCATATCAACAGCTATTTTTTTCATATTAACACTCCGTTTTCAAAGCAATTAAAAAATATGTTTGCTCACTATATATGATAACATAAAAACAGCGTTAACTTTTTACCTTTGAATCATTATATTAGGTTAAAAGAGTCAGTCCATATTTAATAAATAACATGATGAATAATTGATCATCTTTTTTTTAAATACAAGATCTAAAACACCATCTGCTCATAAAATAATGAACAAATACACTATTCATTCAGATTGTATCTTTCAGACATAGAGAGGATGATCTCTTTTATCTCCTCAACAACGGAGGAAGGAGTTAACAAAGTAGCGTGTTTTGCATACTGCAAAACCCAGCAGATGATGAATTCTTTGACTGCTTTGCAGCTGAAGATGTATCCATCATCACACAATTTTATCTCGATATCTTCTCCGAACCACTCACAGACTGCATTCTTTACAAAACTCTCTTTGCCACTCATCTTTATCGTCGCAACGATGACATCTCCAGAGAATGCATAGTAATGCTCTTTGATATAGTCAGTCAGATTGAAGTTATTAGATATAGATAGTTCATTAAACTCTTGCGCATTCTCATTTATCATCTCAAGATCTTTCATCATGTAGAGCTTGTAGTGATAAAGCTTCTCTTTACCAAAACCTAAAACAGCGAAGTACACTCCGTTTGACGTGTAAGTGAAGAAAGGATTTGCAATGTACTCTTTCTCCTGCTGCTCTTTATCTGAATAGTCATTGAAGTATTTAAATCTGATCTTCTTTTTCTTGTCGATAGCTTCATTTACAATGCTGATATTATAGAAGACATCCGAGTAGTTCTTTCCTCTGTTTGTATTATGCTTGATGGTGTTTTTTAAATACAGTTTCTCTTTCAGCTTCGGATAGAAATAAAATAGCCTGTCTATAAGCTCATTTGTCTGCGCACTGTCTATCGTCTTAGATGAGAAGACCGCGTCGATGAGATAGTAAATCTGAGATAGATCAAACACCCTGTTGATCAGATGGTAACGATTTTTATGTTTGACATCATGTTCTATTTCAAATGATATCTCCTGATTGTCTAAGTTCATCAATAAGTCGATGCAGGATGAAACAGTCTTCCTATTTAAAACGATCCCGTAGTCATTTTTTAAATGAGCACAGATCTTTCCTTTTGTAATGTATGTATCGTCGTCAGTGTATTTTCTTAAGATGTTGAGAATGTAGAATACATATGTTTTTTTATCTGCCATATCTCTCTCCTAATCTTTTATTATAGAACATTCTTATATAAAATTAAATCTATCATTATACAAGATGAGGCTTATTGTTCAAATCTAATGATGAGATGTACTCCTTGTTCTCTTTCTTATCCAGATTATTTAAAATCTCTTCTGCATCCTCTCTTGCGCAGGTAAAAACCGCTCTGTCATCAACAAAATTGCACACCAGAAGTTCACTTTTCCCACTCTGTTTCTCTCCTTGATAAGAACCGCTTCCCCTGTTTTTTAAATCGTATAATGACACAGAGTAACCATCATCATGTTCCTTTAAAAAGTTGAGTTTTTCTTTTACTTCTTCATCTATACCATCGTAGATGAGAAGACATAGAGAAAAATCACCTGTTCTTCCTATCCTTCCTCTGAGCTGATGAAGAGATGATAAACCAAAACAGTTGGAATCGTAGATGATTAAAAGACCAGCTTCTTTAACATCGACTCCGACTTCAATAACTGTCGTTGAAACAAGTATCTTTTTCTTCTTGGAAGTAAAATCATCAAATATCTTCTCTCTCTCTTCTTTTTTTATTCTTCCGTTTAAACAGGCTACGTTCTCTTCTTTGTATCTGAGCTTATATTCTCTATACACTTCCTCAGTGCTCTTTGTGCTTCTATTATTCTCTTCTATCTTAGGAACCACCACAAAAACCTGCCTGTCTCTGCTGATGCATTTATTGATAGCAGCAGAGATAAGAGGATCGCTTGATCTGACGACCTCTGTTTTTACAAGTCTCTTACCAAAAGGGGAGTCCTCGATTGATGAGACATCCAAATCGTAATTGATAATCTGAGACATCGAGCGAGGAATAGGAGTAGCAGACATCATCAGAAGATCGGAAGTAGAGCACTTTAAGAGAAGTTTTTCTCTCTGCTTCACCCCGAAGAGTTGCTGTTCATCGATGATGGTAAGACCTAAATCTTCAAATGTAAAATCATCTGAGATGATGCTTGTTGTAGCTATCACAATATCTATCTTTCCTTGCTTTATCTCTGAGATGATCTCTTTTCTTCTTGAAGCTTTCATCTGTCCGGTTATCAGCTCTACCTTGACTGAGAAAGAAGAGAAGATCTTTATAGCGTTCTGATAGTGCTGCTTTGACAGTTCAAAAGTAGGAGAGAGCAAAACTCCCTGTTTTCCTCTTAAATAATTAAAATAAAGGGATATGAAAGCAACAGCTGTCTTCCCACTTCCCACATCTCCCTGAAGAAGTCGATACATAGCTTTTTTACTGACCATGTCCTTATATATCTGATTGACAGCTTTTCTCTGCCCCTCTGTCAGTTTAAAAGGAAGAGATGAGATGAATTCTTTTCCTTTCTGAACATCGATATCTAAGACGATCTTCTTTCTTTTCTCATTCTCTTTTTTTAAGATCATTGCTTTGCTCACATACGCTAAAGCTTCCTGATATTTAAAAACTCTGAGGCCTTCATTTTTCTGAACATGATCTTTAGGAAAATGAATCATCTTGTACGCATCGAAAGCATCGATGAGCTTGTACTTATTTTTATATTTCTCAGGAACTTTATCAAACAGCTTGGTTCTGTTGTTCTCATTTGAAAGAATTTTTTTGAGACAGTTGGTAAAAAAAGAAGGTGACACTCCTTTAGGTAGAGAGTAGCAGGGTTTAATCCCAGTCTGAGCAGCATAAGAATCAAGACTTATGACTGAAGAGACTATAAATGATTTTCTGTTCTCCTTATAATAGGCGACAATCAGCTTCTCACAATCCGATGAGAGAACATTCATGTAAAAAGGCTGATTGTATATGACACATGGAATAACCTCACCTGAAAAAGAGTGCATGTAAAAATGAATAAAAGATCCATTTCTAGAAAATGATCTTAGATTTTTAATTGTTCCTTTAACAACATATCTCTTTGAATCCACATATGGAGCACTGACAGGTGTGACAGTTAAATCCTCATACCTAGATGGGAAATGTCTTAAAATATCCTCTATGTTAGAGGCATCTAAAAGAGTGTACAATTCTCTTTCAGTCATATTTATTCGACTGAGACAAAGAAGCTGTAGACAGGTTGACCCCCATCTAAAACCTGTATATCGTAATCGTCAGAGAACTTCTTAGATAATTCTTTCTCTAATTTTTCTCTCTCTTTGTTTGAGACATCTTCTCCACAGTAGATAGATATAAGCTCAGAATCAGAGTCGACCATCTGATTTATCAGCTTGAAGAGAACTTTGATCTTGTCGTTGTCACAAGCTAAGATCCTCTTACCGCTTATTGCAATAAACTGACCTTTCTTGATTTCAACTCCGTCAAGCTTTGTGTCTCTTACAGCATAGGTGACTTCAGCTGATTTAGAAGCCTTGTAAGCATCTACCATAGATTCGATGTTCTCTTCAAATGAACCTTCAGGATTGAAGACCATACAAGCAGTCAAACCTTCTGTAATACTCTTCGTTGGAATGACCTTGACATTGTAAACATCTTTCATTATCTCTGCTGCTTGATTAGCTGCCATGACTATGTTTCCATTATTAGGTAAAATGATGACATTCTTACAGTCGATAGCCTTTAAGGCGTTTACAATATCACCTGTAGATGGATTCATCGACTGTCCACCAGACACTATATAATCGACAAGAAGAGAAGAGAAAAGTTCGTTTATTCCTTTTCCTACAGACACAGCTACTATTCCTATATCTTTTTTCACCTTTGGCTTTTTAATTACGGTTGGGGCAGCTGATGTTTTAACATCGATCATTCCTTCATTTGAAGATAAGCCAGCCTGCTCTCTTTCATTCTTATCATCTAAGAGAAGCTCTTCATGCTGCTCTGACATGTTGTCGACTTTAATTGTCTTGAACTCTCCAAACTGCTGAGCGTAAGTGAGTATATCTCCTGGTTTTAAAGTGTGTATATGAATCTTGACAAGAGAATCATTTTTAGAGTAGACAATAGAATTACCATGAGACTCTAAAACAGCTTTAAATCTCTTCTCATTAAAGAGTTTCTTATCTTTTGGAAGATTGTTAGCATCAGCAAGATTTAGCAAGAACTGCGTGCAGTAACCAAACTCCTTATGTGCAAACTTAGCCTGCACATTTCCAACCTCTTCAACAACAGGTTTAGCGCTGGTGTAAGGAGTAGAAGAAGTCACTACAGTAGGCATATTCTTCTCGACTATGTCATTGTGGAGAGCTTTTTTAAATCCTTCAAGGATCTTGCATAGACCAGCTCCTCCAGAATCAACAACTCCCACCTCTTTTAAAACAGGTAATAAATCAGGTGTTCTTGCTAAGGATTTCATCGCCTCATCGTAGAGAATATCCATGCACTTGTCGATCGCCATGTTAGGTTTTACCTGATCGTATAAAGCTTGGCTTGCTTCTCTTATGACAGTTAAAATTGTTCCTTCAACAGGAGTGATGACAGAATTGTAAGCGACTTTTCTTCCCATGACAAAAGCATCGGCAAAACCAAGAGCATCGGTCGAATCTTTTCCTTTTAAAGCTTCGGCAAAACCTTTAAAAATAGCAGATAAAATAACTCCTGAGTTTCCTCTGCCAGATGAGAAAAGACCTAAAGCAAAATCGCTTGCCACCTTACTAAGAGAGCTCTCTGTCTTATTGAAAACTTCCTGAACGCCGGAAGACATGGTCAGATTCATATTTGTTCCTGTGTCTCCATCAGGAACAGGAAAGACATTTAAATTATCTATCTCAGGATAGGTATTATATAAATTATTAGCTCCTGAGATTATCATCCTTTTAAATATTACACCATCGATTTTTACCATTTTTCACCTCATTAAAAATCATTTCACTGCAGAAACGACAACGTTGACAGCTTTAATTTTAATATTGAATCTCTTTGTGAGATTGTGTTTAACCTGTTTGCTGATCTCATATAAAACTTCAGATATTTTCACATTCCTGGAGAGGACAACAGAGATAAAAAACTCATATCTGTCCTTCACTTTCTTAACTTTTATCCCTGAAGAAAACTCTTCTTTCTTCAATATATCATCCAGAGAGATATCATCACTGTAGTTGATCTTACTATCGAGTAGACCAACAACTCCATAAACAGAAGAAGCGATGACTCCAGCGTTTATCAATAATTCTTCAGTAGATACAAGAGTACTTTTATCTGCTCTGCTTTTATTATCAATTATCATATTTTTACCACTTTTAATTTTAACAATTTTATACAATTTGTTCAATATAAAAACGCTAAAAGCAGAAGAAATTAAGGTGTTTTTTTAAATCAAAATACACGGTATTGCTCTTATGTTTTAAAAATATAGAGCATGAGAGAGAGAAGGAATATCTCTTTTAAAACGGAAGGATTTTTCCACAAAAAAA
>JALEUS010000061.1 GCA_022780765.1 Bacilli bacterium | reverse complement strand
ATGCTTTATCGAATCCAAAATATACTCGCTTGAACACACTTGAAAACCAGCTTTCTGATAAAAACCGATAGCGTATGACTGAGAGTTTAAAAAGAAGTTTCTCTTTCCTCTCTCTTTTAAATACTCAATCGCAGTATTTAAAAGCTTAAGACCGTATCCACAACCTCTACTTGAAGTTAAGACTCTTCCTATCATCATGGTTTTATCATCTTTCTGATATGTTCTTAAATAAGCCAATATCTTCTTGTTCTCTTCTAAATAAAAGTGAGTAGCATTTAAATCGATATCATCTAAATCCTTGTAAATGCAGTTCTGCTCTAAAATAAAAACATCTTCTCTTGCCTGCAAAATCCGATACAGTTCTAGTGTAGAAAGATCATCAAATCTTTTGATTATCGTATTTATCATCTTTTTCTCCTTCTGCTTATAAGGTCTTTCCTTATTTAACCATCCTCTTTCTTCCCAGTGATCATATTCTATCTTATTTTATAAATTCAACTGATTCAAACGGAAGATATTGAAGATTATTCTCATCTTCAAAGCTATTTTTTTACCTTTTTTCATCTTTATCTTTCCTTTTATAATCAGAACAATTCCTTTTCATCTTCAAAGTGGTTACTTCAAAAGAAAAAACCTTCTTAACTACCCAGCTTTCCATGTTGTTTTTAAGAATTTTAACTGTGTCTTTCATCATAGCATCAAAAGCTTTATAGATGACAAGACCGACTTTAGAAAAATTATCTTCTAATCTACGGTCCAAAAACATGTAGACAAGATGATCTAAAAAACATCTTCATAGCTGAGAGGAGAGACATGACTATCACCGGTGAAGAAAAGACTAAAATATCGCTTTTTAATATCTTCTATAGAATAAGATATACCTCTCGATGATTAAGACAGTAATTCTCTCCTTTCAAGATGCAGTTTGCAAAGACTAAACACACTTTAGAAAAATCCTTAAGTAAGATGGTCTTTTGGATATTGCATGATGAAGAAAACTCCTTAATAAACAGATCTTTTATCACTTTGGTATTATCTTCCTTTGCAGTATCTATAAAAGATAACACATTTCTAAAATATCTCCCTCTTAAAATAATATTACAAAATAAAAGCCCCCAAAAAAGCATATTATACTAAATGAGGATATAAATTATCTGTATAATAAAGCTATGAAAGGAAAGAGATTTTGAAAAATTTATATAAAATTATTTTTGTTGTTCCTATGCTTCTAGCAAGCTGTAAACAATACACTCATCCAATTATAGGCAACACCTTCGATCTTGAAAATACTGCTCCTATCGCTTCTTATCAAGAAGGCTACGATGAAAATAGCTATCTTCAACTCCTCAGCAGTGTATCATCATTCATCAGCTTCTCCAGCGTTAATGATATCACCAGCAGATTCAAAGATGAAATATGTGAAGAAGGATTTTTAAAAGTCAGTACAGTATCGATGTATGATGATCTTTACATGTGCTTTGGAACAAAAGATGAAAAAACAGTCAACTGCTTTTTAACAAACAAGGTCGACGGAGCATCAGAAGAGAAATTCTACTTTGCTAAGTACAGCCTTGAAGAGAAGAAGACCACCTTATGCAACATAGTTTCTGCTTCCTCAGCTGTTGGTTTAACAGGTAAAAAGTTTGAGATATACGCTTTCTCTTTTGAAAAAGACAATGACAAATACAAAGCTACTGTCGTAAGCAAATACTATCCTGACAGGAACAGTTCTGAAGCATACTACGCATCCTTTATCTACTCTTTTACAAAAAGATGATCTTCAACCATTTGATTTTATCCTGATTAAGAAATAACAGATTTACTTTTTCTTCTCTTCTTTTATCTTGTACTTTTTAAACATCTTTCTTATTCCAGAGAAGAAATGACCATTGACTAAGTCGAGCACTCCACAAGCCAATGAGTAGGAGAATTTTCCACTTGAAGAGAAGGACATAGATCTAAGAGAGTTTTTAGGCATCAATTTCATTATGAAAAGACCAGCTTTTTTCTCTCTTTCCCTTTCAAGAGGATCTTTTATCTTCTCTGCTTTTTTATATTGTTTTGCTCCTACTTTGTAGACAAACTTTTTAAATATTTTTCCAAAGAAGGTATCAAATTCATCGATAGGGGTTTCTAAAGTGTAAGGTCTCTGTCCTCTGATGTACCTGACAATCTTTTTACCTACGATCTCTTCAAAGTCTTCTTCTTTCACACCATTTCCATGCAAAAATGATAAGTAGACCTTATCGTATTTGCTCTGTTTTAAAACATCTCCTTTGACAAAAACAGATGAAAGAAGTCTGATATCCTCTGAAGAGGAGCCGACATAAAGCTGATATTCTCCGTTCTCTAAGGCAAAATCATCACCGACAAACACTTTTAAATAGTCTTCTGACAAGCTGAGATTCACTGTTTTCTTCTCACCTGCTTTCAGTTCTACCTTCGTGAATGCTTTCAGCTCCAAAGCAGGTCTGACAACAGCTGATTCTCTTTTACCTACGTAGAGCTGGACGACCTCTTTTCCATCAACCTTACCTTTGTTTTGTAAATCAAAGGTTACTTTTATATCTTTCTTAATTCTGTTTACTGTCATGTTAGAGTATTCAAACTCATTGTAGGAAAGACCATAACCGAAAGGAAATCTGACTTCTTTTTTACAGGATGAATAATAGCGATAACCGACGAAGATAGACTCCTTGTAAAGCTCGTTTGGACTTGAAGTAAACTCCTTGAAGAAAGGAAAATCCTCATATTTATAAGGCCAGGTCTGAGAAAGTTTTCCACAAGGTGATACCT
Source organism: Bacilli bacterium (assembly GCA_022780765.1). Lineage (GTDB taxonomy): Bacteria > Bacillota_I > Bacilli_A > RFN20 > CAG-288 > Enterosoma. The sequence goes on along the minus strand of JALEUS010000061.1, from coordinate 5,159 downwards.
CTCCAAAAAGAAGCTTATAGGTAGCTTCTCCTCCTGCTTCACCTGGAAGCATCATATTCAATATGGAGTCGACTTTATCATAGAAGGGAAGCTCAACAGGTGAACCAGTAAAGAGGACGATGACAATGTGTTTACCATCTGTAGCAAGCTTTTCAATAAGAGAGAGCTGATTGTCAGGCAAAGACATGTTATCTCTATCAAAACCTTCTGATTCAACATAATCATTTAATCCAGCAAAGATGATGATGTCATCATACTTTTCAGCTTTTTTAAAGGCTTCATTTTCAAGATTCTCATCTATATCGTTCTTGTTTTCATCGTAACCCAGGATGAATTCATAATCTACTGCGTTATCATTAAAAGCGGAGATATGATCTTTGATGATAGCAGGATTCAATAAAGATGATCCGCTTCCCTGATATCTCATGCTCTTGAATAATCCACCGACGACAAGATACTTCTTATCCTTTTGAAGAGGTAAGATAGATTTATCATTCTTCAATAAGACTGCACCTTCACAAGCAATATTTAAAGCCAATCTGTAATTCTCATCAAAATCACAGCTTTTTATCTCTTTGATATCGGTCTTCTCTCTCACCTTAAGTATTCTTCTTACAGACTTATCCAAGGTGTCTTCTGATACCTTCCCTTCTTTTACAGCATCATAGATTAACTTGATGTTGTAATCGTTCATACCAGGCATCTCAAGATCGCATCCGTTATTTAGTGCTTCATCGCGATGAACAATTCCACCCCAGTCTGTCATCACAAGACCATCGAATTTCCATGTTCTTCGAAGCCTATCATCAAGCAGATATTTGTTTTCGCTAGCAAAGACGCCGTTGACTCTGTTATATGCTGTCATAACACAGCAAGGAGAGGCTTCTCTTACAGCGATTTCAAAAGGTTTTAAGTATATCTCATGGAGTGCTCTTTTATCGAGAATCGAATCTCCTACAAAACGATACGTCTCATTGTTGTTGCAAGCATAATGCTTTATGCATGCTCCGACATTCAGTGACTGAATACCTTTGACAAGATTTGCACCCATCATACCTGCAAGGTAGGGATCTTCGCTGAGATATTCAAAGTTTCTTCCGCAGAGAGGATTTCTCTGAATATTGATAGCAGGTCCTAAAAGAACATTGACATCATAGTTGATGCACTCTTTAGCTAACGCCTGTCCCATCTTTTCAATGAGAGGAAGATTCCAGGTCGAACAGAGAGTTACTCCGACTGGAAAACAGGTTGATGGCATCGTCTTTGAAATGCTATTTAAAGCATTCTTCGTCTTCTTTGTTTTTCTCACTCCGTTTGGTCCATCGGAAAGATGAACTGACTTAACTCCCTTCTCCTTTATAGGCAATGTAGCCATTGTGCTATGACCAACAAGAAGAGCAGCTTTCTCCTTCAAAGTTAAATTATCGATTTTCTCTTTCATAAAAATTCCTCCTTTAACAGGTTGTACATATATATTATTTATAAAATTCAAGAAAAGAAATGTTTTTTTAACTGAATAAAACAATTTTTATAATTATACATAGATTATTTAATATAAAAACTAACAATAAATACGACTTATAATATAATTTGTATCTTATATAAATATGAAAATATTACAAATATTATTATATTTGATTGAAAATATATCTGTATGTTTTCTATTTTAAAAATACAATCTGTTTTCTAAATCTTTCATCAAAAAAAACAGAGGACATAATATGTCCTCACACAAAGAGAAACAATATACTAAAATGATAGAGCATTGAAACCCAGTGAAGACATCTTGCTGATGGCTGGGACACAACCGATAAAGATGATGATGTGGGATACTGTATCAGAGTCAAGACCTGTCTAGAGATATACAGGTTTCCGGTATATTAAGATCTGCATATGTCAAGGCAGATCTGAAAACAATATACCGCTTCGGTTGATGGTGCATTACGCTCTTCGATGTAAACGACTACTGCAACAGGCGCGACAAGAGGCTCTGCAGCGATGCATCCCACGTGATGATTTCAGCCTGAGAACCTGAAATCACCGTTCTCAAAGGAAGCGTGCGGCTTGATGGGTGGAGACATCCTATAACTGTTGAGTAGGTATAAGTAGGTGAATGCCGTAGCTAATATCTAAGATGCTGAAGCTCACTGAAAGTTGGAAGGTAATCTAGTCCTTCCCGTTGTCCGGTAGAGATACCCATTCCAGAAGTTATAAAGTAGCTCTTTATAGCTCAGCCTGGCGTGAACGTGCGTGAATAACAGATTAGGGTAAGTAATGTATGGCGAAGGCTGTCAATGCTTTTTTTTATTTGAAAAGTTCTTTTAAATAGAAGAGAATGTAAAACTATTTTTATAAAAAAAAGACATCCATCGAGGATGTCCAAAGCAGATACTCCAAAGAATTCAGCGAAAGTATTTACTACGTTGATACTGTCAGTACCCTGTGTTTCGATTCGGCGAATACTTCTAGTTGAGTAACCGACAGAGGAAGCTAAAAACTCCTGAGTTAGGTTTCTTTGTATCCTCAACTTTTTAATTCCTTCACCTATCTTTTTAGTATCGACCAATTTGCTCATAATCCACCTCCATATGAATCTACAAATTACAACTTTTAAAACAGTGGATAATACAAGCCGTTTAAGTATATAAAACTCATCTAGTAATCTCAAGACAAAAATAAAAAATACTGTGATAATCAAGTTATGTGATAAAATTGTATCCGGATTTATAGATGTTCCACAATATAAATTCATATTTATTGTCGATGATGCTTTTTAAATTATTTATAGCATCTTTTTTTATCTATTTTTTGTTAGTCTAGAAAGGATACACTGTATATGAGAGACTTTGTTAATAAGAGAGTAAAAGAGATGAAACCTTCTGGAATCAGACGTTTTTTCGAGATGAGTAAAAACATCAAAGATGTTGTAGCACTCAGCGTAGGAGAACCTGATTTTCCTACTCCTGAACACATCTCAAAAGCTGGTATTGATTCAATAGAACAAAAGAAGACTTTCTACACTTCTAATGCAGGAATGCTTCCCTTAAGAGAGGAAATATGCTCCTGGTTAAAAACAAGACACAACGTCAACTACACTCCAGATGAAGTGATCGTTACAGTAGGTGCTTCAGAAGCTGTCGATCTATGTTACAGGACATGTCTTGAACAAGGAGATGAGATAATTTTTACCGATCCAGGTTACGTGTCCTACGAGCCTAGTGCTATCTTAAGTGGTGCAAAAGGAGTCAAATACATTCTTAAAGAAGAAGAAGAGTTTAAGATCAAAGCTGACAAACTTGAAAAACTCATAACAGATAAAACAAAGATATTGCTGATAAATTATCCTAATAATCCTACTGGCGCCATCATGGATGAAGAGGATTTGAAACCCATTGCTGACTTATGTATAAAACACGACATACTAGTAGTCACAGACGAAATATACTCAGAACTCACTTATCAAAACAAGCACTTTACGATAGCTTCTTTACCATCGATGAAAGAGAGAACACTTTTAATAAATGGTTTTTCTAAATCTTATTCGATGACAGGCTGGCGTCTTGGTTACATATGTGGGCCTGAAAAAATAATATCTCAAATGAAAAAAATTCATCAGTACGCAGTGATGTCTGCTTCGACAACATCTCAGTACGCAGGAATTGAAGCTTTAAAAAATGGCGATGAAAATATAGAGATGATGAAAAGAGAGTACTTTAAAAGAAAAGAGTACGTCATCTCAAGATTAAAAGAAATGAAGATTCCTTGCTACGATCCAAAAGGAGCCTTCTACTGTTTTATCAACATCTCGAAATTTGGTTACTCATCTGAACAGTTTGCTTTAAAACTCATGAATGAAGCAAAAGTTGTCATAATTCCTGGAACTGCATTTGGAGAACACGGAGAAGGATATCTCCGTCTATCATATGCTTATTCATTGGATGAATTGAAAGAATCTTTAAACAGAATTGAATCTTTCTTATCGAGAAATAAAATGATATAGACAGTTTTCATATAAGTCATCTATTATTTATTCTATACCGATGTAATGTATGAATAGACAATAGAAAAGTGTATAAAAATATTGATAAAGAAAACTGTGTTTAAATGAAGAGATGAACTATCACACTGATCAAGTTTTAAATAATGTTTAAATCTAAAATAAGAAAGACAGCTTCGCCATCTTCTTTTGTGATTAAAAACGAATAAATCTCAACTCATAGTTAATGAATATATGATTTTTACTATCTTTAAATGAGAATATGAGTTTTCATTTACAGATGACTTTTCTCTTAAAAAAATGAGAGACAAACATCATGGAACAAGTATTTCTCACTCAGAATATTGTCAAAAGAATTTTAAAATGATATTAGTAGTTTCTATCTGAAATATTATCTAAAAAATAACAATTATTTCAAACACAATACTTGTTAAGATGTAGATAAGATGTTTTACTATCTGTTTTAAATTAATTATTCCCTGTGTTATTCCAATCACATGATTCAATTCGTTTTAAAATGCATACACTATCTCAACTTATGATATTTCATTATCGCCTTCAAATGTAATTTTATATTTCATGTTATAGTATTTGAACGACTAGAAATTTCATTCTACTGACTATTTAATTTCATATAAAAAATAATTATCACATATTTCACCATAAACTTTACAGTGTAAAGATAAAAAGATATAATGTAGACAGTGTAAAGATTTTTTAAGGTACAGTTATGCCTAAAAAGCAATATCATCATAAGGATTTAAGAAACGCCCTGATTGAAAAAGGAATTGAAATTGTTAATTATGAAGGATTATATTCCTTTTCTCTTCGTAAAGTAGCTGCTGCCTGTGGTGTAAGCCATGCCGCTCCATATAGCCACTTTCAGAGTAAAGAAGAATTATTGAATGCTATGCAACAACATATTACAGATCAATTTTCGCAAATGCTAGATCAGGTTATCCTCAATTATGAAAACACTCCAGATCTTTTAAAAAATATGGGCATTGCTTATGTTTCGTTTTTTGTCGATAATCCACATTACTTTTCGTTTCTATATTCTCAATCCAATGCAAAAATAGACCTAACTTTTTTGAATTCAGATGCAGAAAACTTTCGGCCGTTTGTCATTTACAAAACTGTTGTTTCTAAACTGTTGAACCGT
>JALEUS010000058.1 GCA_022780765.1 Bacilli bacterium | reverse complement strand
ATAAATGATGTCTTCTTAAAACAGAAGAGAGATTCTTCCATCGTCTCTTTAAAGATATCTTGAATGGTAGAAGAGATCAGTTCCTCTTTAGAAGAGAAGTAATTGTAAATAGTTCCCAAAGATATACTGCACTTTAAAGCTAGTTTTCTCATGTTCAAAAAGACTATGCCTTCCTCTTTAACTATCTCTTTCGATCTTCTGATGAGCTCTTCTTTAGATGTGACTTTACAATTCATAGAAATCAATGTGAACAATGTTCATTTTAATATAGATGAAAAGAATAGTTAATTATTTTGATTCAGATGTTCTCAGCTATAAGCAGAGCGATATTGAGTTTAATCAGATCGTGATTAGCGTTTGATAATCTCTCATTGCTGTAATCATCATCTTCAATAACATCACCCGCCTGCAGAAAATTAAAAAGTTGAAAGTTATAATAATCAGCTACTGCTTGAACACCAGCAAGCTCCATCTCTACAGCGATACATCCTTCTTTCTTTCTCAGTTTTACCTGATTTTTTGTCTCTCTTAAAAAAGCATCGGTTGTCCAGACTTTGCCTACGACGTAAGGTATCTTATATTTTTCAAATATTAAACTCACCTGCTTGCAGTTTTTTATCTCGATGTAATCAGAGTTTTCCATGTAATGATAGGAAAGACCTTCATCTCTATAAGCAGAAGAGGGAATTATAAATCTGTTTTTTGTCTTGTTTGAATCTAAGCTTCCACATGAACCGAACATGATAAAAGAGGTAGCTCCTATCATGTAATTAACCTCATTCATCTCAGTTGCAGCTGAGGTAGATCCTATGTTTGAAAGATAAAAAGCGATCCTCTCTTTTCTGTATAAGAAACAGTATACAGGAATATCTTCTCTGCAGGATTTTATACAAGCTATCTTTTTTACTCTGAATCTTCTTTTCAATTCTTTATATATCACCTTTGAAAAGATGATCAAACACTTCTTTACTTGAACATCGCTCTTGTCATAAAAATCAGATAGAGAGATGACAGATTCGCTGTTTTTATCAAAAGAATCAGTGATCATAATTATTCCTCTCAGACATATGTAATTATAGATGAACATAATATAGATAATCAAACATAAGCTAGAAGAAACATGTCCTCTTCTAATATAATATTGCAGTATGAAAAAAATAATATTTGTATGTCACGGAAACATCTGCAGGTCACCAGCAAGTGAGATCATCTTCAATTTAAAAGCGAGAGAATCGAATTTGGATTTCTATTCTGTTTCATTTGCTCTATCAGATGAGGAGATATCAAACGATATCTATCCTCCGATGAAAACATGTTTAAAGAATAATGGCATAAGTTTTTCAAAACACGAAGCTAGAAAATTGACACAAGAAGACATAGATTCCTCTTTCCTTCTGTTCTACATGGACAAATCCAATGAGAGAATTCTTTTTTCAAATTATAAAGCTGATAAAAACAAGTGCATGAAGATAAGCTGTTTTTCAAAAAACATAGATGACATAGAAGATCCTTGGTACACAGGAAGATATCAAAAAGTGATAGATGAGATATCAATCTGCACAGATGATATCATCTCTTATCTCATCAAGGAAGAATCAAAGAGTCAGTTATGATCAACCTTCATTTTATCGATGATGTCTATCCTATTATCAGTAATGAGCCATACAAAGAGAGACAGATAGCAAGAGGTTTTCTTTTAGATGAGAATAATAAACTCTCAATCTTAAAGATCTCAAGAGATGATATGTTTGGAAAACTAACATACATAGAGAGCTCAGGCGGTGGAATCGATGATGGTGAGAACATGAATGATGCTATTAAAAGAGAGATAAGAGAAGAGACAGGCTATGAAAGTGAAATCATCTCCTATATAGGAATAGTGACAGATCACTATAATCTTTTAAAGAGAAAGAATATACAACATTATTTCTTGCTAAAAAAAGGTAAATACGTCGGTAAACATCTCGTCTCCCTAGGTGATAACTTTATAAATGAGGTATCCTTCATGTCTGTTGATGACCTTTATAAAGAATACTCTTCTTTTCTAAACAAAAAAGATATCTCTTATCTTGTCGCAAGAAAAGAGATACCTGTTTTAAATGAGATTAAAAAGATACTAGATATCAGATGTTGACAATCTTTTTTATCTTCTCGTACATATCTTTCAATGTATTCTCTATGTCTTTTTGATTTAAAAGAAGTTCAATGTTCTTTTCAAAATCTTCTGGAATGATCTTGCATTTTTCATTTACCATCTGAATAAGTCTCTTCTCACCGGGATGAAAGACAAGATTCACTGCAAATATGATATCGAAATAAGAAGCAAGATAGGCTGCTATACGATGATTAATAGAGATCTTATCACCTCGTGAGATAGCTTTCTTTATCTGCAGATCGTATGAAGCCATAACTCCGCTGAGCATGTCCATGTTCTTCCTTATAATATTTCTTTGAAGTTCTTTTGGATAATACACTTGTTTTTGAAGTCTTTCAAATTTACCATCTCTGTCATATATCAATTTTGAAGTGACAACATTATCCAAAAAACATGTGCTATATCCTAAGGAGCCAAAGCAGTCAGAAATCAGATCCATTATAGATTTTTCAAATGTATCGAATTGACGATAGATGAGTTCGATAGCGACATCATTGTTCATGATGCAATCATCTTCCTCTTCAAAATAGTTGACTGCAATCTCCATGTGTTTACAGTATTTCTTTAAGATCTCTTCTCTTTTCTCTTTGCTCACAGGTGAATCATAGTAAATGTAGACATCGTAATCAGATTTCTCATCGTTTGTGTTCTTTGCTCTTGATCCACCTAAAACAATAGCTTTCACTTCTTCTATTCTTTTAAATTCTTCAACAATCTGTTCAAATTCCATATGTATACTTCCTCTTTATTAATAATATAGAGAGTTTATATCAATTTAAAAACATATTTTTTTAAAAGAAGAAAAAATATTGAAAACTGAACAATGTTTAGTATGACATTTATAGAGGTTTAATATG
>JALEUS010000056.1 GCA_022780765.1 Bacilli bacterium | reverse complement strand
TCAATAATGGTTTTTAAAAAGAAGTAGTTTGCACAGGAGTACTCGATATTATCTTTAAAAAATTTTAAACCGAATTTGACATTTATTCTCTTCTCTAAATCCATCACTTTTAAAGATGATATTATTTTAAAGACAATCTCCGATTTATCCTCTGTTGTTCTGATAAATGATAGATCCACATGCAGAGAAGATAAAGTTTCTATTGCCAAAGGATTAACTAAAAGAGAATCTTCTTTGCTTCTTATATATTTTTTATTGTTGATCAAAAGATTTACTGTCTTACAAAAAAATAGTGGAATAGTACTATCTTTATCGATAATAAATACACATGAAAAATATGGTAAATATGGTTTGCTATAGCTGATAGGTTGATCAGTCAGCAGCTGATGCACTTTCTTTTCATCCAAAGAGAAAATCTCTTCACTGTCTTGAAAGCATAGAGATTCTTTTACTTCAGAATATGTATCATAGAAAGATAATGTCTTCTTTTCATGCACATATTAATTCTATCACATCAAATATTTATTAATCTTTATTGAGAAAATAAAAAAACTGCACCTGTAGGTGCAGTCGTTTATTCCTTAAGTTTATTTCTTAAGTGCAGCTTTCTTTCTGAACTTAGCAACTCTACCTGTATCAGCAGAGAGATTAAGTTTACCAGTGTAGAAAGAGTGGCATTTTGAACAAGTATCTACTTTGATTTCAGGAACAGTTGAACCTGTTTCAAATGTTGTTCCACAGGTCATGCAGGTAACCTTACATCTGTAATACTTGGGATGAATTTCTTTCTTCATTTGATACTCCCTTCAGCACTAAACACGAGAAAAATCGTATAAAGGCAGATAAAGAATATCACAAGTATAGGTGCAAATCAACTAAAAATTAATTGTATGATCAATTAGATATGACAACATAATGTTTGAGATACAATACTACCCTGTGCATATGATGAATTGAATTTATTTATTGTATATATAATGTGAATTTATTGTCTATGAAAGAAGCAAATATCTATAAACCGGTTAAATATTTGGATTTTTTCCTTTAATCATTCAAAAAATTTGCATTTAAAAGAATTATGTATATATTTAAGATTGAGAGGTGCAATGAAACAATGAAAAAAACTAAGCATTTTTTTATTTTAGGTATACTATTACCTTTATTCTTCACTAGTTGTTCAAAACCAGATATTAGTACATCGTCGGATATAGGTTCAACTTCTTCAAATTCTTCCGTAATTGAAGATGTATATGCTAAGCAGAATGGTTTTGAATTTACATTGATCGATGGAAAAAAAGAATTTTGTATAGATTATATCGGTGATAAAAGTGTACAAACATTAACAGTTCCAAAAGATTATAACGACATTCCTGTAACTGAGATTAAGGAACATGCTTTTGCTGACATGGAGAATTTAGCTACCGTCTACTTACCTTCAAGCATCAAGGAGATTAAGGATAAAGCATTTTTTAATTGCAGAGCTTTATCAAAAGTTTACTATGGCGATCTCTTATCTAATATCGTGGTTATCAATCAATACACTTATAGTGACAATGATATTGTTTTTGGTGAAAATGTATTTACAAATTCTTATTTGCCTGTAGTTCATTTTGATTCGAACAATAATCAGGGAGATGTCTATGTATCTTCTGAGAGAGTGTCAAATGAATTTGATTATCTAAACTATCACATCGAGATGAATGATGAGAGTCCGTTTAAGGTCGATGGTGTTTTGCAGTTAGATCAGATTAAAGACAATAAAAAAGTTCATATAGAAATAGGGGCGCATGGTAAATATAAAAAATCTTATATAGAGCTTGTTAAAGGCACTGATACAAAAAAGGTGATAATGCCTAATTTCGGAATATATGCACAACACTATAATGTTGCCTTTTTAAGCGCTACTTATCCCACAACAATTTTTGCGCTTAAAGCTCATACTATTACAGATAATGGAAACATTCCTACCTATGTCTATTTAGAAAGATCGGCTGCTTTTAATTGGGACAATCTTCAGTATAACATTCGTCCATTACCCAATGTAGCAAGATCAAAAGCTATACAGAATCATTATTCTGTCGCTGTAGAATTAATGAATGACTATATTAAAGATTTATATGATATCAATCCTGATTCTAAGATTTCTTTTTATGTTACTGATTTGAGTTCAGATATGATCTATAAATTTTTTGTGGCTAATAGAATTTATGAGTGGCAATACAATATAATCATGCTCAGTGACGGAAGAGAATCTGCTGACATTTTGGTTGGAGAGTACGCTGTTGATAATCCATCTCAACAGCACAAAAAATTATATGATAGTTTAAAGGCAGTTAGGGATTATATATGGGAAAAAGGTGAATTTGATCTCGAGTATATAAAGAAAAATTTATATTTATGTAATTATAGCTCTGGATCAACTATTAATTATCCATGTTTCTTTTTTGCAAACCATATGTATACAGCTTTGAATTTATTCTCTAATTGTGAATGGTGGGTTAATAGATTCCGTACTGGTGAAAATCTTTCAGCTATAACTGCAAAAGACACGGATTTTGCCAATTCAATTGTCAATAATCCTAAATTAGTAAATAATATTTCTGCTAATAATCTTCTTGATGCGCTCAATGATGAACAAGAAGAAAAATTTAAAATATTGTTCCACTATGATAATGATGATTTCAATATATCACGTGAGAACAATAAAAAAATTATGGTTTTCCTTGGGAGGTCATGGACAGGTGAACAGAATAGTTTATATAGCTATATGAAAGCTACTATGGATTTCTATGGGGACGAATTTGATTATTACTATAAACCGCACCCAGGTTGGCCAACATCTACATGTACTGAAAGAAATCAGATCTTTGATACGTTGAAGCAAGAAGGCTATTCATTTATTGAGATAGATGGCGCTGTTGCTGCTGAAATAATTATGTATTTTAATAAAGATATTTATCTATGTGGATACTCGTCTACAACTTATGCTTCTTTGGACGAAACCAATAGAGGCATGGGTCAAATGGAATGGGGAGTTCCAATGCCAAAGATAGACACAGACAAAGATTATGCATATAAACCGTATATGTATAATTACATGACCCCATTATCTCCTTCAAGTGAACTAGGTACATCTTTAGGTCTAGATAGTTCGAAGACATATTTTCTTGTTGAATATAATGATTGTAATTATACTGGAGTTTCATTCCCTGCAGGCATAGATGACCCAACAATGTTATCAGAATACCAAAAACATAATATTGCTATCTACTGTTTAGAAGATGGAATAATTAAATATTATAAAGATGGAACAGCTGTTAATAAAGATGGTTCAGCTATTGTGTAGTTTATTTCATTAGCGATTTAATTGATTACACGCAGAGGAAATCTATTGATTTTTTTATGAATGAGATAGGGCAAAATCTAACTCAATCAATAATTGCAAAGTTGTCTAATAAATAGAGCCAATTGATGATTATAAAGTATAAAACTAGTGAATAAAGAAAGGAACTATAGAAGTGGTCTATCATAATGGAAGCAATTAAAGGATCTATGGAAGAAAGAAATTCAAATATTCTATTTATCAAATTAATTTTTGCTTTACTTGTCATATATTCTCATTCATTTCCAATTTCAACTGGTCACAACAATGGTGAGATGATGATGGCTCTCACTTTTGGACAATTTTCTTTTGGAAACATATCTGTATTAGTATTTTTTATATTGGGAGGCTTTTTGCTTACACAGAGCTATTTGAGAAATGATAATGCAATTACTTTTCTTAAAGCAAGAATTCTCAGATTGTTTCCTGCCTTGATTGTTGTAATTTTTATTACTATTTTTATCATCGGTCCTATATTTTCCTCCCTATCATTTGAAGAGTATTTTTCCTCAACTGATACATACAAGTATTTTTCTAATTGTTATCTAAGATTTGTTGATACATTACCGGGAGTTTTTGATAATCAAAATTTAATTTCTGTCAATGGATCACTATGGACTTTGAGATATGAATTCATATGTTATTTATCAATAGCATTATTAGGTGTATTAGGAATGCTGAAGAAAAGAGAAATACCCTTAGGTGTATTCTTTTTATTTCTACTTTCATATATGTTTAGGGATATACTATTTTTTAATAATTCTTCTTTTTTAAATATTAATTTATATCAATATTTAGAACTGAATATGTGTTTTTTCTTTGGATGCGTTGCTTATTTATACAGGGATAAAATTTGTTTTTCTTGGACAGCTTTTGTTATTTCATTCTGTCTGTTGGTTTTTGGATTTTATATGAAACAGTACTCTCTTTCTATCTGTATTTTTGGAGGATATTGTTTACTATTTATTTGCTATTCTCACAGAGTCAAACTCCCTAATATCTCGAAACTTGGAGATATCTCTTATGGTATTTATATATTAGGATTTTTGATTCAACAGATTTTTGTTTCACTCTTCAAAGGGGAAATGGAACCTCATTTAAACATGTTCTTAACAATACTTGTCATCTTTCCACTCAGTTATTTAATGAACAGATTTATTGAAACTCCATGCTTGAAATTAAAAAAAATCAAACTGTTTGATAAACTGTTAATGACAGATAATAATCGTGAAAAATTCCATACAATAAATTCAAAAATCAAGAACAGGGTTGACAGTTTTTTTACTATATTTAATAAATATGCTGCTTGCTGGATTTTATTAATTTTGGTGACGACTACAACGGTGTTTTCAATTCTATCTTTTCCAGGAAAATCGGTAAGTTTTGACTATGGAAGCAAAAATGATTTTCTTTTTTCGAATGGTTTCTACCCTCAACAAAAAGATGAAAATTTTAGATGGATAAATAAAAGAGGAATGGTGAAAATGTTATTCCCAAAAAATAGCAGTTATCTTTTGATATCAGGCTATTCTCCTGAAACATTTAAGGAAGTAAGTGAAGTTTCTATATACATTGGATCATCTCGTGTTTGTAAAGAGGATATTTCGAAAACAAGAGGGTTTGAATTGAATATAAACATTTCTTCTTTTCGTAGTGAATATTATCCAACATTAAATGAGATTATTATCGAATTTAATGATGTTCATAAACCAAAAAATGATGATGCTGATAAAAGATATCTCAGTGGAATTGTCTGGAAAATTGAAGTGGTGACATCATAATCCCATAATTTTTTCCCTTCCTATTTAGTGGATAATTGTCATTTAAATCTATAGCTGAGTCATTGCTAATAACTCATTATATGCATTTTAGAAAACAGCAGTATATCTTTCATTAAACTGGAAAAAAGTGATCTTCTAGCAGTAAACAAAGTGTATGGTAAATCGGAAGATGTAATTCTTGTATTTTATATGTTTCCTTTTCTGGAACAATGATTGAAATATCACCTCTTTTTGCTAGAACACCACCATCTCTACCAGTTAAGACAATCGTTTTCATATGTTTTATCTTTGCAATCATATTTGCATAGATAAGATTTTCCGAATTACCTGAAGTGGATATAAGAAACAGCACATCACCTTCTTTACCAAAACCTAAGACTTGCTGTGCAAAAAATAATGAACCACCATTTTTTACATCATTAATAAATGCAGTGTTTAATGAATTATGACTGCTTAAATTTATTGCCGGGAGCCCCATCTGTAGAGAAGAAGAGAGAAGTTCTCCTCTCTCATGATCTAAACATAGAAGTTGCTTTTTAATATCATCAGGCATTGGTCTTTTTTTTACAAAACCTTTCATAAGTTCACCGACAATATGTTCACAGTCACTATTTGATCCACCATTTCCTGCTAGCAGTAGTTTTGATTTCCTTATAAAGCACTCTTTAATAGCTTCATATGCTGCGATTATTGAATCAAGACATGGTTCCACTGATGGATATCTTTCAATCAATTCAATGATTCTTTTATTCATTTTCCCTCCCTATAATATTTTATCTATAATAGCTTTTAGAGATTCACCTTTTAATGTACAATCAAAATCTGCTTCTTTACCGATGTAACCAGTTTTACATCCTGCATTTTTTCCACATAATATATCATTTTTAGAATCTCCAATCATCCAAGAATCAGATAGATCGATATTATATTCATCAGCTGCTTTCAGTAACATGCCTGGTTTTGGTTTTCTGCAATTACATTCTATTTTATATTCTTTTCTTTCACCCTCAAATCCTTTATCAGGATGGTGTGGACAATAGTATAATCCATCAATGTACGCACCCGAATAACCTAATAAAGTTTCCATTTTGTTGTGTATATTATTCAGTTCTTCGATGGTGACTTCTCCTCTTGCTATTACAGGTTGATTTGTAACAATGATTGTTAAATATTCTGAGCTATTAATTTTCTTTATTGCATCAGGCACATCAGAAAACAGTCTTAATTGGTCAATGTTTTTGAGAAAACCCACATGTTCATTTACAGTACCATCTCTGTCTAGAAAAATTGCTTTTTGTTTTCTCTTTAAATTTTTTTTGAATATGATACCATCTTCAAAATCTTTTTTAACAGAATAGAATCTTTCTGGTGTTCCCATATCTTTTACATATTCAGGGGAATCGTATGAATAGAGCAGATTAGAAGAAGCAAGTGGTTTTAATAACTGCCTGTCTAAATCTATTTTTTCTGAATCAATTTTTCTTTCTAAAAGAGAAGGGGAAATTATATGTAAACCTGCATTCACTCTATTTTTGTAATAGGGTGGTCTTTGATCTTCCTTTGCAAGCCATGTAACTACTGAATTTGAATCATCAGAGATGATTAAACTAGAATCGTATGGATGAGAATTTGGATGAGTAAAAAGGGTAGCTAAACCTTTTTTTCTTTTATGGAAGTTAATGAATCTATCAAAATCTACATCGAAAATAATATCAGAATTCAAGAGCAGAAAATCTTCTGTTAATTGCTCTTTGATTTTAAATAGAGCACCAGCAGTGCCCAACTGTTCTTTCTCATAAAAGTAAGAGATTCTTACCCCAAAATCTGATCCATCACCAAAATGATTCACAATAACATCTGCCATATGGGAAACAGTGATTATGATATCTTTAAATCCGTTATCGGATAAATTGTGGATGATATGTTCCAAAACAGGTTTCCCCTGTATGCATATCATCGGCTTAGGAACTGAATTATTTATAGAAGCGATTCTTGTTCCTTTTCCGCCAGCATTTATTACAGCTTTCATAATTGTTCTTTCATTTCACTTTTTTCGTAAGTTTCTGGAGAGTAATATATAACACTTGTACCACTGTTTTCAAAATGGAAAGGAACTCTCATATAGTTTGACATAGCTTTAGAAAAATGTTCTTGTTTTTCTGGTTGCACATAAAATAGCATGAATCCACCACCTCCTGCTCCAAGAAGTTTTCCGCCTAAGGCTCCTTCTTTGAGCCCCTGATTATAGATATTATCAATCAAATCTGTTGTAATATTCTCACTTGTTTTTCGTTTTAATCTCCATGTTTTATCTAATAGCCTTCCAAAATCATCAAGATCTCTGGAAGTATTAGTCAAAATGTCTTGTGCTTCATCGACAATGTTTTTAATTTCTATCAATGAATTTACGTTGTTTTTCATAGATTTTTTTGCTTCTTTTTGAATCTCTGCTGAAAAACGAGTGAAACCAGAAAAATATAGCATAAGATTATCATTTAATTTCTTTTTTCTCTCAGATGATATTATTATTGGATTGACATGAAAACCATCTGAATCAAAATCAATCCTGTTAAATCCACCAACTGAGGCTGCTATCTGATCCTGCCAACCACCAGCTTCATTACATAATGTTCGCTCCAGGTATATAGCTTTTTCAGCTAGTTGTTGTTTTGACAGATACTTTCCTTTTAAACAGTTGAAGGCATTGATTAAACCTACAGCAAAAGTTGATGAAGTTCCTAAGCCAGATCTTGCCGGCAAGTCTGCATCATAAGCGATATGGAGTTCATGCATATCCATCATCTTCATTGCGTTTTTTACAAGAGGATGTTCAATATCATCAATACAGGTCACTCTTTCTGTCTTTGAATATATTAATTCAGTTGAATAAGTAAAAAATCTAGGAAGATGTCTTATAGTAATGTAGACATATTTATCAAAAGTAGTTGAAATGACTGATCCGCCATGTTTCATAAAAAAATCAGGTATGTCAGTACCACCACCAAAGAAACTCATCCTAAAAGGTGTTTTTGTTATAATCATATAATTCTCTCCATTGATGATTATTATACAATGTTATACACTATAAAATAAATACAGATTGAATCTGTAAGAGCTATTTTGTTTGTAATTCTTTTATGAAATCGACCACTTGTTTTTTTGCTGAGTCTATCGAATAACATTCTTTGATATATTGCAGTGATTTTTTGCTGTGTAAAGCAAGCCAATTTTCATCATCGTACAAAATAGACAGAGAAAGCATAGTATCATCTACTTTTAAAGCATCAGTCTCTATTCCTTCAGCTCCACAAGTTGTTGTCAAAACAGGAACACCATGACTCATCGCTTCGATAACTTTTCCTTTGATACCAGCACCATATCTTAAAGGAACTACTACTAATCTGACCTCTTCATATAGTTTAATTAAATCATCATCAGAGACAAAGCCTTCGACCTTGACGTTTTTACTCTGCATATTCAGTAATTCTTCTGGAGGATATGAACCTACAACATGAAGGACAAGATCTGGAATTTTTGAAAGAACTTCAGGTAATACGTCTTGTATGAACCATTTTATACCATCATAATTAGGACCATGTCTGAATCCGCCGACAAACATGATATCTTTTCTTTTGTTAAAAGAATACTCTTTATTTTCTTCAATCTCATATGCGTATGGCTGAAGGACCATGATGTTGTAACTGGGAAATTCCTGTTTTAAGATTTTCACTTCGTTATAGGAAGGATAGAGAATAAGATCTACCTTGGAGAAAATTTTAAACTCAGTTTTCTTCCATTCATTAGCTTCGTTTAACAGAGTATTATCATTCTTTAACAGTGCTTCTCTCTCCACTCTCACATAATGAAGATCGTGACCATAATAGATGAATTTGCTCCTATTGCATGTTTTAATCACATCATCTATATATTTTTTTGTAATGTGAGGTCTATTGAAAAAAACGTAATCTATAAATTGACCATTTTCAGATAACCACGACAAATAATTTTGAGCATAATATGGACCATATAAAACCTCAACACCCATTTTTTGAAGGATAGAGGTATAAGGTTCATGACGATAGAAATTGTCCCCTATAAACTTAACATTGTAACCTAATTCAACAAGTAATTTTATGTATAAGAAAACCGTTCTTGAGCCAGCGTCCTTATCAAATTGTGGCACATAATGATCGATGAATAAAACTGTGTTTTTGTCATTAGATCTATCGCGTGCTACAAATAGATTTTTACCATTTGGATAATGTTTAGATAATTCATTTTTCCATTTTTCAAAGAATTTTTTTGAATTTTCTATCTGATACTTTTTAATGCCAGAGTTCACGTTTGTACCATTTGAAATACCTTCATAATGAACCACAACAGAAAACGGATCATAGATGACCTTATATCCATGTTTTCTAACTTCGAAAGCTAGATCAGAATCTTCACAGTAAGCAGGTTTATATCTTGTATCAAATCCTCCTATTGATGTCCATAATTCTTTGCTGATCATTATTGAAGCACCAGAGATATAATCTGCTTCTTTTCGATAGTTATATTCAGAATATTCCGGATCGCTTTTATTTCCGTAGTTCCAAGCCGATCCATCGTTCCATAAAATACCACCTGCTTCTTGTAAAAGTCCGTTAGGGTATACTAGTTTTGAACCGACAAGACCAACATTATCCTTTTTTATTGTTTCTAACAAGGAGCTCAGCCAGTTTGGCTGCACGTTGGTATCGTTATTTAAGAATAAGAGATACTTTCCTTTTGCGTGCAAGGCAGCATTATTGCAGTTTTCTAAGAAACCTGAATTTGTTTTTGTTTTAATTACTTGTATGTTATCTATGAATGAGTGAATCTTTTTTGTTTCGTCTGTTGAACAATCATCAGCGATAATCACTTCATAATCTATTCCTGCTGTATGTTTAATGATAGATTCAATACAACCATAAGTGTAAGAAAAATGATTGTAAACAGGAATAATGATTGATACTTCAATATTATCAGAGCATTCAGGCAGTTTTATTTTTGAATAGTCTTCTCTTTGATTCATAACAAAAAGAATTAGATTTGTTTTAGTTGTCGCATTATCGTTGTTTTCTTTATAGATATCTATTCTTTCCAAAGTTCTATTCAGTCCTTCACTTTTTGAATATCTATGAAATTTCTTTAGATTGGTAGGTGATAGATGTTTAAAAAACCATATAGGATGCCTTAAACACTTCAAAAAGAGCTTCATGTAAAGTCTTCTTTTTGAATTAGGAGGCAATAAAAAATCACGCACCTTAAAGTAAGGTATCCAGAAGCGATAGGTTGGAGAACTTTTAATTCTTTCAATCTCTCTTTTTGCGTTTGATAAATCAGTTTTATACTGATTGATTGAATCCTTCAATTCATCATTATTTTTTTCCAATGATTCTATGTTAGATTTCAGTTCAGTTATTTCATTTTTTTTACTAATTTCGCTTTGATTTAAAACATATATTTCATGATTCAAGGAATTTACTGTCTCATTCTGTTTATTAATTATTGAATTTAATCTATCTCGTTCTATTTCATCACATTTAAGGCTATTAAATATGTATTTTTCCTCTTTATTTAAAATATCTTTATATGATTTAGTGCACACATAAGATTGGAAGTTTTTTTCCATCTCTTCATAAGTATCTAGGTTAGTATTGATCTGTAATAAAGATAGAATTTTTTCTCTGTTGACATCTGGTATCTTATTACATAATTCTAGATAAGCTCTATATTTAATGTAGTCTAATGGAACAGGAAAATCAAATATCCATTCTAAGTCTATTATTTTAATATTTTTATTGTCTTGAATAATTAAGTTAGAAAAAATGAAATCAATATTGGATATACTTAATGATTTTCCAGCACAGTCAACTTTTCCAAATATGCTTATAAATTCTTCAGTAGGTTTAAAATCGAGTGTTTTAGAATTTAAATCAAGCATGTTGTTATAAATTAAAATGACTTTATCTAAATCTTTATATGCGTATTCTAATAATGATTCACCGTCGATGTATGGAACTACAAATTCATTATCATAAGAGCTTAAAGGTAAATCCACATACTCTTGATATACCTTATTGTACTTTTCAACCATTGTCTTCATTCTATTGATATGAGCAGATGAAAAGATACCTTTTTTTGATACATAGGTTTTATCCCCATCAATAAATATGGAAGTAGTTATTTGAAACTCTTTCTTTCTAGAAACAGTGTTTTTTGTATATATTGTTTTCATATTAATATTTTACCTGCATTCGACTAAAAATGAATTCGCAAAGAAACAGAAGTTTCCGTCTTTTGATGCTTCAGTTAAAGCCTTGTTTTCATTAAACATGACATATCTATCTTTATCAAGCGAGTGCCCCAAATTATTAAAAGGATGTTTTGGAAGATAGGCATCTGAATAGATTTCCTCAGCAAATTTATAGTCGGGCAACGGGTAGTAAAAAAAGACATGTTCAAATCCAGAAGCAAATATTATATTTTCTAATGTGTTTTTAGAAAAGGTTATTGAAGTTTTATTTTTATATCCTTCTATGCTTTCAAAATAGTTACCAGTGTAATCTTCTGCAGCTCCTGAGAAGTATTTCATGCCATATCTATTTTCAATAGCAACATATAAGGCACCATTTTCTTTTAATAATTTTTTGGCTTTATTAAGCATGCATATGAAGGGTTCACTCTCATTAGGAAAGAAGAGATTTGCATATTTTAATGCTCCAATCAAGAGTATTTTGTCATATTTTTTTTCTGTGTTGAAATTAGCAAAGTTTGCTACATATATATTGAAATTAGAGAACTGTTTATTTCTTTCATAATTGATAATGCATCTCTTGCTTGAGATTTCAACGGAATCGAGATATTCAGATTGCTTTAAAATTCCACTTGAAATTGCTCCACAGCCAGAACCTATTTCCAATATTTCATCTGTTAATTTGATATCGCAGACACTCAGAATGTTAGTTCTAGCAGGATTTAAATGATAGTGTATAGACCAATCGGTTGAACTATTTAGTATTTCAGTATAATCTGTATTATTTTTAACTATGTCTAATATGATGTCGTCTACTTTTTCATCTAAACACGATTCATTATTTTTATGATAATCATAGATAATTTTTGCCATATTTTTACTCCCTAGTAAATGTCACTATACAATTAGGATCTACTATACCAACGTTTCTTCTAGATGAAACAACATCTATTGTTGTTATGCTATAATTTCTACACAGTGCAATAAGATTATCCCTTTCAAACCTAGTGACACTTATATCAAGGAGATATTGATCACAGCTGAGAGGTAAATCAAAGAGAAAAGTAAATATATATATAGTGCCTTTTTCTACTGTGTTTAAATCGATATCTTCATACCAAGTATTTGTTCCCATTATCTCTAAGCCTTTTCGATTCTTTAATTTGAAGGCAACAATGGGATGCTCAACATTATTATTGAATTTTACTTTTACAATAAGTTTTACTTTAGAAAATTTTTCAAATACATTTGTTATTTCATCTTTTTGATTGAATAATCCAAAATCAATAATCTCTGCATCTTTGGTACCATATATGTTAGGTGTTGGATTTAATGGAAGATGTGATTTCCATTTACCTTCTCCTTTTTCAGATATATTTGTTAAGACTTCATTATTGTTAACATCATTATTATCAGAGTCTTTACTATATGAATTGGCAAGAATCTTTTTGTATATATCAATTGTTTCTGAAGGTGTTCCTATTTTAATGAATTCACCATCATTGATCAGAAGGGCACGATCACAATAGTTTAAAACAGAGGTCATATCGTGAGTGACGAAAAGAATAGTTTTTCCGAGAGCTTTGAATTCCTCAAATTTCTTGTAACACTTAGCTTGAAAAAAGATATCGCCTACTGACAATGCTTCATCAACAATTAAAATATCAGGATCGACATTAATGGCAACAGCAAAAGCAAGACGAGCAAACATACCAGAAGAATAACTTTTTAAAGGCTGATTTATGAAGTCGCCTATATCAGCAAATTCACATATTTTAGGTATGAGCTCGTCAACTTTTTGCTTTGAATATCCATAAATCATCGCGTTCATTTTTATATTTTCTATTCCGGTGTAATCAAGATTAAAACCTGCACCAAGTTCTAATAATGCTGAGACTTTTCCATCCACCTTAACATCACCAGAAGATTGAGTTAAAACGCCGGTTATTATTTTTAACAAAGTAGATTTACCTGACCCATTTGTACCGATGATTCCAAAACATTCTCCTCTGTGCACTTCAAATGAAATATCATTCAATGCCATGAAATCTTTGTGATAAGATTTGTGTCTAATAAAACTGAATGATTCAAGCAATCTATGTATTGGCTTTTTGTATAACGGATATTTTTTTTTGAGATTTTTAACACTAATAACAATATCTTTTTCCATCTGTCGCTCTCCTATAGTAAATCTGGGAAATGATGTTTTAATTTCTTAAAAGAAAAACACCCTAATACACATATCACTAAGGTAAATAACCAAAAATATAGAGTTTGATAGGGATGTTCATAGAAGAAAAACCAGTGAGTCGATTTGATGTTGTTTTCAATTACGGAAGTAGCCAAAAAGCACTCTCTGTATCCCATTGTTATGTAGTACATAGGATTCACTTTTAATATCATTCCAATGGTATGACTCTGTTTAGCTGGATCCCAAAAAATAGGACATAACCAGAATCCGATCTGTAGAAGAACATTTACTATTTGGCTTATATCTTTCCAAAATACAGATAATGAAGAAACAAGCCAGGATATACCACCTAAACATATGGTTGCAGCAAGACAATAGTAGAATAGTTGCAACCAATGAATATCAGGCATATACCCATAGATCAAAAAAATAAAAATTGCAAACAAGACAAAGAAGAGATGGACGATTAGAGAACTTGTAACTTTAACTAATGGTAGAATCTCTATTTTGAATTTAACTTTTTTTACTAAGTAATTGTATTCATATAGAACATTTGTCGATTGAAGTATTGAATCGGAAATGAATGTCCAAGATATATAACTAGGTATTAACCAAGCTATAAATGGAGCATCATCTATATCACTATTACGTAAACCAATTTGGAAAATAAACCAAAAAACGAGGATAGCAACTAATGGTTGAATATATGCCCAAAGAAACCCTAAAAGAGATCCAGAATATCTCTTCTTGAGATCGTTTATTGCAAATTTTAATATCATAAAGAAATATTCTTTAGTTTTTGTTAGATAATGCTTAATTCTTTTAGACATCATTTCCTCCATCTATTCCATTTTTCTTATATATTGTTACACTTGAAGTTAAAAATAAAAAGCATACATAATTTAGCACTGATTTATATATAATTCATCAGCATTTAAATTCTAAGTATCATTACATATGACTATACTATTTTAATACATAAAGTAAAAAAGTTAAAAAAAGGATGAGTTTTCACAGTTGAGATAACATAATAGGTGTAGCATTTATTGTAATTTCTCTATTACATAAAACGCATGAAAACGGCTGAAGTTTATGTGATCTATTATAATAGAT
>JALEUS010000048.1 GCA_022780765.1 Bacilli bacterium | reverse complement strand
TACTGCCTCGCGTTTGATATCACTGTATGAGAATGAATTCTCCAAGAAGCGGTTATCCTTAAGAGTGTAATAAAGGTTATTGAATTTGAACTGAGAATTATTTTTCAGCGAGAGAAGATCCTCTTTGGTTCCAATAAAATTATAGACATCTTCAAGATCGCTCTTCGTAGACTGAGAAGTATATGTTATAGAATCAACCAAAATGAATTTATTCTGATTCTTGAAGACATAGTTATCACCGTTGAGCTCAAGAGCATAGATTGCGTTACAAGCATCCTTTTCTGTGTATGGAGTGTATAAAATCATCTCCACTGATTTAGTTTTAGGTTCGTAAGCTAAAGCTTTGACTAATCTTTCTTTTCCGATGATGTTATAGTACCTGTAAGTGACATTCGAAGATATGTCGTTTGTCAAGTCAGCTTTATAAGAATCAGATAGATTAAGAAGCTTTCGATCCAGAGAGAAGGTGATTTCCATATCATCTTTAAGCATGTTTCCATCACAGACATCTTTGTAGTTTTCTGTTGGTTTTACAAAGATGAACGAATTTCCTACATTCAAATTGCTGTTCAGGTAGTCATCAGAATTGATATCTTTATCTTTTAACAGATTGTTGTACTTATTTAGTAGAGAGGAAGAGGTATCAAGGAAGGTGTACTCAAAGTCGACAGTTGAGATCATCTTGTCGACACTATCTCCCTTAAATGCCTCCTTGCAGTAGAGAGCTTTAAAGATATTATCTCTGAGGATTATCTTTATCTCCTCACCGATATTAAGAGAATCAAACTGAGTGAGTAAAGTCTTTATGTTCTCATTGAAATAGTACTCAGGTCTTGTTCCGTTATCTACTTTAACTAAGTTTTGATAGATGATCTTCGTAGCATCACCGACATAACTGTTAAAGAAATAATCAAATAAGAATATCTTGTCTGAAGAATCGTCAAAACCGTTTCCGGAAATAACAGATCCATCATTATAATTCTTTTTGCCACTGTTTTTAGAAGTAACAATATTTGAAAAATCATCCCCATTTGTAAAGAACTGAATTGATGATCCAGGAAGAGAAGAAAGAGGCTGAGCTACATACAAGAAGACTTTACTAAAAATAGAATCACTTCCAGAAATAGTTCTCTTTATGTTGGCATATGAATTAGTTGAAAACGCATTGTTTGTTACAAATATTTCAAGATCCCCTGTTTGCAAAGCTGTTCTATCACTTGCTAAACCCCAATTTTTATTTGTGACATCCTGTCTGACTGTCACAACTATTTCGTTAGGATTAGTTGTGTGATTTCCAAGTTCTGCATACTTTTTAGAAGTACCCGTGTAGTAGAACATGTAATTTGAAGAAAAAGGAGCAACACCAGATTGGATTGTACTAGTCAAATTTCTCTGTAAAGAGGTTGTTCCCTCTTTTATCTGACAAATAGTTATATCCTGATTAGAAGAGTACAGAGAGTAGAAAAGATTGCTCTTTGTTGCACCTGTTGCAACATAAGGATTGATAAACTCACCTGCTGTATTAAAGAGGTACTGATAAACAGAGTAATCGACTAAATCGGTTACAGTTCCGTTTACACCTTTATGATAGAGATAATTTACTGACATCCTTTGTAGTATCGTTGCATTGACATTATTGGTCTGCAAGACAACAACAAAGGTTCCATCGCTTTTAGGATATTTGCTTTCATATCCTCCGGTGTTTGAAGCCAGCATGTACTCCTTCATAGTTCCAAAATAGAGAGGAACAATGTTGTAATCGATATCGGAGGTTGTGCAGTACATCAGATTTCTTTCAGTGACCTCTTTGAGAGCATTACCGTTCATGAGCTCCTGTTTAAAAGCGTTATCAGTTAAAGAAGAGAGATACTTGCTGCTTGAACCTAAGAAGATGGTCTTCAAAGAGATCTTGTCTTTGATGCTGTCATCAAAGATGCAAAGCGGATCCTCTTTTCTCTGCTGCTCAGTCGGTATCTCATTTTCAGCCAACTGTGAAAGATCAAGACAGTTGATGACTCTGTTGCTGTATTTATCGACGTTCTCCTTTCCTGTCGATAAGAACTCTTCATAAGTTCCTAAGTAGAAGTACTCGCATCTGTTGAGCTTATTATTCTTAACAGCAATCATCTTAGTTAGCTCTGTGTTATTATTATCGATCTTTGAGTCGCTGTATGAGAAATCATAGCACAGTTTCTTAAATCTCTTGCTGACATCGTCTTTAGCACCAGCATAGTTCTGTGTCATCACTTTGAAGAAATACTCAGCACCTGTGTAATTCTGATCAAAATCAGAGAAGAGATAATCTAAAGTAGCAGGATCCCTTTCATTGTCTCCATATTCCTTATAAAGAGAGATGAAGCTGTGAGATCCGTTTTTACCATACCCTGTTATATCGTCAAAGTAAGTTGAATCAGATTGATTCACCTGATTATATGTGCTTCCTTGCAAGACCTTAGCAGATATCTCATCGATGGTTGAAAGATAGATGATATCCCATGAATCTTTTAAATTTTGATCTCCTTGCATTCTCACCGGATCGATAGTTGAAGCATATGAGTAATTGTAAGAACCATCTTTTCCATTTAGTGGAAGAGTTAAGAAGTACTTATCTATCTTCATGTATGGAGATTCTTTATAGCTCATGCCAGAAAATTCACTATCTTCAATCTTCAAGGAATTTACCGCTGTCTTTGTCGAGTACTTCATAGCGAAGTTGACAGAGGAACCGTTAAACAGATAGAAAGGAAGGTTGTAGGTGATGTAAGAATTGGTTTCATTGAAGTAACCTATATCGTTGTTTGTGTAGTCATCATCATCACCGTATAATGTCTTTGTCTGAGGTACAGCTATAATTCTGTTTTGATGATTCTCATTGTTGTTTGCTTTCTCTAAAGCTCTTGAAATAGGTTCAAAGTAGAAAGGAATTCTGTTTGAATTTGTATTTGAATAGTAGAAGAGAGAACCGTTTAACTTGTTAAGCATTGCATTAGGATCAAAACTTCCAACTGCTAAATTTCCAAAGTCATTCACATATGAAGTAGGTGTGAACAGATTGACTTTAGCTATGTCTGTGGTGATATTGTTGCAGTTATATTTTCTTCCTGCAAAGAAGGTGTGAGAGATGAAGGTGGCTTCAGTGTCTCTACCTTCGTAGCTGAACTTGTTTGAATTTATAGCGTAGAGGGATTTATTTTTTCTTACATCAGTGTCCTCCATTGCAAGAGAGTTATCTGAATATGAAGCAGAATCAAGATAGAATAGTCTGTTTTGATTGACTTGTGTTGAACCTTCTGTTGTCAATTCGATAGCGTTTTTAAATGATGTGTCCTCTATATAAGTTATCGTTGAAGGAATGAAGAATCCTCCGTTTGTCTTACCTTGGACGTATCTGCAGTCTTCAAAAGCACCGACACCCAACTGATCTTTGACAATAGCAGAGACCTTCCTGACTTTGATACCATCATAGTAGAAATAAGGTAAGAGCATGTACTGAACAGACTCGTTGGTCTTACAGTTTCTGGTCCATTCCTTGTTCATGAAACCAGCTAAAGCTATCTCATTTTTGATCTCCAGAGTTGATTCAGATTCCTCAGGAGCAGTAGCTGAAGCGATATGTGAATTGATAGGATTACCATCAGCATCTGTCAAAGTGAAATTGAATAGTTCACTTAAAGAAGTCGAATTGTTGTATCCTGCTACGTAGGTTGTAAAAGCATAGAACTCTGTCGGCTTACCAGAACCTACTGAAGTGCTGACTGAGATAGGTGAGTAATCGCCATCGAGATAGTATTCACCGTTGATGACGTAGACTGTTCTCATGTAAGGAGTGAAATCGATTCCGTTGAGCCTGTATTTATAAAGAGAAGAGACATTGATATCACAGAACTTCTGATCCGCTAAAGATGTCACCGATGTAGCTTTGGTGATATCGTTGTAGATATTTAAACTTCCACCTTCTGTCAGAACCTTGTTGATGTTAGGAAGGATGATTCTGTTTCCAGGTTTGATCTGATTACCGCTCAGCTTTTGATCCTCTAAAGGAGTTCCATCGTTGACAAGAGGATACTCAGTAGTCGCTAAAAATGAACAGCTCTGATTGTTGTTTAAGATGATTCGATAATAACCGATATCATCTTCTAAACTCTCTAAACTGAATGTTAATTGCACTTCTTCCTCATCGTAGATGGGATCATCTAAAGAGAGGAGGAAATTATTTAAAGCGTTAGGTTTATTAGGATCTACTCTGAAGTACTTGCTGTAGAGGAAAGAGAAATCAAGTTTGACAGGATCTCCGCAGGTGATGAGGTTGTTAGTCTGCTCTCTTCCTGTTACATCAGTTATGTCAGCTGAATTAGATAACCACTTCTTATTTGCAGCATAGATGCTATTTGATCCTGGGATAGGATCTGTAGGAGCAGTGAATGAATCACCAAAGACAAGCCTAATCTTGTCTGCGATTATCGTTTTGGTTATAGGATTGCTTAAAGAATTGTTATCTAGGAACGTCAAGACATCGTACTGGAAATTGATGACGAAATTCTTGGCTTCATAAACTGCCTCATAGGTGCTATCGTAAGAGTCAAGATACTCTTTAAACTCCTGACCTGGCTGATAGATGACCTGAGTGGCTTTGTTTCTCCAGCCAACAAATTTATAGAATTTGAGATAGTTGAGTATCTGCTTTTTCTTATCAGCGTCCTGAATGGATTCGATGATGCTGTCTGCACCTGAGAAGTTTAAAAGCGAATAAGATTGCTCTTTATATTTAACATACTGTAGGTAATTTAAATCATCTGCTGCTGTTGTAAACAATTTTTCAGTAGGTGAATTGATTTTGTAACCCGTAGAGGAAGTCAAAGAGAGTCCTTTTATCTCGTAGATGATCTTGTACTGATCACCTTCATAGAAAGCCATAGCGATAATGTTCTCTCTCTGAGTAAAAGTGACCTCGTTCATCGTCTTTTCGGGAGTTGAACCATCAATTTCTGCAGCCATCAAAACAGGGTCGTTGTTTCTGTACTTATCCATTGTGAAGACAGAAGCAGGGAAATATCTCCATCTTATAAACTTGAAACCAACTTTTGAAGGGCTTGTCAGCTTTGAATATGGCTGATTATATGAAACATTTAAAACGTAAGGATTAGTTGAGTTATCAGAAATGTAGGTGATGGTGTACTTTAAAGGAGTAACCTGAGCGTATAGATAGATACCTATGTTCAAATCTGTAGGTGAATTTGATATATCTATACAGCGCGGATCAGTTAGAATAGTGGAAGCAGAGATGATTCTTCCATATGTATCTATCCAGTAATTGAAACTGTATCCTTGAGAAACTAAAACAGCATTGATAGCTTCATTGAAGGAGTCGTATCCTCTATCTGTATTCAACTGATTAGAAGTGATGTTGTACTCCTCTCCATACTTGGTGACAACAAAAGTACCGTCACCGAAGATATCTTGTTGATCGTTTGTTTTGAAAAACAGTCTGTACTCTAGTGGTTCAAACTCACAGTAGAGGACATAATCGGTGATTCCGTTTTTAGCGGTGTCCTGGTTTATTGCCCATTTTGTGAGAGGTTTACCATCTTTTAGACCTGTATCAGTCAAATAGTATTTTTTGGTTATATGATCTACTTGATCTTTGTAATAGTAGAAGTAAGCGACAAATCTCTTTCCATCTCTCATAGGCCCCTGCAAAAGGTTGAAGTAATCAGCACCGGATACAGTCTGTAAACTCGGTAAAGAGTACTGATCTGCCACATAGGTGATAGTGAAGAAATTGCTCACTGTCGATCCTACATCGATGTAGACTAACTTAGAGTTATCATCATCTTCAGAGTACTCAGAATTATCGAATAAGAAAGCACTGTTTTCACTTACTATCTCACCGTTGTTGTAATTGAATATCGCACTGACAGCCTTTGATATCTTTAGTTCATCAGTTATCTGATCAAGACTAGGCCAGGTGTTATTATCGACCGATAAAAGATCACCATAAGAGATGGTGAAAGGCCCTACCTGAGAAGCAGTGGGATCTTGGCTGTTTGTGAAATAGACTGTGTATGTCTTCTTCTTCCAAGAAGCGACTAAAGACAGATTGTATGAATAAGGATATCTGTTGTCATTCTCTTGCAAGATCTCATTAAAAAGCTTATCTGATAATGGAGCATCTTTGATTCTCCATCCTTCGAAGATGTATCCTATCTTTGTAGGAGCATACTCCAAAGTCATCTGCTGTCCGTAGATGACTTGCACGCTCTTATTGAGCATGCTTGGTATCTGATAATCGTAAGTGATAGTGTAGTTGTTGTTTTGATAAACAGGATAAGCATCTAAAACATAATATGTGTTTTCACCATCTTTCACCACGTGATAACTGCTTATCAAGGTTGAAGTGTTATTCACTTCTTTTCCATCAAATGACCATCCTAAGAAAGTGCATCCGTCTTTAAGTGAAGGTGGTTCAAAATAGTTAAATGAATCAGGTGCAACAGATGAGTATAAAACAGAAATAGAGCGGAAGACAGAATCGTTTTCACTCTCGTCAACTGGATTTGAATGATAATCTATTCTTATTGAAAGAGGTGTGTATCTGGCGAGGTAGATAAGAGAATCATCACCGACCATGATGGAACCTTTGATGAACTTGGTTCCTTCGCTTGTGTACCAACCTTCAAATCTGTATCCGTATTTGACTGGATCGGTTGTCGGATAAGGTATCTCTTGCTGATTTAAGACCTCGTATGAGATGTAATCTCCACCGTTTTCAGGAAGAAATGTGACTGACTTTGTGTTTGTTGTATAAACTGCTACAAAGTTTAAAGTACCGCTTTGATATGTCGAGTAGATGGAGTTTTCCGAGACCATCTGGCCGTTGTATCTCCAGCCGACAAACTTTGCTCCTGCCTTTGTAGGAGAATTAGCTAAAACAAACTTCTTTCCGAAAGTCTGATTTATCTCACTTGAACCAGAGATAGTTCCTCCTGCTGCATCAAAGACAGCTTTTGTCTGATTTGGAGAAGTGCTTATGTAGATGACTATATCATCAAGATAATTTGTGGTCACATCGTATCTCTTTCCGATGTCTGTAAAAAGATCGCTTAAAGAGATAGATAGAGGATTTAAATGCTCTGTATCGCTCTTCGCATAATAGTAGAAGTGAGAGAAAGTGTATCCTAGATGAGTAAGATGCTGAACATCGATATCAGAGAAAGACTGCGTACTTGAGATAGTGAATGTCTTATCTTCAATCTCAGAGAAACTTCCTTTGGAATTCTCATCGACAACAAAGGATATCTTAAAGGTCTTCTCTCTTCTTTTCAGAGTGAAGATGGTGTCTCCTAGTATCTTATCGACTGTTGAAAACTGATTGCTGCTCTCCCAGTAGTACTCGTAATCAGGGGTTATAGTAGCAGGATTTGTGGTGTAAGGATCAGGAGCGACCACAGAATCAAAAGGCTTCACTTTCAAGCTTCTGATGACATTCCCTTTCTCATCTTTGAACACGACATCGCTGTATCCTGATGTCATGACAGTCAAATCAGCATTCTTTATGGATGGTAGATTCCAGTTTAAAGCATCCTCTTCATTTTCAAATCCAAACTGCATGGTAGCTTGAATCTTACCGACCTGATCTTTCTTGATGCTGTTTGTGATATAGCTGACAATCAGATTAGGATAAGAAAGACCAGCTTTAAAGACGATCTTATCTTTACCGTCAGGAAGAGCAAACACACTTTCAATCAGCTCTGGATACTCAGTCTGCAAAAAGAAAAGACCATTATCAAAATTGCGTGATAATCTCAATTCTAAAAGATCTGAAGATGAACTGTACTGTGTGACATCAGAGATGTTCTTGTCTTGGAAATTTCCTTTGTTATTTGAACTTGTCATAGAGACAGTTGTTCCGTTTACAGTGTAAGTCTGTGAAGCAAAGTTATCATTTATCGCATTCAATATAGCATTAGAATATGTCTTCTTTGTGATAGTGAAAGAGGAGATAAACTCTCTGTCTTCATTAATGACACCAGATGAATCGCTACCTACTCTGTAAGTCAAGATAGCTTTAATAAAATAGTTTCCAGTCTCAACAGGTTTCTCTCCTGAGTACGTCATAGTCAAAGGATCGTATGAGCAGAGATACTTCATACTGGAAGAGTAAAAATCATATCTCTTCAAAGATGCGTTAGAAGGATAGTTTGTGATGGTAGGGTAGTCACCGAAAGTAGGATCATCCTTTCTTTCAAAGCTGGTGCTGTTAAAGATGACTCCATCGCTGTTTATCTCATTTTTATTGATGACTAAAACGGCTTGAAGAGGCTGATATCTTTCTACATAGGTTCTGTTTCCAGCTTCATCTTCTGTGTATATTAAGTTTCCATCGTTATCCAAAGAGTAGAAGTGAACTCTGCAGAGATATTTTCCAACCTCTTTAGGACGCAGATTTTCATCGACATTGTTGATAGGTTGTAAAGTTCCGTCGTCCTTTATCAGATAGTACTTCTCAACGACTTTGACATCTGTTGGAGCTGAACCGAAAGTATCTATGCTGTATCCTTGGAAAGAAGAGGAACCATTGTAGTCTTTGAAAGTATCTTTGATGACAAAGGTGTTGATCTTCTGATCGACAACTGTTCTTCCATAGACAATCCTATCTCCGAAAAGACCATTTAAATTAGCGATAGGAGATGTGAACTCCTTATCGGTGTACCAGCCCATGAATTTGTATCCATCAGTAAGTTTAGGTGTGCGAAGCTCAGATATCTTCTCTTCGATGACATAGGTTCTTCTTTCGATCTCACCGTTATCGACAGAGAAGATGACGTTGTACTCTTTGGGTTTAAATTTTATCTGGATTGTCACCCCATCTTCCAAAGTTTCAAAGAGATGACCTTTATCAGATAGAATATCTTCATATCCTGATGTGAGAACAGAAGTTTCATATCCATCCAACTGAAGAAGTTTATTTTTATCGAGATAGGAACCCTCTGCGATGTTGATACTTCTTTCAGCGTAGACGCGGTACTCGCTTTCAGAAGCGTAGACTCTATCAACCTTCTGTACACCATCGACTATTTCACCATACCTTTCGGATTTTAAATTCTCCATCAGGTACTTGATTGTATACTGCTTTGTCTTTGCAGGATAAACAGAGAGATAAGCGACCTTATATGTGCTGTTATTTGCATCAGCTGTATTGACAATCTTGTAATTGTTTCTCATCAATCCGGATGAGGGATCGATTGTAAAGCGAGCTTTGACCTTCTTTTTTCCTTCACCGATAAGGGCATTAGGAAGAGGATCGTTTTTCTTGCTCTCCCAATTAGGAAGCTGTGTCCCTTCGATGTCAGTGAAATCTTCACAGGAGTATTCAACTGTGACATTTTCAGGAACGTTCTTAGCTTCAAGAATATGAACCGAACCATCCAGAGAGTAGTTTTCATCTTCAAAGACGACATCTTTGATATCTATCTCCTGAGGTTTGATGGTCATCTTTCCTCTGACAGTTCTGTATGAGACCATCGTCTCTTTGCTCATGATCTCACAGGAAACAGAGTATGTTCCAGCATTGCTATGAGAGTTGTTGCTGTAAACAGCAATAAATCCTGAAGGAACGTTCTCTGGGTTTGCTAAAGAAGCTGTGTAACTCTCACCTGTGTAATTGAAAGTGAGATTTTCTTCTGAAGGAAACTGAAGAGAATTGATCTTCTCAGCGACATCGCTAGGTAATGCTGAACCTGCCTTGACAATCTCGATTGTTGCAATCTTTACGACCTCTTTATACTTCAGTGAAGAGCTTCCGTAATTCTGCTTATTGAATCTGGCTATGACCTTGTGTGTTCCCACCTGAGTCACGCCGTTGTTCTCGTATGTGACAGAAACATCATCCGGAACATTTTTAGCGAATATCGAGTGGGGGTAACCATCGTAGTTGAAACTTGCGTCTTCAAAGGTGACACCTGTGAGATCTATCTCAGCTATCTCAACGATCGCTGGTTTATCTAACTGACAACTGGTCAACATCATCGACATCATCGAAGACAGAAATACCAAGTTGAACACTTTATTTCTTTTTGCCATAGGAAATCCTCCTAAAAAAGCTAGAAAAGTCAATTTTCTGCTAATTTATATTATATATACATGTAATATAATTATCAAATAAGCTAACGTTTTTATGGTAATTTTAAAGCCCTGCGAAGAAACTGTATAAAACCTGCTTATAAAAAGAGAATGACACTATTCTCTTTTTCTTTCATTTCATCCTCCTTTAAAAAGGAGTAAAACAAGTAAAAGTTTATCATTAAACATTTAACATCTATATTTATATTAAAAAGTTGTTTCTTTATTATTCTTCTTTTAACTTGATTATTTCTTCATCTTTATTTTTATAATTGTTGTAAAGAAAACATACTGATAAAATCTCTGTAAAGGATATGATAGTAGAAAGCAGAGGATAGAGAGATAACTTCACATTTCCTTCTGTTTTTGAAGATAAAAACAAGGCGATAGCTAAAAAAACAAAGATGAAGACAGAGAAGATGACATTAATTAAAAATACCTTAAAAGAATCCTCTTTAATAAGAGCTAAAATCGACAGAACAAGGAGGAAAAAATACATGATAAAAGAGAAGATATACATAGCTACAAGGTAATATAAAACAGTGTCTCTATCCTGCAAAAAATTGATAGAAGAGAAACCTGAGATATACTTTTTATTGCCTCCTACAGAGGTGAAAAAGAAAGGTAAAAAATAGAAAAATATCGAGATGAAAGAGAAGAAAAAAGAGACAAAGTAAACAATTTTTCTCTTCCTATTGATCTTTTTTATTAAGTTTTTCATACAAGAAAGTATACACTAAAAATTACAAAAAACTTTCAAATCATCTCTGTATGAGACAGTTTTTTATTTCTGACCACTTATTTCGCTGTTAAGAAGTTACTAGTATACAGCGTCTGACAGTTTTTTATTTCCATATCTTATTTTGTTATATAATAAGTTCATGAAAAAATATTATTCTCATTCAATCCTGTTGCTTGAAGGCTTTATTCTTGGTTTTTTTGAAATGATTCCTTTTTTAAGAATCGATTTTGTCAGAACTCTATTTCATATCAAGTTGAACCTGAAAGATGATTTTCAAAAAGTGATAAAAAGAGATTGGTCTTACTATCTTGGTGCGTTTTTAGGCATCATCTTCTTCTTTGCAATCCCTCTTTCTTTTATGATGGACAATTATTCAGGAACAATCTATTATGTGTTTCTTCCCATCATTATCATCAACATTATATCTTCAGTGATTCTGATGGTGATCAAAAAGAAAACATCTCTAAGAAATATTATCTTCTCACTTCTTTTTTACACATTCTTTGCTCTTTTATCTTATCTTGTCAATTACTCTCTTCTTTACGATATAAACAGTTTTGACAAGTATATCTTGATCTCTTTGATGATTGCACTCTTTACTTTCTTAGCAGTATCAAGCAACATGTCTATATCAACTTTCTTATCCATGTCACTGCTTTATTATCCCCTTTATAAAGCGATGAATCCGTTTGCTTTATTTCAGAATATAAAAGAACCTCTTCCCCTTGTTTTCTTTATTCTTCTCGGTCTGTTTATAGGATGCTTTTCAAATTACATTCTCGCTTTCAGATTCTCTTTCTTCAAAGATGATATAGGCTGTATTCCTGTTCTTATCATCTCATTGATATACGATATAAACAGAATAAAAGGTAAAAGTCCGATAAGCACGGCAAACAGATCACAGATTGCGATGACTATGGTATTTGTTACCTCCCTTATAGCTGTCATCTGTATCGCTCTTCTTCTAGCTATCAACAGCATAGTTGTAACCTACAGAAAAGAAAAACTGACACTGAATATAACTGACTGATATGCGTTTGGATTGTTTCTTATCAAGAAATACAGACTGTTCAAGAAAGAGTGTAAAAAAATATATTTTACAATCGAAAGTGAAGATAAACGGAACTGTCTGTTTAGATGTATCATACAAGATCAAAGAGGATGATGTCATCTCTTTGAATGACAAAGTGATAGACAACATCAAAAATCATGTCATAGCTTTAAACAAGCCTGAAAATTATATATCTTCTATGGTGGATGAAAGATATCCCTCTTTGATGAGGCTTATCGATAGTAAATATCATAAGACATATAGGCTTGTAGGAAGATTAGATTACGATACAACAGGCTTGATCTTTCTCACTGATAATGGGATACTAAACGCCCGTTTGACCTCTCCTAAGTACGAGATTGAAAAGAAGTATCTAGTCAAAGTGAATCATCTTTTAAAAGATAGTCTAGTATCTTCTTTTTCAGAGCCTAACGACATAGGAAGAGGAGAGATAACAAAACCTGCCAAATTAGAGATAATTGACTCCAAAAGCTGCTACATCACCATAAAAGAAGGTAAGTATCATGAGATAAAAAGACTCTTTGGTAAGTATAATTATGATGTTATCTCTTTAAAGAGAGTCTCTTTTGGACCTATTGAATTGAAAGACTTAGAGATAGGTAAATACAGAGTATTGAGTGAAGAAGAGTATATCTCTTTGTTAAGATCTGTCAAAATGAAAGTGGAGGAGTACTTATGAGAGCTGTCTGTCCCAGATGTGGAAAAGATGATACATCGTTCTTTTCAGATACGGTTTTTGAAACAAATGGTATCTACTGTGAAAACTGTAAAAAAGACTTCGGAGTGATAGCAAAAAACGAGAAGAGAAAAAATCTCACCAGTTTCTTATACATAAAGAAGGAGGATGGTGTTGAAAAAGAGATCACCTTTGATTCAAGATGGAAGAAGATCCATGTCTCCATAAAAAAAGATGATGATTTCTTGCTTAAGGAAGAGTATCCTTTAGAGCTTCAAGACTTCATCTCTTTAAGCGACATTATTCTCTACAAGTGCTATCTCCTTGATTTCCCAACAGAAGAGAACGTTGAAGATTACAATATATACATATTATCCACTGTGGATAATGATCAGTACTATTTTAAATACAAAGATATCACTCCTATCTACTGCAGAGTATTAGATGAGATCTTCTACCCATTTTTTAACAGGAAAGGAAAAGATGAAAACATATAAAGACATCATATCTATAGATTACTTTAAAAGAGATCCTGAGAAGATAGACAAGATGGACTCTTATCATTTCGATATCGATGAAAAGAACATAAACATGATAAAGAATGACACTGAAGTAAATAAGTGTCAGAAAAAAGATGTTCAAAAAGAGATATCATCTCTCTTTTCGATAGCAAAGAAAATTGAAAAAGAGAACATGCAGGACATGTTCTGCCTCTTCGATAAAGAAGATCTCTCGTTAAAGCTTGCGCTCAAATTGACATACAAAGACAAAAGATACACCTTCTATCAAGGATATAAACCGTTCACACAGATGTTCTATCAGGATATCCTTGAGAATATGAACAGTATCATCAAAAAGAATAAATAAAAAATTATTTATAAAAAAAATAGTTAATGTTTGACATACATGAATAATTGTTCATATAATATAAACATGAATGGAGGTTCATATATGTCACAGATTCCTGATAACAAAGTTATAGATAAGATGGAGAATCTATTAAATGTAGCAAGCGATTTCACCAGATTAAAAATCCTTTACTGCATCCAATATGAAAGTAAGACGGTATCTCAGATAGTCTCAGAGTGCCAAGCTAGTCAATCTTTGATCTCTCATCAATTATCTATCTTAAGAAAAGCGAGATTGGTATCAACAGAGAAAAGAGGAAAAAATGTCTTCTACATGCTGAATGATGAACACATTGACTCACTTCTATCTATTGTCTTTGAACATGTCATGGAGGATAAAAAATGAAAGAGAACACTTTCTTTAACAGAGAGTTTTACATCAAAAGTACAAAGATTGTTCTCTCTGTTATTCTCTGTCTTTTAGGACAGTTTCTTCTGAGTGAAGAAAAGACTAACCTTTCTACAAATCTGAGTGTGATGCTTCTTTCATATATCATCATCTCCTATGATGTGTTCATCGAATACTTCAAGGAGATGATCTTTGAAAAAGAGATATTCTCAGAAAAACTTTTGATGATAATAGCATCGATCACTGCTTTCTTATTGAGACTATTCAACTACAATGAATTCTTTGAAGCAAACCTTGTCATGATCCTTTTTCAAGTAGGAGAGATCATTGAAGATTACGGAACGTATAAAGCGGATCAATCGATTAAAAAAGCAGTATCCTTCAAACCTAAAGTAGCACATCTAAAGAAGGATGAAAAAATAATTGATATCCATCCTGAAGAGATAAAGATAGGAGATATCATCGAAGTGTACCAGGGAGAAATGATCCCTTCAGATGGAATGATAATCTCGGGTTCTGCTTATATAAATATGTCCTCTTTAACCGGAGAAAACAAACCTGTGAAAAAAGAAATAGGAGATAAGATTTTAGCTTCTTCTATCTTAGAAGAAGGAGATATACTGATCAAAGCAGACACCGATTTTAAAGACAACACTATCTCAAGAATAATGGACCTGATTAAAAACAGCAAGAAAGAGAAAGGAAAAGCTGTAACTTTCGTAGATAAGTTTGCTAAGTTTTATACTCCTATCGTCTTTTTAATAGCTGTCTTAGTTGCTATAATACCACCTCTTGTAATAGATTTAACATCATTTGATGTGTGGAAAAATTACATCTACATCTCCTTATCGATACTGGTTATCTCCTGCCCTTGTGCAATTGTCATATCAGTTCCTTTAACCTACTTCATGTCGATATCTCTTGCTTGTAAAAACTCTTTGATAATCAAAGGAGGTGTTATCTTAGATAAACTTAATGAAATAGATACTCTGCTCAGTGATAAAACCGGAACACTAACTCATGCATCCTTCAATATTGAAAAAGAGAATATCCTCATAGATAAAGATGAGTTTTATCACTGTCTTACTATCGCAGAGAAAAGATCAAATCATCCATTAGCAAGGAGCATAAAAAGTTTTCTTAAATCTGATGATCAGATAGAAGAAAAAGATATCTCCTATTACTCAGAGATAAAAGGAAAAGGAATAAAAGTCATCTATAAAGGAAAGACGATTTTAGTCGGAAACAGATCTCTACTTGATGAGAACAACATCAGCTACAACGAAGAAAAGGAGGTAGGAAGTGTCATCTACGTCGCAAGAGATAATGTCTTTTTGGGAGATATAGTTTTAAAAGATAAGATAAGAGATGATACTCCTTATCTTCTCTCAGAACTAAAAAAAAGAGATATTTCACTCACCATCTTAACCGGAGATAAAAAGGAGAGTGCTCTTGACTTTGCTTCTTCACTAAAAATAGATGACATCATGTACGAGCTTCTTCCTGAAGATAAAACAAAGATAGTAAAAAAGAAAAAAGAAGAGAATAAAAAAGTTGCTTTCTTAGGAGATGGTATCAATGATGCTGCTTCTTTGACTGTTGCTGACTTAGGAATAGCTATTGGAAAAGAAGGAACAGATCTGACCTTAGATAATTCAGATATGATCATCATTGATAATAAACCTTCTCTGCTTATAAAAGCTTTAAAGATTGCAAAGATCAATAGAATATACGTGCTGTTTGATATCTTCTTCTCTCTTCTTGTGAAATTTACTTTTGTCCTTTTAGCAACACTGATTCCTTCATTTCCTCTTTATATCACAGTCATTGCAGATACAGGTCTTACAGCTTTTCTGATAATTCTTTCTTTAAGCATCGCAAAACTCAAGATAAAATCAACTTATCAACCTCTTAAAACAGAAGTTACCTCATGAGCTTTATATAGCTCTTCAAGATAAGAGACTTCACTTTCATCCAGCTGAACATCTAAAGAAAGAGAAGCATCGTAATAATGCTCTTTCTTAGTACCACCGATAATAGGAGCTAAAACTCCTTTCTTATAAAGCCAAGCTAAGGAGATAGCTGACATTGAGACACCCTTTTTATCAGCTATCTCTTTTACTCTTTTAGTTATATGGATGTCTTCATCTTTACAGACATCGTATTTCCTTTTAGCAACCTCATCTTTCTGACATCTCAAAGAGGAAGAAAACCAGTTCTCTCTTGATAATCTTCCCATAGCTAGAGGAGAGAAAACAGCAAGAGAAGTATTCCATTTCTTGCAGATAGGGATCATTTCTCTCTCCTCTTCTCTATATAGAAGATTGTACTGATTCTGCATGAGAGAGAACTTTTGAAAGTTATTGTCCTTAGCAAGCTGCTGATAATCATTGAACTGATATCCCCACATCGAGGAAGCACCTAAAAGCCTGACCTTTCCTTCTTTGACAAGATCATTTAATGTGGACATGGTCTCATAGATAGGAGTTGAATAATCAAACCTGTGAATGTAATAGATATCTAGATATGTGGTATCTAATCTCTTGAGAGTTCCTTCTATCTCTCTTTTGATTGCTTCTTTAGATAGATGTCCTTCATTGAAGTACACCTTAGAAGCGATGACAACCTTATCTCTTGAAGTGTATTTCTTTATTGCTCTTCCAAGTATCTCTTCTGAATCACCAGCGGAGTAATTGTTGGAGGTATCAAAGAAATTTATTCCTAATGAAAGAGCATACTCTATGACATCTGATGCTTCATCCTCATCCAATGTCCAATCGTACATCTTACCTTTCTTTCCAAATGACATGCATCCGCAAGCAACTTTGCTCACGTAGATATCGCTATCTGATACTCTTTGATACTTCATATCTCTACTCGCTTCTTAAACAGGTCACTGGATCTTTTCTTGCAGCTATCAAGCTTGGTATCAAAGACGCAATATAGGTTAAAAGCGTTGATATAGTTATAAGTAACAGTGCGTGCCATGGATTTAGTAAAGCTATCTGTCCTAAGTTCAAATCAGGGAAGGCGAGAGTCATTGTCAATGATATAGGAAGAGAGATTAGGTAGGTCATGACAACACCGAAGCTTCCTGAGATGAAACCGATGATGACAGCTTCTGCTTTAAACAGTCTTCCAACATCCTTCTTTCTAGCTCCTATACTTCTTAAGATACCTATCTCTTTTGTTCTCTCGATGACGGATGTGTAAATCAAGATTGCAATCATCACTGAGGAGACCACTAAGGAGACGCTTGCAAAAGCAATCAGCACAGCAGATATGACAGAGACGATGTTTCCAACCGTATCTGTTGCAAGGCCTCCAACATCGGTATAGTAGATCTTCTCTTTCTCGCTCTTTCCGTTGTTGTACTCGTTTAAATAATTGACCACATATGTCTTTGAATCAAAATCTTTAGCATTGACAGTTATTGAAGATACAAGTTCAGCAAACTGCTTAGCATCGATATGACCATCGAAGCTAGGATCTTTTCCAGTGAAGACATCAGTTCCAAAAAACATTCTGTCCTTCAGATAATTTGAAACCATAGTCGATGAGTTAGTAGATGTATCTTTGCTGTCTGCATCTCCGTAACTCTCTAGTTTATCAGTAGGAAAAACAACTGAATTCTTTCTGACATTTTTATAGGCGTTTAATGAGATGATTTTACTTGTAGTGCCAGTTAAGAAAGGCTCCATCATCAGAGGATAATTATCAGATTCTGTACTATTTATAAGTTTTTTAATGATTGTTGCATATGCACTTTTCATATTCTCAGAAGAAGAAAACTCCGTAAGAAGATGATTTTTAAATTCTTTGGCAACCTCTGATTTACCAAAGTCTGTCAAAGACTGATATGTCAAAGATTTAGGATAGTAGATACCTGAAGATAAGACTGGAAGAGATGTGCTCTCCTTCTGCCTTAAAATCGTCTTTATCTTTAGTTTCCTTTTCTTTACACTGCTGTTTTCAAACAGTTCTTTATATTCGGTGTCAGTAGGAACCTTGAATGTTTTCAGACCTTTTGTAAATGTTTCCTGTAATTTAGGATCTTTTGTCACCTTATTTAAAATATCTACTAAAGCAGAAGCAAACTTCTCTTTTTCCGCATCAAAAGATTTAAGAAGCTCAGTGTTCTTCATATAGGATTTGAACACTCCGCTTGTCATAGACATGAATTTAAATGAGTCACTTCTTATATATGAAGCAAAACCGTTCACATCCATATATGTAGAAACATCAGTAGAATCTAAGAAAGCTTTAGCTAAAACCTCTCTGTACTCATCTGTCTCAGGTATTGAAAGAAGATTCATAAAGCTCTGATATCCTGAAAGAGATCCTGAGTAAATAGATGCGATAGCATCTGCTAAAGATGAGTATGTCATATCATCTTTAAAGAAAAAACCGGTCTTCTTCTCTATCTCCTGTCCATCAGTATAAAAACTGTCTGGAAGGATATAACTGTACTCTATATTCAAAAAGTCATTGAATGTGTATGTTTTATCAGCTGAAGGATTAAGTCCGATCTGCTGCATCATCGTTGTCGATAGAGCATTCTTGCTGTTGACAACCAAGACCAAAGGATACTCCTCTTGCTCTTGATACTTCTTGTCATTATCAGCATCAGCATACTCTTCATCCGGCAAAGGATCACCTGCAATAACATCGTATGTCTCTTCGATCAGACCTTTATCAACAGGGAGTTCACTCCATCCTGATGCATTACCTCCTATCGATGACATGATAGAGGATAGGAAAGATGAATCCGATGTCACGAGATGTTTATACTTGTCTTCTCCGTTATCATTCTTGTATTTGGAGATGACATTCATTCCGACTGAATAGTTGTATCTGACAGATACTCTGTTTTTATCGATGTTCTCTAAGTAAGCAACATAATCTTTGGTGATGTTGTTTATATGCCTGTTTGCTGATGAAGGTTCAACGACGTGGATCTTATCATCGGATGGATACTTAGGAAGCTGTGCTTTAGGAGTCTCAGTGGTCTCCTCCCTCATCGAATATTTCTCAATAGAGATAGGGAACTTGTTTAACGTCTCTCTTTCCATCCTGCTCACATAGTTTGTAAAACCATTTGATAAAGCTAAAACAAGTCCTACACCGATAATACCGAAAGAAGCTGCAATAGAAGTGACGATGGTCTTTCCTTTTTTGGTCAGAAGGTTTTTACCAGATATTCCTAAAGCAGTAGGATAGCTCATCGATGTGTGTTTTCCTTTTTTCTTGCTCTCCTCTTTTCTTTCTATCTTCTTAGATTCAAACTCAGAGTTGATCTCATCTGAAGTAACCTTTCCATCTGAAAGACGGATGATTCTGTTAGCGTACTTGTAGGCTAATTCCTCATTGTGAGTGACAGTGATAACAAGTCTGTCTTTAGAGATCTCTTTTAAGATATCCATAACCTGCAGAGAGGTTTTTGAATCGAGAGCACCTGTAGGTTCATCTGCTAAAACTATGTTAGGTTCATTGACAATAGCTCTAGCTAAAGCAACCCTCTGCATCTGTCCTCCAGATAGCTGATTAGGTCTCTTATTGATCTCTTTTTCTAAGCCGACTTTGATAAGAGCTTCTTTAGCTTTTTTCTCTCTTTCCTTCTTGCTGATTCCAGAGAGAGTCATAGCAAGTTCAACATTGCCTAAGACAGAGACATGGGAGATCAGATTGTAAGCTTGGAAAACGATTCCTATCTCCTTGTTACGATAATTATCCCAGTCTGTATTCTTGTACTCCTTTGTGGATAGATCGTTTATGACTAGATCTCCTGATGTGTAATTATCAAGACCGCCTATAATGTTTAATAAAGTTGTCTTTCCACAGCCGGAATGACCTAAGATGCATACAAATCCGGTGTCTTCAAAATCAAGATTTATATTCTCTAAGGCGTTCACTTGCAAAGTGTCATCTACTTTGTATATCTTTGTGATATTTTTCAGTTTTAACATCTTTTCCTCCTTCTTCCCTCTTCCCTTAAAAATAACATCAGTTTTTATAGATAAAATATTGTACATTTTTTTCTTAAAAAGAAAAATATTGAAGCAAAAAAACATAATTTTTATTTGTACAATGCTATCATAATTAATGAATAAAAAGAGATTTTGTTATGGATATAATAAAAGATACTGACTTTACAGATGAACGATCGTTGTTTCAAGGAAAGAATCTACAGATTGATAACTGCACTTTTCAAATAGGAGAATCTCCTTTAAAGGAAAGTGAGAATATAGATATAAAAAACAGCTGTTTTAAATACAAGTATCCTCTCTGGTACAGCAAGAACATCACAGTTGAAAGTTCTGTTTTTGAAACGATGGCAAGAAGCGGAATCTGGTACACTGAAAATGTCAAGGTGAGCGATTGTACAGTGAAAGCACCAAAACTTTTCAGAAGATGCAAGAGAGTAAGTGTTCAGAATTTGACACTTGAGGATGCAAAGGAAACTCTTTATTTCTGTGAAAAAGTCAACTTGGAAAACATAGTTGTCAACAACGGTGATTACTTTGGAATGAACAGCATATCTGTAAAAGCAAAAAACATCATCATTAATGGAAATTACTGCTTTGATGGAGGAGATAATATCTCTGTAAAAGACAGCATCATCAACAGCAAAGATGCTTTCTGGAACTGTGAGAACGTCTACCTTGAAAACTGTAAGATAGATGGAGAGTTCTTCGGTTGGAACAGCAAGAACATCTATTTAAAAAACTGTGAGATATCTTCTCATCAAGGTTTTTGCTACATGGAAAACATCAAGCTTGAAAACTGCACTATCACCGGTGGTGATCTTCTTTTTGAATACTGTAAAAATATTGATGCTGAAGTCTTATCAGCTTTAGAATCTGTTAAAAATCCTATCTCAGGGACAATAAGAAGCAAGGGAATAGTTTCTTTAATACTCGATGACAAAGATATCAATCAGAAGAAATTGAAGTTTATCAAATTATGAAAAAGTACGATTTTGAAACATCTCTTGATAGAAGAAACACTTCTTCAACAAAGTGGAACATCAAAAAAGATGAGATATCTCTATCTTTAGCAGATATGGATTTTAAAGTTGCCACAGAGATAGAAGAAGATTTAAAAAAAGTGATATCTTTTCCTATCTATGGATACGTAGATATATCTGAAGAGTGGTACTGTGCTTATCAAAAGTATTTCCTTAATGAATACGATTTAAAGATTGAAAAAGAAGAGATGATGTTCTCCTTAGGAGTTGTTCCATCTATTTCTTCTTCTGTAAGAAAGTTTACAGATGTAGGAGATAACATCGTCGTCCTCTCTCCTGTTTACAACATATTCTACAATTCGATAGTGAACAATTTTAGAAATGTTATTGAAGTACCTCTGCTAAGGAAAGAAGATGAGTTTTTTATAGACTTTCCTTCTTTAGAAGAAGCTTTTAAAGATGAAAAAACAAAGATGATCATCTTCTGTAATCCAGCAAATCCAGTAGGGAAGATCTGGTCAAAAGAAGAGATGCAGAAACTTGGAGAATTAGCAAAAAAATATGATGTTCTTGTTCTTTCAGATGAGATACACGGCTTCATAACCAGAACAGGAAAGAAATACATTCCTTTTTTCTCTGTTAGTGAAATCAACAGAGATATCTCTTTGACATGTCTATCTGTGACTAAAGCATTCAATCTAGCGGGCATTCACACATCATGTATCTTCGCTTTCAATAAAGATATTTATAAAAAGATCAATAGACAGATCAATACCGATGAGGTTGCAGAGCCTAATATCCTCTCATGCACTGCAGCTGTATCTGCACTGACTAAAGGAAAAGATTGGCTCTATCAGATGAGAGAAGAAGTCTTTAAAAACAAAGATTATGTCACTTCTTATATAAACTCAAATATAAAACCTCTTCACTGCATAAACGGAGATGCTACCTATCTTCTTTTTATTGACTATTCGAAGATAAGAAGAGATGGAAAA
Organism: Bacilli bacterium; assembly: GCA_022780765.1. Taxonomy (GTDB): domain Bacteria; phylum Bacillota_I; class Bacilli_A; order RFN20; family CAG-288; genus Enterosoma. The sequence continues at coordinate 3,617 of JALEUS010000048.1, read as the reverse complement.
GATTTTGTAAAATTTATCAGAGATAAAACCGGTCTTGTATTAAGCGATGGAAAGATATTTGGAAAGGGAGGAGAAAACTATTTCAGAATGAATGTAGCTTGTCCTGTCTCCACCGTAGAAGATGCCTTAAACAGATTGAAAAGAGGAGTAGATCTCTATTTAACAATCTGATCTTTTATCTCTTATTTTTCTTCTTTGACACTCTTTTTATCACCCAGTTCATTTTTGTATAACAGTTTTAAAATCATCGGTGTGATAAATGAAGATAGAAGGATCAGAAGAAGAGTAAAGGGCATGATCATAGGAGAGATGAGAGAGTTTTCAATTCCTTTTGATGCGCAGACGATAACCACCTCTGCTCTTGCCATCATACCTACTCCTATCTTCAGTGAATCTCTCATGCTGTTTTTACTCATCAGTCCTCCTAATGAGCATCCTACTACTTTTCCAAAAAGACCAGCGATGACCCACACTATTCCAAAAAGGATAAAGGAGATAAAAGAAGGATCGTTTATATTGAAGTCATTCTTATAAAGATTCATTGCGATTGTAGCAAAGAATATGGGAGTGAAGATGTAATTAGAAGACATCTCTGCTTTCTGATCTATATACTCATGAGGAATAGTTGAAGAGAGAATAAGACCTATTAAATAAGCTCCTGTTATATCTGCGATATTGAAGAATTCCGCTAGATATGACCAGACAAAAGCTATTCCTAAAGAGAGTATCGGTATTCTTATATGATGAGGATACTTTCTTCCTAAGAAGTTAAATAGCTTTCTTAGGAATATTCCTAAAACAAAAGTTAAAGCAAAGAAGATGATCATAAAAACAACCATCAGTGTTATGCTGACTGCAGATGAGGTTATATTAAATCCTTTGATTATCATAGAGACAAAGTCAATACCGGAAGTATCAGCCCCTTTTGATATCGATAATGAAACTGATAATAAAACTATTCCTATGATATCATCGATGATTGCTGCTGCTATTATAGCAGTACCAACATTACTATCTAATTTACCGAACTCTTTTAAAGTTGCTACTGTTATTGACACGCTTGTTGCAGTCAATATTATTCCATAAAATATATCGGAGTATATTGGATTTACTTTCCCTAAAAACGATGTATCTAATCCACCGTAGTTTCTGAATAAGAAAGCCGAGAGAAATCCGAAAAGGAGAGGGAATAAAACACCGCATATAGTGATAACAATAGATTCTTTACCTATCTGTTTTATCTTCTTTAAGTCTGTTTCACATCCAGCTGAAAACATGATGAGAACAACTCCTATCTTACTTAAAACAGATAATCCGTTCTCAGTGTATGTGTTACCTAATATAGGATTATCTGGAATAAAAGATAGAAGTCCAACAAGCAAGCCTGTTATCAGATATGCTATGACATGAGGAATATGTATTTTTTCAAGAAGCAAGGAGATAATCTTTGCAATAATAAGTATTAATCCTATTGGTAGAAGCACCATAAATGGAGAAGAAAAATTGCTCAAAGTAATCATTAGTTATGCCTCCAGAAGACACTTATTATCAGTATCTTTATTTTTTCAACTGAAATATTATATATCTTTTATGGAGTGCAAGATAAATGATTTTGAGTTAGTAAAAGAAATTTTGTTTAAGCCAGTTGATAAAAGTAAGATAACTCAGATAGAAGATGAAATCAAAATAATCGATGAACTAATTAAAAAACATATGGAAAAAGCTATTGATTCTTCCGTGTCTCATGAAGCATATATAGTTGAATATGAATCATTAGTAAAAAGATGTAATGATGCTAAAAGTAGATATTATGCACTTATTGAAGAAAGCGAAATAATAAAAACAAAATATATCGCTATCACTTCTTTTATAGATACACTTAATAAGACAAAAGAACTACCACTTCAATTTGTTGAATCATTGTTTAATAAGGTAATTCATAAGATGATCGTAACACATGATGGATTCGTACTCTTCACTCTAAGAAATAGAAAGGAAATAAAACTAGCAATTTAAGCTTTTAAGGAATCCGGATTTAACAAAAATTCTTTTATGCCAAGGAAAAGAACACCATTATCATCTTTCCATTTTTTTATATTATTTTTTACAATAATAACTTTTCTAAAACTATCATTAATATTAAATAATGGTCTTTCTTCTTGTTCCCTTTTTTCAATATTATCAATATTTAAAGCAGACTGTATATAGTATCTTTCATAGCCTAAATTGCAAACAAAATCTACTTCAAGTTGCTTTCTTACATAGTTATTATTTTCGTTTTTTTCACTAACTATGACAACTCCAACATCGACATTATATCCACGGATTACTAGCTCATTATAAATGATGTTTTCCATTATGTGGCTTTCTTCTTGCTGTCTAAAGCCAATCCTCGCATTTCTAAGTCCGATATCGCTAAAGTAATATTTGAGTGGAGTATCTATATATTTTCTTCCTTTTACGTCATATCGATATGCTTTTCTAATTAAAAAGGAATCAACACAATATTCCAAATATTGATTAATTGTGTTAGGAGCAACGGTTTGGTTTTTAATTGATTTAAATGTATTTGATAGCTTATTGGGGTTAGTTAATGAGCCAATACTAGAAGAAATAATATTTAAGATATCCTCGAGAACATCAATATTTTTCAAGTTGTTTTTATTAACTATATCTTTAATATATGTTTCCGCAAATAGATTATTTAAATATGATATTTTTTGTTCATCTGTTTTACACATCAATAAATATGGCATTCCGCCAAACATAGAATATTCATTCCACGCATCTTCATACCCTAATTGACATGCATCAAAAAATTCTTTAAATGATAAAGGCGACAAATGAATTTGATCACCTCTTCCTCTAAATTCAGTAATAATATCAGACGAAAGAAACTTTGCATTGCTTCCAGTAACATATATATCGACATTCTTAATATGCAAAAAAGAAATTAATACTTCTTCAAAATTTGATACTAATTGGACCTCATCCAATAAAATATAGTATTTTTGGGAATCAGTAATCTTACTATGAATAAAGTTACACAATTCATCTGGGTTTCGATATTGTATGTTTAATCTATCATCAAATTGCAAAGTGATAATATGTGAACTAGGAATATTATGTTCTAACAAATAGTTATAAAAAATCTCAAACAATAAATATGATTTTCCACACCTTCTTATACCAGTAATCACTTTAATCATTCCGTTATCCATTCTATCTATAATTTTCTGTAGATATATATCTCTTTTTATCATTTCATTTGCTCCTAACTAAAATTTTTGCAAGTTCTTGCATTTTTATTATACAGTAAATTGGCCGAGGTAATAACTATTAGCTTATTTTTTTGCAAGTTCTTGCATTTATTTCACTTTAAACTATTCTTTTTAACTTACTTAACAATTTCAATAATTTAATGATTTGACCAAATCATGTGTTTAAATCATTTCGCTTTAGGGTGATATTTTCTTTGCTCTATCCGTTATGTGAGTTATCAAAAGATCTATAAATGTAAACTGACCACAGTTTCAAATCGTTAAACTCATCTTTAAGATGTATCTAGAAGAAAAAGGAACTCAAGTAATCGCTATATATTTAAATTCTGAACACTA
>JALEUS010000042.1 GCA_022780765.1 Bacilli bacterium | reverse complement strand
TGATATGCTCCTTCTAAAGTAGACAGTGCAATAACTAAAAGGATGGACACCCATGGGTGTCCATCCGGAAAAATTGCCGTCCGCTCTGGAAGGAGTTTTTCTTATAGGAAGAAAACCGAAGTATTCAATCGAGGAGAAGATCACGGCGGTTGAAGATGTCTTGATCCGGAAGAAGTAGAGTTACCATTTTCAGGCTATGAAATAAGCGATTATTTTAGAATTTTACGATGAAAATATTATGGGCTGCATTATGGAACTTAGGAAAAATGTAGGACATCGCACTTTGTTGATGCCCTGTGCTGGAGCAATTATTGGTGATGGCAAAGGAAATGTACTGCCCCAATTAAGAGCAGATGATAATACATGGCCAACTCACAGTGGGAGCATCAAACTGGATGAACGCGTCGAGGATGCAATGATTAGAGAAATTCAAGAGGAAATTTGGTTAAAAGTTTTAGAATACAAACTGCTAAAAATCTATTCTGGTCCTGTACATCACAATATTTATCCGAATGGTGATGAAGTATCTTGCATTGATATTGTTTATTATTGTCACAAATTTGAAGATGAAATAGCGTTTCAAGAAGATGAAGTGAAGAACATCCAATGGTTTAATAAGGATAATCTACCGACCAACATTAGACGAAACACAAAGAAATGGCTGAATGATTATTTTGATATATTAGGTGTTTAACAAATTCCAATTTAACTTGCTGCATTCTATAAAAAATCAGGTGGTTTTCAAAAAAAGAAAGGGTGTTAGCATTTTGTATTAAAATGGTTCATCTTTGCCAAAAACATCTAAAAAACAACAACACTATCAAAGTGTTGTTTTTTATCGATCAAGAATTTAACAATTCAAATAAGCATATTAGAAGTGCTTTAAACGTTTGCGCTTTAACAGTTTTTAACTATAGATCTTTTTTCTTCAGATAAAGACTAGATAGAAAGAAAAAAGCAACAGATAAAGTTAATTTAAAACTGATGTTTATGATTAAGGCAGTTATTGTATAGAAATCAGATACAAATAGATTGAAGAAAGGTTTTGTTAATATAGACAATACGTTGTTGAAGACTCTGTTAGGGATCTCATAGAATATTACAAAAAACAATTTGAGTTAGTACACAAGCGAAAGAGCTTGGTATCAATCTGAAGAGTGAAAAAATGATTGCAAAAGAAAAAAACATTTCAAAAGTAATAGAGATAAACATGATATTTGCTGACATCATTATTGATATGTTCATGTTGTTATCGATCAGCAATAGATTTTTGATACTATCATCAAAAGGAATTTTAAATATGAACAGTAAAGAGATATCGTATAAGAAAATGATAGCTATGAGAATAAGTATTGAATATATTTTTTTCTTTGTATATTTAAATCATTATCATTACAGCATATCTCAATGTGAGAAAATGAGATGTTCTGCCTTATCTAATCGTAGATCTTTATTTCAATAGTTTCTATTTTTCTTTTTAATAATATTAAAAACTTAAAGAGCGTAGAAGATGCTGAAAGTCAGTTTTCTTTCAGAAGGTGTGATATTACAATTTGAGTTACTTATAGTGAGAGTGACACCAAATTGAAACTTTTCTTCTACCTGCTTTTTTAAAACAAACTTTCCTAAAGAATAATCTACAGTTTCTTTATCTACATCGTCATCAAGGGTAAAAGAGAAGACGAGATTGTTGAGATAAACATAATCGTACTCACCTGTATCAGGATTTGGTGACAGACTTAGCATACAGAATTTACCTAAAGTAAAAGATGCATACTCTCCTTCAACACCAGTTGTCTTTTTGAAAAATATGTCCATTGAAGAATTTTTAATTAGATTGTTGGATCTGAACTCTGAATCATAGGAATAAAAGAAAAGAGTTTCTAAATTTACATCTGCTTTTTTTATAGTCCATAATGCATTGTATGAATTTATTGTTCCATCATCAAAAATCATTAATGTTGTATCTTTTAAAGAAACAGTTGACTCGTAAGTTCCAGCTTCTCTCTCTTCTTGATAATCTAATTTTATAAGAGATCTATCATCGTAGTAGGTGTTATATACTTCTTGTTCAACTCCTTCAAACTTGTAACTAGGAGACATAGAATTATTTCCTAAATAATCATATTTAGAATTACAGAATACAGTTGGTTTTTTAACTATCAGTCTTTCAATAGTTAAATCGATATCAAACTCGTAAGGAACAGATTCATAAGTTGAATAATTTAAAGGAGTAAAAATTATAGTCTCTCTTCTTTTTCCTAAAGAGGATATCTGTTTGTCATTGTCTTTAAATACAAGAGTGCCATTTAAAAGCTCATCCTTGAAGTAGACTGAAATATTCTTCTTCAAAAGATCCTCATAAGTATGTAAAGTCTCATATGATTGTGAGTTCTTTTTCATAGGTATGTACTGGAAGGAGAGCTCTGATTTAGACAGTGTCAACTCTTCTTTTTTTATTGTATATTTATCAATATTGAAGTGAGTGACTATCTCTTTGCTGACATAGTTTGGAGAAATGATCTTAGCCTTCATGTAGTAAACTAAACCTTCATTTGGAAGAAATGTTGTGTTGATCTGGTCTTCTTTAAATGTGTAAGGTATATAGTTGCTATCTTGGTATTTAGAGTATTCGTAACTGACAGCTATTGATTCATCATCAGGAATATTTAGTAAGTAAGGGGTTGTGTAATTTTTAAGCCAATGCATTTTAGGTACAACTAAAGTCACATCATCTGATATATTTGCTTTTTTAACATTACTTCCTAAGAAGTCCCCTACCTTCTGTAAGTAGGGGATGAATTAGGCGAAAAAGAAGTACTCATAACATCAAATCCCATTATTATTTCAATTCAGTATTAAGTTTGTCCCAATTGATAATTCTATATTG
>JALEUS010000097.1 GCA_022780765.1 Bacilli bacterium | reverse complement strand
GGTGAATAGTATGAAAGATATAAATTATAAAAAAATGCATATTGAGTTTAAACAGCTCCTTAAAAAGATCATCTCTTATCAGAACATTATCATCTACAGACATCAGTCTCCTGATTATGATGCTTTAGGTTCACAGATGGGTTTGTACTGTTGGATAAAAGATAATTTTCCTTCTAAAGAAGTCCATTTTTTTGGAGATAACAGCAAGAATCTGCAACCACTGCTCTATCCTGAAAGTGAGATCATCGATGATTCTTTTTTCCTTAAAGAGCACCTTGCTATCACAGTGGATGTAGCTGATTCTCTTAGAGTAGCTCAGGAGAAGATCTCTTTAGCAAAGGAGATAATCAAGATAGATCATCATCCTCTTCCTGTACAAGAGAAGAGATTTGGTGATTTTGTCATCTGTTATCCTGATATTCCTGCTTGTGCTGAAATAATCTCTTTATTTATTCTTTCAAGAGAGAAGAAATATGTTATCTCAAAGGAAGTGGCAAGCTATCTTTACTCCGGTATTGTCGGTGACACAGGAAGATTTTTATACCACGATACAGAGAGTCACACTTTAAGAGTAGCTTCATCATTGCTCGATGTTGGATTTGATAAAGATGATCTTTATGATAAGATGTATCTCACCGATGAGAGAAGGTTGAAGATACTAAGCTATGTCCTTTCTTCTTACAAGTTATCAGATGGTGGAGTCGCTTACTTTGTCTTCGATAAAAAGACGATGTCACAGTTGAACATGACTATCGATGAAGGCAATATGTTTATAAATAATCTCAGAAACTTAGATAGAGCAAAAGCTGTTATCTCTGTAACAGAAGATATTAAAAAAGGTGATTTTAGAGTGTCAATACGCTCACTAAAGAAACCGATAAGCGCTATTGCAACCAAGTATAGTGGTGGAGGGCACGACTTTGCAGCCGGCTGCAGGCTTTCTTCTTTAGATGATCTTCCTCAGCTTATTAAAGATTTAGAAGAGATCGTCAAGTAGGAGTACTTATCTCCATCTTTGCTGATTATCAGATTCTCTTTGTCTTTTAAATCAAATGAGAACCTTGAATTGATTCTGCCTATATTGTTTTCAAAATAGATAGAAGAGATGCTGTTTTCTTCAATAAGAGAGAGTATCTCTTCTTTTTCTGTTTCAAAAGGATTTACAAGAAGCACTCTTTTCTCTTTAAGAAGATAGTCATCTACAGTCTGATAATTTTGGTAAGAAGAAGATGAGTACTTCTTTTCTTTATAAAGAAAGTGAGTGGTGGTCACATTTGTCACCTGTTTTTCATCGTAGAGAAGATCGTTTGCTAAATAGCAAGAGGTTATATCTATATACTTTGAAAAAAAGTTTTTAATTGTCATTTCATTTTCATTTGACGAGACATTTATTGAAACGTCGATCTTTCCATCTCTGATGACGACAAATTTTGATGAGACATCTGTTTTATCTGCTATAGCAAGATTATTGAATAGTCCTACCTGTATATAGGGAATGAGTATGCCGTTCTCTTTTGAAAAGTTTTCAAGAGAGTAGAGAAAAGTACCGCAGTAAGAAGAGCAACCTAATGCGTGGACATACAAGAAGAGATCTTTCTTATTGTCGATATATGATTGAATTGTTTTCTCATCCATGTCATAGAAAAAAGAGAAGACATTGTCCTGATAGACATATCTGTTAAAGTATATCTTGTTCATGAGAACTTTATCGTAGCTCTCCTGTTTTTCACAGGAGACTAGATTAAATAGCAAAGCTAAAAATAATAATAGTTTTTTCATCAGTTGTTTCTATTTAAAAATGACAACACCTTCTCTTTTTCAATCAAAGTCGCTTTATGGTTCACTGTTGAATTGAGTTCATCTAAAGCTTCCTTTAAAGATCTGTCCTGTTCATTTTCTAGATAATCTCTGTTTACTTTTCTTTCTGTTTTTAAATCCTTGACCTCTTGATAGAAAGAGTTTTTAAAGGAGAGAGATAGGTCTTCATTGACTTTGTAAGAATAGAAAGACTTGAAGACAGCATTCTCTTTGCTAGGATACGAGACAAAAGTGGGGACAATAGCGGAGTTGTTATTCTCTTCTATCAGATACGATAAAGAGAACTCGGTGTTGAAATCTTTCCAGATTTTAAGTCCTTCCTCTTTTATGTTTTCATCCTCATCTCTTTTCATCTGATACATTCCATCTACTTCATAGTAATAAATCTTATTCTCA
>JALEUS010000095.1 GCA_022780765.1 Bacilli bacterium | reverse complement strand
ATTGAACCTCCGACATATTTTTTCTTTTCGATAACTGCAATTTTGTATCCTTTTCTTTTCAAAAGATCAGCTATTGTGCTTCCTGCAAGACCAGAGCCAACTATCAAGAAATCATACATAATTACACCTCACATTCCTTTTTTTAACCTTGGTTTGCACAGGTAACCTGATAAATTCCTTACTTATCGGTTTTTTTGGCAAAGACCTCTCTAAATCTGATCACTTTATGTGTCAAAATCGCCATTTGAAGAAACTTTTTCAAATAGTTCTTTTATTTTACATAAAGTTTCTTCTTGTAAACTTTCAACATTAAAAAGAGAAATTAATCTTCTAAAAGTGTCATGTGAAGGTGTTATCATATTAGGAATTATATCTAATTCATATAAATACTTGGCATGATATTTATACCAATTTGCCATTTCAGAAAAAACATCTAATTTCCAACAAATCTTTGAATTGATAATCATCATAATCATAGATTCATATGAGAACTTAACTAAATATTTTTTTCTAAAATCTTCACAGTTTGAAAATATATGAATCAACTATTTTAATTTCTTTTTATTGATACTATTAATATCAATATTTAAAGCTGATTAAGGTCTTTGATAAATAAAATTCATTTAAAATATTCTCTCTACTTTTCATCTTTTACCTCCCTAATAAGTGTTAAAATATCTTCTAATTTTATACTTTCATATCTTGTTTTACTATCACAATAAAGTGTTCTTAAATAAGCTTGAATTCTTAGTGAATCATTTTTAAATTCTCTATTAAATAACATAGGTATTTTATTTACTAATAAGTTGATTGTCTTATTTTCATTATTAAGTAAAGGTAATAATATATCTTTATATTTGATCGCTAATAAGCAATTATTAATAATGTATTCATCAACATATTTAAAAACATATTTAACTATTGAATAAATAATTATTGCTTCTTTTTTAATAGATTTATAACCATTTGCTAATCGTGTTAAATCTCGATGAAAATGATTATAAATAAAGAAAGATAAACCATATTCTATAAAAGATATATTTTCAATTTTTACTTTTTTATAAATAATACCTTCTTCAGTAATTGTACCTATATATTCAGAAATAGTTACAGGATAGCTAACACCTTTAACACGATGAGAAGAAACTTTGTAAAGTTGAATTCTACCATTTGAATATCTTAAAGATGTGCCTTTAGTTTTATATTTAAGTGACCAATCAGGGAAAGTAATTTTATTCATATATGTATTATGTATTATAATAATACAAAAGTCGATATTTTTTTTAAAATTAATTTACAAATGCCTAAAATTTAACATATCTAAAATTTATTGAGTATGCGTTATTGCTAATAAACAATTAATTTTTATTGCTTTACTATTATTCTTGTGATATTCTTTATTTGCCTTTATACGATTTTTCTCGTGTTTAGTGCTGAAGGGAGTATCAAATGAAGAAAGAAATTCATCCCAAGTATTACAGATGTAAGGTTACCTGCATGACCTGTGGAACAACATTTGAAACAGGTTCAACAGTTCCTGAAATCAAAGTAGATACTTGTTCAAAATGCCACTCTTTCTACACTGGTAAACTTAATCTCTCTGCTGATACAGGTAGAGTTGCTAAGTTCAGAAAGAAAGCTGCACTTAAGAAATAAAACTTAAGGAATAAACGACTGCACCTACAGGTGCAGTTTTTATTTTCTCAATAAAGATTAATTAATATTTGATGTGATAGAATTAATATGTGCATGAAAAGAAGACATTATCTTTCTATGATACATATTCTGAAGTAAAAGAATCTCTATGCTTTCAAGATAGTGAAGAGATTTTCTCTTTGGATGAAAAGAAAGTGCATCAGCTGCTGACTGATCAACCTATCAGTTACAGCAAACCATATTTACCATATTTTTCATGTGTGTTTATTATCGATAAAGATAGTACTATTCCACTATTTTTTTGTAAGACAGTAAATCTTTTGATCAACAATAAAAAATATATAAGAAGCAAAGAAGATTCTCTTTTAGTTAATCCTTTAGCAATAGAAACTTTATCTTCTCTGCAAGTGGATCTATCCTTTATCAAAATGACAGATGATAAATCAGAGATTGTCTTTAAAATAATATCATCTTTAAAAGTGATGGATTTAGAGAAGAGAATAAATGTCAAATTCGGTTTAAAATTTTTTAAAGATAATATCGAGTACTCCTGTGCAAACTACTTCTTTTTAAAAACCATTATTGACAATAAGATCACAGATAAAAAGATGTTGTCTTTTATTAAAAATACATCCCCTCTATCATTTGAAGGAAAGAATCAAAAAGAATTTTTTTCTCTTTATAAAGAGACGTTGAAAGAGTTAAACAATTCATCAGCGATGGTTGTCAAAGCTGGTGACAAATACATATTGAAAGATTATTTTTTATTCTACATCGATTACTGTCTCTCAGAAAGAAAGAATATGGTCATCATAACTAAAAATGAAAAAGATTATAATTTTCTTTTAGACATATTAAAAAAGAAATATCTCTCTCAGATTGTAAACAGTTATGAATCGATAAAGAAAAAAGAGATACTAGCAAAGATAGATGCCAAACTAAAGACCCATTTTAAAAACGAACACAGAAGAGAGATGAGAAAATACTTCATCATCAAAAACAAGATAATGACTTTGATAAATGAGAATATATCCGGTTTTACTATCCCATTAAACAGCGATGATATTCTCTATCTGATAAAAGTGATATCCAAAGGAGATATCAATGCAACATCAGATATGGATTTACAAGATTACAGTTTTTCTCTTCTCAATGCAGATATCAATTTCTTTAAAGAGATCAACAAGCTTGATAAATTAAATTTCCGCAACATCAAAGAGAATGTGTTTTACGGATTATCGTGTTCAAGCTCAAGAAAGAACTATGATCTTTTGATAATAACGATGATACAGATAGTCGATACTTTAGATCTTTTTGTAAGTGTTCTCAAGCAGAATAATGTCAAAGACTTTTCAAGCAGAGAGATAACTTCCTTCTATCAATTTGAACAATATGGAAAATATATTGATTTTCTTTTCTCATATAATGGAATACCTTTAGAATTCTTTTTAGATACCATCAGTGAAGATGAGGAAAGCTCAATCCTGTTTTTAAAAAACAAATATCAGAAGTTCTCTTCCTGTAAACTGTTAGTATCATCTCTATTTAAAAAATCAATCTTCTCTGCTGATATTAAAAAGCTCCTTCAAAACTATGATCTGACCAGAAGAAGATCATCTGCTATAAATGAAATAGACAAACATCTTAAAAATAAACAGAATGATTACCAGACTATTTTTGAACTTTTAAGAACATATTTAAAAACAAAGAAAGAAATAGAAGATATCCTTCCAGAATATGAAAAGAAATACGGAAAAGCTATCAGGAATGTCAATGGTATAGTCGACATACTTGCAAACATAAAATACATATCAGGTTTCACTTATCTTCATAAGAAAGACAAAGATTTTTCACTTGATAATCCTCTTGTAAAAAGATGTCTTCTGGATAGATCATATATGGTATCTATTCATAATATATACAATAATTTGAATACGATCTATCAGAAACTCAAGAAGAATATCAATCTGTGCATCGGTTACTTTTTAGATGATGATTTCATGTATCTAAAAGAAGACTTCACCTCATTAAAAGATCACTTTCTAAAGAGAATCAAAGGCAAATATGATGAGTTTTATCAGTACTCCTCTTTTGTAAAGTTGATTTCAAAATCCTCTTCTCTCCTTCAGAAAGAGATAGATAAACGAATCAAGGAGAAGAGATCATTAAATGACTTCTCTTATTATTATCTGACTTCTATAATGAAGAGCTATCAGCAAAGAAGACATAAGATGTACAGTAATCAATTAAAAGCCTTCTCTTCTTCAAAAGGAGAGCTCCTTTTTTCAATAATGAAAAGTATCAATTCTTTCGATCGATTAAGAAGCGATAAATACTTCAAGATAGTCGAAGAGAATGTAAACAGCAAGCAGTTTAAATCTCTCAAAGAGAAAATCAATACAGATACTGATAAGTGCACTATCGAAGAAAGCAAAGTGCTTAAGAAACTGAACTCAATGCGTTTCCCAATCACCATTTTGAAATCTGATTCTCTTTACAGAGTAGATGATTATCAGTTTGATGAAGCACTGATATTCAACTCTCATCTTCTTTCAGATAAACAGCTATGCCAGACACTAAGAGTATCAAACAAAGCTCTCTTCTTATCAAAAATCAGTGACAACGATGAAAGAATATTTCCTCTCCATGAGTTTGCTTTAACAAATGAATTTTTATATCTAAATTCATTCTCAGTCAAATCTGTTCCTAAAGAAGCTATCGCTCCTGCAGAAAGAGAAGTTAAAAAAAGAAATCACACTTTAGACTTAAATAACAGAATCTTCCCTATCATCTTAAAGAACATAGATAAACCTCTTAAGAGAATAGCTATCATGCCAGACATATTTATAAACAGCGATAAGATAAAAGATATCTACTTCTCTTTACCTAAGAACATGATGTCTATATACAATCTTCCTGTCCTCTGTGTCGATACAATCGACTATCTTCTCTCACCTTTAAAAGAGAGCTTCATTTTAAAAGACATCATCGATGAGATAAATTATAAATACAAGGATTATCTCAATGAAAAACAAGAAAAAAAGAACATCAAAAAAGATGATCCATATCAGAAAGAACTGAAAAGAATAATCTCTTCTTTTCCCGTATACAAGAGCTATGAAGATAACATGACTCTTTATAAGAACAATGATTTTTCATCGCTCTTCTACTCCTTGCAACCTTGTAATAAAAGCACTTTAAAGAGATATGGAGAAGAGTTTACAAACTACGTTGATTACATGATTAAAAACAGCGGTGTAATCATCTTTAGCGGTGGCTTTTACATGGATATTTCAAAAGAGAAGATACATTTTAGAAAATCAAAAAGAGAGAATAGAGAAGCTAGTGAGATATCGATAATTGAATTGCAGCAGGGAATAAAGCAGTTTTTCTCTTCCTTCTCATCCTTTGATATCGACGACTTAAAAAGTATCTTTGCTTCCTTAGTTGATTACGATAAGGAAGATGCCGACTTCTCTTTAAGATTCGATGAAGCTATTGCTATGCTGGTCAACGAGAATATCATCAGAATTCAGGATAGAGAAGCATCTCTCTTCTTCTCTTTAGATTCAATCGAGCAATAAAAAACTCCGCTGTTCATGCAGAGCTAACATCTATATTTTTTTGACCCAAAGAGAGTGGAGATTACAGTAGCTGTAAGCTTCTTTGATCTCTTCTCCTTCTTCTAAATCAAACGATGCTTTAGGTTCATCACCTGGTTTGAGATTTCTCATGATGCACTGTTTGTCAGTAACTAGGATGATATGTGAGATAAAGTGTTCTTCACTCATTGGATGGAGAGTGGAACCAACAGTGACAACGACCTTGTTTCCTTCTCTTTCAATGACAGGCACATGTTTTTCAACAGCTGCATCTGTAGAGTTAGCTTTAAGCTCAACCCAGTTTTCGTCTTCGACAGGTTTTATCTGCATCTTGAATTCACCTGTCTCTTTGTTTTTGTAAAAATAAATTTCCATAATAGTTCCTCCAAGAATATTTTAACAGATAATAAACAAATGTGTTAAATCATGCAAAATATTCTCTGCAGTCTAACTGATATTTTCCTTTAAAGGCCATTACTATATCGAAAATATTCCAAAAGACTCCTAACAGAATTAAGTTGTATAAAAGTTTCACTAAAGCGAATTTCCAAGCATCAACAAAGTTCTTAGTGTAGTAGAACTTATCTATTCCAAACCATCCGCCAAGAAAGAGAGTAAATATCAACCATTTATCTATTTTCTTCTCTTCAACTAAATATTCTTCACTCATATTTTCACCTCATTTCTCAACAATATATTATATCTAACTTACATATCTTATTAAAGAAAATATATGCTTTGTGATGTAATAAATACATCAAAAATCTTCATTTTTAATCCTTTCTTTTCACATTTCTTTAATTGTTAAATGTCAGTCTATCATTTATAATGTATATGAGGTTTATTATGGTAAAAATATTTAATTTTGAAACTGCTAATGAATTTGCAGCAAATACTTATATCATTGGTAAAATCGGTTCAGAATGTTTGATTATTGACCTCGGTTCAACAGATAAAAAGATTTATGAATACGTAAATTCTCATCACAGCAAATGCTGTGGTATTCTTTTGACACACGGACATTTCGATCACATAAGAGGAGTGCCTTCCTTTTTGAAATCATTCAAATATGATATCCCTGTCTATATACATCAAGAGGATGTTCCTCTTTTAACTGATCCTCTTTTAAATGCTTCTATAACCATAGGAAATCAGATAAAAGTGAACGTTCCTGTAAACAAGGTTGAAGATAAAGAAGAACTGATCATTGCTAAACATAAGATACAGGTGATACACACTCCTTTCCACACGAAGGGAAGTGTATGCTATCTCTTTGAGGAAGAGAATGCTCTCTTCACAGGAGATTCTCTTTTCAAAGGATCTATAGGAAGGACTGACCTTCCTTCTTCTAAGCCTTCTCTAATGGAATCATCACTTAAAAAGATAGCTTCTTTAAATCCTTTCTTAGGTGTGTTTCCAGGACATGGAGATATAACAAATCTCGAAAGAGAAAAAGAAAACAACCCATATCTTGTTTTTGAAAATGAGTGATTATTATGGACGATAAAAAAATACTTTTAACAGGAGATAGACCTACTGGCAGACTCCATCTAGGACACTACGTAGGATCTTTAAGAAACAGAGTAGAACTGCAGAAGAGAGAAGATATTGACAAGTTCTTTATCATGATTGCAGATACTCAAGCTTTAACTGACAATTATGGTAATCCTGCAAAGGTTAAAGATAATATCATACAGGTAGCTTTGGATGATTTAGCTTGCGGAATATCAAAAGATAAAGCCTGCATATTCATTCAATCGCAAGTGCCTGAACTCTTTGAATTGACATGTTATTTTTTAGATCTTGTCACTGTATCCAGACTTGAGAGAAATCCTACTGTCAAAAATGAAATACAGCAGAAAGGATTTGAAGAATCTATTCCTGCAGGTTTTTTAACTTATCCTGTTTCACAAGCTAGCGATATCTTAGCTTTTGATACAGATATAGTTCCTGTTGGAGAAGATCAAGCTCCGATGATCGAACAGACAAATGAGATAGCGAGAAGATTTAACTATCTTTATGGTGATACATTTAAAGAGGTCAAGATGCTCCTTCCTGAAAACAGAAGCGCCTGCAGGCTACCTGGAACAGATGGAAAAAGCAAGATGTCAAAATCATTAAATAACTGCATCTATATCAGCGATGATGAAAACACTGTCAATCAGAAAGTTAAGACGATGTTCACCGACCCTCTTCACCTCAGAGTTGAAGATCCTGGCCACACTGACAACAATCCTGTTTTTATCTATCTTGACGCTCTTGTCAAAGATGAAGATTTCAAAATGTACTACTCAAAGTTTGCAAATTTTAATCAGCTCAAAGAAGCCTATGAGAAAGGCGGAGTTGGAGATGTTGAAATCAAACAATTTTTAGCTAAAGTGATCAACAACACTCTTTCTCCTATAAGAGAGAGAAGAAAAGAGTTTGAAAAAGATATCTCCTCTATCTACAGGATGCTAGAAGAGAATTCAAAAAGAGCCAGCTTTGAAGCTAGCAAAAAAGTAAAACAGGTGAGAAGACACCTGTCTGTCGACTATTTTACTGATTATAAGTTCATCGAAAAGCAGCAGAAAGCTTTCAATAAAGAGCACAGAGATGAAGAGAATTTAAAAGCTTACCTTGCTAAGAAGAAATGATCATTTATCTTCTTTAATAGGTCTGCCATTCTCATCGTAATTATCTTTGCAATCATTGATATCAGGATTGATCAAAATAAGTTTTTTAATAAATGAAGATATCTTCTTTTTCCCAGTCTTCATCTTTTCATCACTTTCTTCTTTGAATTTAATGCTATCTTTCAATTGTGAATATATCTTTTCTTTATAAGAGTGAATCTGCTTTTTTTGTTCTTCTCTTACATTTTCATACTTCTGGATAATAGCTAGATCTTTGACCGATTTAATAATCCTTGAGAAAAGATTTAATGAGGTTATTAAATCGATTAAAAACACTCCGTAGATCATTCCTAAAGAGAAGATAGAAATGATTGTTAAACTCACATTGCTATCTATGAACAAGAAGACAAAAAGGTCGCTGAACATCTTGTATAAAAACGGATTTAATCCGTAGTAGAAGATAACGCATATCACCATCCAGAAGAAAGAAAATAGAGGACAGATAACTCCTAAAAAGTTTCCTTTCATGTTGGAGTAATCCCAAAGTCTGACTTTGAAACCTTTGACAAAGATTATACCTGCTACAAGTTCTAGAAGAACCATGCTGACACTCATAATAGAAAGAGGAAGAAGATCGTTTACAGTAGGTCCACTTCTGTATGAGAGATTGAAGAGATCTCCTGTCGGATTGTAAAAGATCATCTTATCCTTCAGATAGTAAAGAATAAAGAAAGATAAAGAGAACATCAAAACAACTCCAAAACCGTATAATGGAAGGTAAGGCCCTTTCATAAACCCTGGATTCACCCACTTTTTAGCGGTCACAAATCTTCTGAAAAACACTTCAAGAACATATCCAAAAAAAGAACCGATGATGAACATGAAAAGAAGAATGAAGACGATTTTTACAGGTAAAGAGCTATCTGCTAAATATATAAAATGTGCCATAATAATAAATCGATTTACATCTGTTTAATTATAGCACACTTTAAAAAGGTATCATCAAAATAAAAACAATCTCTTTTATGACATCTGTTATATAAAAAACTGAAATAACTTCTTTACTACAAGCAATGATAATCAATTATAATAAAAAGGTGGAATATTTTTCCATTCACTTGAGAAGTGTATTTTTAGGAGATTTATGAATCTTGTCACATTAGCAGATAGCCAGACACCTATCTACATAAACATATTGCTGATACTGGGAGGCTTAGGAGCTTTATTAATCGGTATGCGTCTTCTTCAGGAGGCTACTGAAAAACTAGCTACAGGCGGTCTTCAAAAGATGTTTAAGAAGACAGCCAACAGCAAATTAGCAGGTGTAGGTATAGGAACTTTGTCTACTATGATCATGCAATCTTCAGGTGCAACAACAATCATGGTAGTCGGTTTTGTCAATGCAGGAGTCATGTCTTTATCGCAGGCTACATGCTATATCATGGGTGCAAATATCGGTACGACGATAACTGCTCAGCTGGTTGCTTTAGGCGGTTTATCATCTTCTTCTATCCCTTTGACACAGATTTTAATCTCTTTTTCATTTATAGGTGTAATGCTTTCTATGTTCACAAAGAAGAAGTTTCCAAAACTAGCAGAAGGAGGAAATCTCATAGCTGGTTTAGGACTTCTTTTTTTAGGTTTGGATGTCATGACTTCGAATATGAAGACCATCTTTTTAGATGAGAACATATCAAAATTTTTAACAGAGATAACAAACCCCTTCCTGCTCCTTTCAATAGGAATCATCTTGACTGTCCTTGCTCAATCATCTTCAGCAGTGACTTCCATCTTCTTAGCGACAGCTATCGCAGGAACAGTGATAGGTGGGTCAGGTAATGGAATCTTATATGTGATATTAGGAACCAACATAGGTTCTTGTTCAACCGCATTGCTGTCTGCTATCGGTTCTTCAAAAAATGGAAAACGAACAGCTATCATCCATCTGTTATTCAATCTTTTAGGATCGATCATCTTCTTACTGATTTTGATATTCTGGAAGAGTTTCATGGACGATACTTTTGCAAAGCTTTTCCCAGATAGCAAAGCAGAACAGATTGCAATGTTCCACACTTTCTTCAATGTGATATGCACTTTTATCTTCCTTCCTTTTACAAAAGTCTTCGTCTTCTTAGCAAACAAGATCATTCCCGATAGATCTGTTAAAACAAAACTTACCAAAAAGCTTATCCAGGGTGAATCTGTCCCAGCAGAAGAAGAGAAAGGAAACTTCTTAGATCCTCGTCTTCTTCAGACTCCAGAGATAGCTTTACAGCAAGCTGTCACCTTCTATCATGTGATAGCTAATAAGGCGATGAAAGATTTAAACATCTCTTTAGATGGATTTATAAAAAAAGATCTCTCCTATGAGAAAAAAGTAGAAGATATCGAAGTGGAAGTTTTAAAAAACAGCAAGGAGTTGACTTCCTTCTTAGTCAAGATATCTGCAGCTGGAGTATCGAAAGATTCAAATAAGATCATCTCAAGAATGCTTTTAAATATCTCAGATATAGTCCGTTTAACTGAGATAGCTGACAATATCATCGGCTATACAAAACATGAGATAAACGACAATCTCACTTTCTCAGAAGTCGTTTTCACCGACCTAAATGAGATGAGAAATCTTCTAAACGATCAGTACAAAGTATGCAAAGAGATCACCTCTTATCCTTCAAGTGTTCTCCTTGAAAAATCAAGAGAGATAGAGGATGCTATCGATAAAAAGAGAACACACATGGTTAAAGGACATCTTGAGAGAATGTCAAAAGGAGTGTGCTCTGCTATCAACAGCAACGTGTTTTTAAATCTGGTAAGCAACTTAGAAAGATGTGGAGACCATCTCCACTTCATAGCAGAAAGAAGCTGTCAAAAGAAGATCCAAGAAGAGACAGACACTGTCACTCTTCATCCTTGATATCTTCTTTCTTTTCCTCTTTTTCATCTTTTACACTGATTTCAATATCTACTTCTTTCTCTCCTTGAATAGTCATAAACATCAAAAAATCGATTATTCCTGCAATAAGGAATATTGCTAAACATAAAGCAGAGAGATAATTAAATCCTCCGTTGATGCATAGGAGTACTATCATCGCAATCAAAGAAGACACCAATATCACCTGAACCGATATTATCAAAATCTTGTTTTTTTTCATCTTTTTAATCCTGTTAACCTGAGAGATATATATTTTATATCTTATATCTTCAGCAGAAATAGTATATATACAACTTCTTTTCTCATCAACTGAATACATGACATTGAGAGTCTATAAAAAGATTAAAGCTATCTTTATCTATAGATATCAATTAGATTATTATTTTGCTCTTTAAGATAGCTCACAAGCTCTTTCTTCTCTTTAGACATGATGTTGATCTTTAAAAAGGCACTCTTGCTTTAAAGACCGACAGTTGATATCTCTGCTTTGCAAGTTCCTTCCTTTAAATATATAAAACAATCCTTAATTTTTGAAATGAAACAAGACAATAAAAAAAAGGAGATATCAGCTGACATCTCCCTTTTTTTGATACTTTAAGTGATTACTTTAAAGCGAACTTCTTGAAAGATCTCTTTCCTTCAAAGACTGCTTCTTCTCCTAACTCTTCTTCTATTCTGAGAAGCTGATTGTATTTAGCAATACGATCTGTTCTTGAGCAAGAACCGGTCTTGATCATACCAGCATTGACTGCTACTGATAAATCAGCGATTGTTGTATCTTCAGTTTCACCAGATCTGTGAGAAACCATTGTTGTGTATCCATTGATCTGTGCGAGTCTGATGGTATCTAATGTCTCAGTTAAAGTGCCGATCTGGTTGACTTTGATTAAGACAGAGTTGGCTGCTTTCTCTTTGATACCTCTTCTGACGAAGTCGACGTTGGTGACAAATAAGTCATCACCGACTAACTGAACATCTTTTCCAAGTCTCTTTGTGAGCTTAACCCAGCCTTTCCAATCGCCTTCTGCAAGTCCATCTTCAATTGTGATGATAGCAGGATACTCCTCAACCATCTTAGCAAGGTAATCAATCATCTCATCTGTGGAAAACTCGCCTTCTTTTGATCTGGCCATGACATATTTTTTCTTCTCTGTATCGTAGAATTCACTTGCAGCTAAATCCATACCTAAGAAGATCTGCTCTCCTAAGACATAACCGCTCTTTGCAACAGCTTCAGATATCAACTCTAATGGTTCTTTGTTTCCGTGCTTGCATGAAGGAGCAAAACCACCTTCATCACCTACACCTGTCTCATATCCCTTGCTCTTGACAACTTTCTGAAGAGTGTGGAATATCTCAACACCAGCTCTTAAAGCCTCATGGAAGGTGTCAAATCCAGCAGGTATGATGAAGAACTCCTGGAAATCAACTGAACTTTCAGCGTGCTTACCACCGTTGATAACATTCATACAAGGTGTTGGAAGAACCTTAGCATTTGTTCCACCGATGTATCTGTATAAAGGAAGGTGAAGTGAATTAGCAGCAGCGTGAGCAACAGCTAAAGAGACACCTAAGATAGCATTAGCACCCAACTCTTTTTTGAATGGAGTTCCATCCAGATCTAACATTGCTCTATCAACTTTGACTTGATCAGTTGCTTCAAGACCGATGACGACAGGGGCAATCTTTTCATTGACGTTGTTTACTGCTGTAAGACAACCTTTTCCAAGATATCTTTTCTTGTCTTCAACATCTCTTAATTCGAGAGCTTCATTCTCACCTGTTGAAGCACCTGAAGGAACGATAGCACGACCCAATGTACCATCTTCTAATTTGACTTCTACTTCAACAGTAGGATTTCCACGTGAATCCAAGACTTCTCTTGCGTGAACACAACAAATTTTAGCCATTATATTTCTCCTTAAATTGACTGATTAAATTATATAATTTTTCTTTACGATAGTTAAGTGAAATAATAAACTTTATTCAACTGTATTGCTGATTTTTTCTCAAAGAAGATTGACTCTTTAGAAATTTTGAAATATAGATGTTCGAGTTTATAATATTAGATAACTAAGAGGTGATAAAATGAACACAACACTAGTAATCATGGCTGCCGGAATCGGTTCAAGATTCGGAGGTTTAAAACAGGCTACAGCCATAACTGACGATGGAAAAGGAATTTTGGATTTCTCTGTATTAGATGCAAAAAAAGCAGGATTTGATAAAGCAGTAATTATTTTAAGAGAAGACATCCTATCTGAATTTGATGAGAGAATAGGTAAGAGATTAAAAAAGATAATTGATACCACCTATGTTATTCAAGATACCTCCTCTCTTCCTGAAGGAAGAAAAAAACCTTTTGGAACAGGACATGCTATCTTAGCTTGCAAAGATGTAGTGAAAACCCCTTTCTGTATCATTAATGCTGATGATTATTACGGATGCAATGCTTTCACTGCTATTGAAAAACACTTGGAGCAAGCAAAAAAAGGAGAGTATGCAATATTAGCTTATGAGCTAGGAAACACCTTGTCTAAAAACGGAACAGTGACAAGAGGAGTCTGCTCTTTAAATGAGAATAATTATCTTCAGAGAATAGAGGAGGTTTCAAAAATACCTTACGACAGAAAATGCATCTATCAAGGAAAAGAACAGATCTTACCTGAAAAAACTCCTGTGTCGATGAATCTATGGGGACTGACAACCGATATATTTGATATCCTTGAAAAAGAGTTTGCAGTCTTCTTAAAGACAGCAGATTTAAATAAAGATGAGTTTTTGATTCCTACTATCATAGGTGAATCTTTAATCAAATATAATACTTCATGCAAAGCCTTCTTCAATAAAGACAGATGGTACGGCATAACCTACAAAGAGGACTTAGATGAAGTCAAACAAGCGATGAAAAAAATATTAGAAGAAGGCAAATATCCCGAATATAACTAAATCTTTGCTGATATTCTCAATCTAGTGAGTTAAAATATTTATTGTGAGGGATATTATATGAAGCTTCAAAACAATGCTCGAATTTACGCACTCAGTGCGAATCAGAATTTAGGAAAGAGAGTATGCGAAGAACTGCATACTGACTTAGGTCAAGTAAATTTGCTAAAGTTCCCTTCAAAAGAAATTCTAGCTTGCCCAACAACTTCAGTTAGAGGTAATCAGATTTTTATTATTCAATCGACTTGCCCACCAGTAAACGATAATCTGATGGAACTTCTCATATTCATTGATGCACTAAAAAAAGCATCGGCTAAAGAGATCAATGTCTTCATTCCTTATTTTGGATACGCAAGACAAGACAGAAAAAGCAAACCTAGAGAACCTATCTCTTCTAAACTTGTAGCTTCTTTACTGAATACTGCAGGTGCTTACAGAGTGGTGACTTTTGATTTACATGCAACACAGATACAAGGTTTCTTCGATTGCATCGAAGATGACATGACTGCTATTCCTCTTTTAAGACATGAGGTCAGCAAGGATCCATCAGTCGATAAAAATAATCTGGTGGTAGTCTCTCCTGATCACGGTGGGGTCAATCGTGCAAGAAAGTTTGCTGAGCCTTTGAATGCTCCTATCGCTATCATAGATAAGAGAAGAAACGCTTCATATCAGCCAGAGGTTATGAACATAATCGGTGCTGTAGAAGGGAAAAACTGTCTCATCGTGGATGACATGATCGATTCTGCAGGAAGTGCAGTCGAAGCATCAAAAGCACTTAAAAAAGCAGGAGCCAAAGAGATTTTCTTGGCAGCGACACACGCTGTTTTCTCAGATCCTGCTTACGATAGATTAGTTAAAGAGAAACCATTTAAAACAATATATGTCACAGACTCAATTCCTTTACAAGATAAATTTATCAACTGTCCTGACATCAATATCAAGGTTTCTTCTCTTGCGCACATCATTGCTAATGCGATAGTTTCAATCAACAATGATTCATCTCTCTCTGATGCTTATGAAGAGTATCAGCTCAATCTATCTAAAAAATAGAATCAATCAGATTATTTTAACTTTATAGATAAGAGAATCTGACTGTGATAATCATCATCACTTTTCTCTCCATTTACACAATCGTACACTTCTAAAAGGATATTCTCTCTGAGCTCACATTCCTCATTAAAAGGTAAAAACTCATTGAATATCCTTTTTTATATCCTCTATCGCTTCAGTTCATCTTCTATAACAATCAAATAATGCCCATTTACCTTGTTCTATCCTATAAGTCATCATACCTTCAGGAATAAAAGAATTATGATATTTACCAGCTATCAGATATCTGAGCTTATCTTTATTCTCTATCTGAATGCAAAGACCATATTCTCCTATACAGTTTTTCTAAGGTAGCTTTTTAATAATCGTTTTCAGCTTCAGGTCCTCTGTATATTTTAGGATAACAATACTTCTGAGAGATCTCACTTAAAAGTTTTTTATCTCCTCTTTTAAATTCTCATAACTTATATCTTTTGAAAAACCAATGACTGAAAATGGAAACATGTTGTTAACTGTATACTTTAATTCCACTTTTTCTCCTCCTTTTAAATATCTTGATGCACTCTTTGTAGGATTCATCATCTTCAGCAATTGAGTAATAATCATCTTTGCTTGCTTCGTCAGGTATGCCATAAGTTAGCCATTCTTCAATAAGTTCTTCGTTATTAACTGAGTGCATGAAATCATCCATTGCTTTTAGTTGAATAACCCTTAAATCAATAGTTGTTTTATTCATGATTTTTTGCCTCCTC
>JALEUS010000088.1 GCA_022780765.1 Bacilli bacterium | reverse complement strand
TCTTCACATCATCAACAAAAGTGTCCTTGACCTCTTTAAGCGAGAAGGAAGAGAGAAGAGAGATGTACTCGCTTATCGATTCAATGAGCGTTCTCTCCTTCTTCTTTTCTTTCATCAAAGAGGTCAGATCATATATTTTTTCAATCTGCATGATCAGAATATCTTCTTCAGATGCCAGATGTCATCATTGTACTCTTTGATTGTTCTATCGGAGGAGAACCAGCCAGAGTTAGCTATGTTTATAAGGCACTTCTGTCCCCATCTGTCCCTGTCAAGATAGTACTGTTCAATCTTCTTGCAAGCTTTCTGATAAGAGTCGAAATCTTTCAAGACCATGAACTCATCTCCTCTGTACATGATCTCATCGAATATCATCTTGAATTGATTCAAATCAGAAGAGAAGGTTCCATCGATCAAGGAATTCATCACTTCCTTAACACTTTCATCGCTGTTATAGATATCCCAAGGAGAGTATGAGTTGTGGAATTTGATATCTTTGACCTCTTCCTCTTTGAGACCGAAGATGACATCGTTCTCAGAAGAGATGAACTGATCTATCTCTACATTTGCACCATCTAAGGTTCCTAAAGTGATAGCACCATTCATCATGAACTTCATGTTGGATGTACCGCTAGCTTCCTTACCTGCTAAAGATATCTGCTCTGAGATATCGGCTGCTGGTATTATCACCTGCGCTTTAGAAACAGAGTAGTTTTCAATGAAGACAACCCTCATGTACTTAGAGACGACAGGATCGTTATTGATGGTCTTACAGACAGCTAAGATAAGCTCAATTATCTTCTTTGCATACGTGTAAGAAGGCGCTGCTTTAGCACCGAAGATGTACACATGAGGATAAATAGATACGCTTCCATCCAATTTGATCTTCTTATATAAATGAATGATGTTTAAGATGTTTAAAAGCTGTCTTTTGTAAGCGTGAAGCCTCTTTATCTGAACATCGTAGATTGCTTCTAAAGGAAGATCTATACCGTTTTCTTTCCTCACCATCTCAATGAGAGCTCTCTTGTTTTCCTTTTTAATCTCATTTATCTTTCTGAAAACAGGAATGTTCTCATCTTTGAACTCAGAGTACTTCATCAGATTCTTTAAAGACTGAGGATCTTTGATAAAAGAATCACCGATTAAAGAAGTGATGTAAGATGTCAGCTTAGGATTGCTGACAAGGAGAAATCTTCGATGAGAGATACCGTTTGTCTTATTTGAGAACTTCTCGGGATAGATCTTGTATAAATCCTTAAAAGTCTGATTTTTAAGTATCTCAGTGTGAAGGTTTGCAACACCGTTTACAGAGTATGCTACTGTGATTGCTAGCTGGCACATGTTGACATGGGAATTGGTGATGATAGAGCAGTTGTTGATAGCTCCCTCATCGAGATTCAAGCTTCTCAAATAGTGGAGATTTCTTCTGTTGATCTCTTCAATTATCATGTACACACGGGGACAGACACTGGCTATATAAGAGCAGGGCCACTTCTCTAAAGCCTCTGGCATGACGGTGTGATTTGTGAAAGCAAAGCACTTCTTCACTATTTCGTAAGCTTTGTCCCAAGAGTAATCGTACTCATCTAAAAGTATTCTCATAAGCTCTGGAATAGCTAAGATAGGATGAGTGTCATTTAACTGGAAGACGTAGTGATCGTAAAGATGATCGAGAGTCTTGTACATCTCTTCTTCTCTTAAGACCGCTGTCTGAATACCGGCTGAAACAAGGAAGTACTGCTGACGTAAACGCAAAAGTTTTCCTTCCTCGGTTGAATCATCGGGATAAAGACCGTGAGTGATCTTTCTTATGAACTGAAGATAGTTGTTGAAATCTGAGTTTTTTGGTAACTGCTCGTCGCTAGGTTCAGCATACCAGAGACGAAGAGTGTTTGTGACTTTATTATCATATCCGATGACTGGAACATCGTAGGGAACAGCATTCACTATAAAGGCGTTTGAAGTTCTCCACCTCACCTCACCATCTTTGGACATATAGGTCTCAGGATTTCCATAAAACTGTACTTTTACAGCCTTCTGAGACTTTCTTATCTCCCAAGGGAAACCTTCAAGAAGCCAAGTGTCAGGATACTCTTCCTGATGACCATCTCTGATCTTCTGAGAGAAGAAACCGTACTCGTACCTGATACAGTTTCCATGTCCTGGCAGACCTAAAGAAGCGATAGAATCCATAAAGCAGGCAGCGAGTCTTCCTAAACCTCCGTTTCCTAAACCGGCATCAGGTTCAGCATCTTCGATGTCCTTATAATTGATTCCTAACTCTCCTAAAGCAGCTTTGGTCTCTTCTAGGATACCAAGATTATAAAGAGAGCAGGATAACAGTTTTCCTATCAGAAACTCCATGGAGAAATACACTAGTTGTTTACCGTGATCTTTTTCAAATTTTTCTTTGCAGACCATTCCTTCAGTGTTAGCTAGATCTCTTACCATAGTGCCTAAGATATCGTATAAATCTCCAGGCTTCAGCTGAGAAGGTGAGCGTCCGTATTTCTCAATAGTCCTTTTTACAAATGTCTCTTTGATCTGTTGTTGAACTTTACTATTTTTTTTCATCGTTATAAATCATTGTCCTTTCTATAAAATTGTAGCAGTATTGTTCTCGTTTTTTCCTAAACTAGGTTTCTTAGAATCGATGAGCTGTTTTTTATTGTAAACGAGGTAAACAGCTCCGTAAGATGGGAGTTTGAAAGTGATCTTATACTTCTGATTGTGAATTCCGTTACCATAAGTCAAGCAGGGAAGACCATTGTACTGATTCCAACCACCGTAGACAGCTTTATCGGTGTTTAGTATCTCCTCATAGCTTCCAGGATAAGGCACACCTAAATCATAATCCCAGTAGAAGTTGCTCGTCATATTGAACACAAAGATGACACACTCCTCCTCGCTTTCACGTTTGAAAGCGTAGACGCTCTGATCTCCGTTATCAGCTAAGATCCACGAGAAGTGTTTAGGGTTGTACTCTTCAACGTACATAGAAGAGTGATTCTCATATATAAGATTCAAATCCCTTATCAATCTCTGAAGTCCCTGATGCTTCGGATAATCTAAAACCGAGAAAGAGATCGGTTCAAACTCCTTCCACTCATCGAAACTTCCTATCTCGTTTCCCATGAAGTTCAGTTTTTTTCCAGGGTGGGCAAACTGGTAAGCGTAGAGATTCCTCACCAGAGCAAACTTGGTATCGTAGTCACCGAACATCTTGTTGAGGATAGAGCCTTTCATATGGACCACCTCATCATGGGAGAAAGGAAGAATAAAGTTTTCAGAGTAAAAGTATGCCATTGAGAAAGTGATCTGATTGTGAATGTATTTTTTGTAGATAGGATCTTTCTCATAGTATTTGAGAGTGTCATTCATCCACCCTAAATCCCATTTGTAATCAAATCCCAGTCCTTCATCAAAACCGCCTTTAGTGACATGTCCGTAAGCTGAAGAATCCTCCGCCATCATCATGACAGTTGGGAAAAGAGCATGCATGTATCCGTTTGCTCTTTTGACAAACTCAATAGCACCGACATTCTCTCCGTTGTTGCTGTTTCCATCATAATAGATGACATTGCTTATAGCATCGAAGCGGAAACCATCGACATGATACACCTCAGCGAAGTAATAAAGAGAACCGATCAGGAACGATCTGACAGGGTCCTTACCTAAATCGAAGTTCTTGCTTCCCCACTGAGAGAACTCATGCTCATTTGCATACTCGTATACACATGAGCCATCAAATTTCTCTAAACCGAATGGATCGACAGCAAAGTGAACAGGAACAAAATCTAAGATTATACCTATTCCTTCCTTGTGGAGTTTTTCAACAAGTTTAGCAAAATCATTTATATCTCCCCAGCGAGAGTCGATAGCATAGTATCCTAGACACTGATATCCCCACGATTTGTCATTGGGATAGGAAGTGATAGGCATAAGCTCAACGTGAGTGAACTTCATCTCCTTGAGATAAGGTATTAACACGTCAGCTAACTCGCTGTAAGAGTACTGTGAACCATCCTCTTTTCTTTTGAAAGTTCCAGCGTGCATCTCGTAGATTGACACGGGCTTATCAAAATTTCTATCTCTGCTTTTGACAAATTCTTCATCATCGATCTTTATTTTGTTCAAGTCGACAAGAATTGAACAGGTCTGTTCTCTGGACTGATTTTTGAAAGCGAAGGGATCTTCCTTGTCTTTGTAATAACCATCACATCCGAGGATGTGAATCTTGTAAAGCTGTCCCTCTTCAGCACCTTCGATAAAGCACTGATACAGACCTCTGCTTTCAACTTTTTCCATCAAGGTAGGTTTCCAGTTGTTGAAATCACCTATGATAGAAACTTCTTTTGCCATCGGAGCATAGACTGTAAAAAGGTAGCCTTCCTCTCCATTGACAACTTTTTTGTGTGCACCAAAATACTTGTAGGCTTCAGGTAAATGACCATTCAGGTACTGATCAAAAAACTGATAATCTTTCATGTTTCCCCCTAAAAAAGAGCTGCATTTGATGATTTTCACAAACGGAAATAATCAAAGAGAGAGGAATTTGTAAAATCACTATAAATACAGATGCATGTTGCATGTCCATATTATATAACTTATGTAAAAAAAAAGATATATGAAAACGATTATCTTTGAAGGTCTCTTTCACTTGAAAATAACATGTCTTTCAACTATTATATACATTGTTCAAAAAAAGTTGCATTATCGCACAATAGAAAGAAGGTAATATTATGTCAAATGAAACAAAAATAATGTGTATTAACGCTGGTTCCTCATCTTTAAAATTCAAGCTTTACTCTGTTGAAGAAGGTATTTCAAAGAAAAAAACTCTCTTTGAAAAAGGAAACTGTTTAAAAGCTATAACAAACGGAATAGTAGAGAGAATCGGGCATGAAGATGCAATCTTCTCAATAAAAAACAAAAAAGGTGAAAAAGTCACAGTCACTCAGCCAGTGATGAATCATAAAGAGGCTGTCGATTTGGTGTTAAACGGACTTTTAAATGAAGGAATAGTATCCTCTTTAGATGAGATAAAGGGTGTAGGAAACAGAGTTGTTCAAGGAGGAAGTTACTTTAGCGATTCTGTTATCTTCGATGAAGATGCTGAAAGAAAGATAGCTTCTCTCATCCCTCTTGATCCTCTCCATGCTGAAGCTCATCTAACATGTTATAACGCTTTTAAAAAGGCTCTTCCAAACGTCGGAGAAGTCGCAGTCTTCGACACTGCTTTTCATCAGACCATGGAAGCTAAAGAGTACATGTACGCTCTTCCCTACGAGTATTATGAAAAATACAAAGTGAGAAAATATGGCGCACATGGAACAAGTCACAAGTATCTGTCAATCGTCGCTAAAGAGAAATATTTTGCCGGGGAAGAAAACATCAATCTGATCACCTGTCACATAGGTTCTGGTGCTTCTTTATCAGCTATCAAAGCAGGTAAATGCATCTCCACATCCATGGGTTTAACACCTTTAGCAGGAGTGATGATGGGAACAAGAACAGGTGATATAGATCCATCCTGTATGCCCTATCTCTGCTCTTGTACAGGAAAAAGTGTAGATGAAATATATGACATCTTTAACAAGAACTCAGGTCTTCTTGGAATCTCAGGTATTTCAAATGACACAAGAGATGTTGAAGATGCCTACTACAAGGGTGATAAAAGAGCTACTTTAGCCATTGAGATGTACGCAAATAAGATCGCAGAGTACATCATGATGTACTATGGAAAACTCGGACATGTCGATATGATCATCTGTTCAGCAGGTGTCTTTGAAAACGCACCTATTTACAGAGAGAAGACTTTTGAACTTTTAAATGAGAGTCTAGGAATAAAGATCGATAAAGAGAAAAACGAGTACACCAGATTAGGTAAAGAAGGAATCATCTCAACTCCTGATTCAAAGATCAAAGTCGCAGTCATTCCAACTGATGAGGAGCTTCTCATCGCTTTAGATACGCTGAGAATTTTAAATATCAACATATGAGAAAGATAAAACTGCTCCTTCCTCTCTCACTGATGCTTTTTTTTACATCGTGTAAAAAACAAAGCGACGATCTTCTATACATAAACAGAGCAGAATCTCTTTTTGGTACGGTGAAATTAGAGAGCAAAAAACAGGTGGAAGATATCCTTTTTTATGAGGATATGATCATTCTTTTAACTCAAGAGAATTGCACAGCGTGCCACAACATCTATCCGATAATCGATCAGGTGATAAAAGAGAATCAATTTTTTATCTACCAGGTGGATGTATCTATCTACAGACAATTAGATAAAAGCATCTCCTATATGGACAAGATAAGCTACACGCCTGCGATGATATTCTTTAAGGATCAAAAGCCAGTGCATATCCAAGAAGGACTCCCTGATAAGTATGACAGTCTTTTAAACCTGATTCTATCAAGATGCAAAATCACAAACTATTTCTCATTAAACACATTCAAACAGCACTTTAAAGAATACTCAGGAAAGACACACACCTATCACACTCTGGATACAGATGAAAAAGTAGATGCATCATCTTTTGATTACTCTTACCTGAAAGAGAAGACTTCTTCAAACATCACAGTTCTCTACACATGGAGAAGATGTAAAGACTGCAAAGAACTTAAAGAGACTGTTTTAAATTCCTATACTGAGAATAAGATTTATTACTATGAAGTAGATGGAATGTATCAGATGAAAAGAGATGAGGATGAAAACATAAAAGAGGAAGGACTTAAAATCTGGAAAGATTTCAACACCGAGTTCTCTTTATCGTATCTGATAGAAGAGAA
>JALEUS010000105.1 GCA_022780765.1 Bacilli bacterium | reverse complement strand
GTCAGTTATGCTCGACTTGTGGATACCAAAATAAAGAGATAAAAGACCTATCCATAAGAAAATGGGTATGTCCTAAATGTGGAACTACCCATAATAGAGATCATAATGCAAGTATCAACATCCTAAACAAAGGACTTGATGTATTAAAAGGTAAGGACATTGCCGGTTAGCTCGTTGATACTGGATTCGGTAGAATCCTTGAGCGAGAAGCCCCCACTTCTATAAGTGGTGGGAGCATGTCACTATTAGGTAAAGACGACTGCTCAACTCCGTTAGCTTTGAATGTGTATCCACTATGCAAGGAAGATTTGATTGGTATTTCTTTCTGTGCATTTTTACCAACGATGACAACTTTAATGTTATCATTGAGTGAGAAATAAGAATTGTTGTACGTGATTGTTTTTAATTTTATTCCTACATCCTGATCTTTGTAAGAAGCGTACATTCTTCTTATCTCACCGACTTCATTAACAATGTTCTCTTCGCTGTAAGGGTCTTTTTCATCCGGAACAGTTTTATTGCAAGAGAAAAGAAAAGGTATCAAAAAGAAAAGATAAAGACTTCTCCTTCTTTGTTTCATACCTATTATTTATCATAAAAAAGCAAATTTAAAATAAAAAATATAGAAAAACAGTTGACATTCAAAAAAAAAATATTAAAATTAGATTAATTCTAAATATAATGAAAGGAGGTAAAATGACAAGATACGCTCAAGAGATATTGGATATAGTCAACTGTTCTCATGAACATCTCACAGCTGAAGAGATATATTTGAATCTTAAGAATGGAGATTCAAAAGTTGTCTTAGCTACTGTCTATAACAATTTAGCTAAGCTCACCAAAGAAAAATTGATCAAGAAGATATCTTTTGACGAAGGAAAAGATCGTTACGATAAGATCATAAGACACGATCATTTGATATGTTCCAAGTGTGGAAAGATAAGCGATGTAACATGTCAAGATTTGACAGAGCAGTTGAAAAACACTTTAGGAGTCGACATTTTATCTTACGATCTGAAGATAAATTATATTTGTGAAGAGTGTAAAAAAGAGTCTGATTGAGAATCAAGGTAGAACAGGTAGAAATATTTCAATCACATTCTTGTTTATTAAAAGACAGCTTATAAAAACATACTGATAAAAAAAGGAGGAAAAGTATGAAAAAATTTAGATGTAAAGTTTGTGGATATATCCACGAAGCAGACGAATTAAAAGAAGATTTTGTCTGCCCAACATGCAAGGCCCCAGCTTCAAAATTTGAAGAGGTCTCTGAGAATCCTTACAAAGGAACACAGACAGAGAAGAACTTACAGACCGCTTTTGCTGGTGAGTCTCAGGCTAGAAACAAATAT
Source organism: Bacilli bacterium (assembly GCA_022780765.1). Lineage (GTDB taxonomy): Bacteria > Bacillota_I > Bacilli_A > RFN20 > CAG-288 > Enterosoma. The sequence continues at coordinate 552 of JALEUS010000105.1, read as the reverse complement.
ACATATTTTGCTTCAGTCGCTAAGAAAGAAGGCTATGAGCAGATCGCTTCTTTATTCTTAAAGACAGCTGACAACGAGAAAGAACATGCAAAATTATGGTTCAAAGAACTCGGTGGCATCGGAGATACAAAAGAGAATCTTTTACATGCTGCTGAAGGTGAGAACTATGAGTGGACCGACATGTATGATGGATTTGCTAAGACTGCAGAAGAGGAAGGATTCCCTGAACTTGCAAAGAAATTTAGACTTGTCGCTGCTATTGAAAAACATCATGAGGAGAGATATAGACAGCTTCTCAGCAATGTTGAATTAGCAAAAGTATTCGAGAAGAGCGAAGTCAAGATCTGGGAGTGCAGAAACTGTGGACACATCGTCGTTGGAACAAAAGCTCCAGAGGTCTGCGCTACTTGTGGACACAAGCAGAGCTACTTTGAAATCAGTGCTGAAAACTATTAATCAATAGAATTTCTGAATGATATTGGATGGAGATTTATTCTCCATCCTTTTTATTTAATGATAACTCTAATAATTGATTCATAGAATATTGGATTA
>JALEUS010000081.1 GCA_022780765.1 Bacilli bacterium | reverse complement strand
CAATACCTAAGTCCCTTGACCATATTTGAGCCAATTCCAAGTATTTTTACCCCTTCATTTTTTGAAAATATATTTTTTATTTGAGCTTCATTAATAGAATTGATTGCTTTTTCAAACCAACCATCTCTGATATAGAAGCTTTCATTCTTTTTAAATTTGAACGTGCTCATATTACTCACCCTTCTTTGTTCTCAAAACTTTTTTCATATAACATCCACCATCAAAATGTTTTACACATTCTAGACAACCGACACACTTTGAGCTGTCTATAAAATATTGAATTGACTGATTACTCACACTGCCTTTTTCAGTGTTGTTAACTTTTAAAGCATTAAATTTACATACAGCCTGACAATAAGTGCATCCGATGCACGTCTGATATTTAACTAGTTGATTCCTGATTAGATCAACTATTTCCTTTGAATTTTTGAATGGTGCTGGGACATTTAAAATAGTTACCTTTAAAACAGTAGAGCCTTGTCTTCCGCTTAATTTTATAAAAGGTTGATCAGTTCTTTTTGAAATAACAAAAACCTCATTTAGCCTCTTGTTTCCTATAGAAAAATTAACTTTTCCAAAAGGGATAAATAATACATATAGTTGATCTGAAATAGGCTTAGTTAGCGAAAAATTCGTAGTGTTTTCTTCCATTACACATGGTTTAAAATCAACTACTGCATTTTTACTGTGTTCAAGTCCGTTTCCGCCTTGTCTAGCTTTCCAGCTTCCTTCATCAATATATTGTTTCCAATCTGATTTCCCAATTTTTTTTGCAAATTCATATAGAATGTTTCTAAATTTATTAAACTCATCATTCATATAAATGGATGACAAAAATTCAGACCATCCACTATTGTTAGGACAACACCAACATCCCACTCTTGAAAAGCCTTGTTTATATGCCCCATTAAACGGTATATCGTTAGACAAAATGTAAAGCCATACATCAAAATCAGTCCAGTCAATTATTGGAGCAGATACAATTTGCTTAGCAATTTTAGGACTATCAGAATCTCTTTCATATTTGCTTCTAGATAAAGATTCAGCTCTTCTAATGCCTTGAAAAGAGAGAAGTCTAGTTTTCCCTCTAAAAGTTTGTTCTATTTTCCTAGTAATAGCTCCTGTTTTAAAAATTGTGCAACACCATCTCATAACCCTACTAGGAGGACCGACGACCTCACACAAATTGCCAAAATCCTGATCATTATTTTTAGCAATTAGGACAGGCGTTTTCTTAAAATGGTTTTTAAACTCAAATATATATTTTGCTGATTCAGGGTATTCTAATGTTGTATCACCATAAATATGAATTACACTTTCAGTGCCTAGTGCCCTCATTACTAAATGGCTAGTTACTGTAGAGTCTTTACCTCCACTAAATGATACAAAAATACTAGATAAATCAAATTTTTCTGCCATTTTTCTAATGTATGAAATTGCTTCATCGCTAATAACATTTAATCTACAGTGATTTATTTTGATGAATCTTGTGATATGTTCATTTGTAAGATCGGACACGATATATTGTTCATTTTTAATAAAATTTAATTGAATTTTCTTAATCACCTCTAAAGGATCTTGTTTTCTTAATTCACTAAATGAAACTCTTATTCTTTTTCCATCAACAACATAGTTGTTTGCTCCTGTATTCCATACTGCTTTACCCGCAAATGCAAAAGGCTTATTTAATAATATTTCTATAAGCAATCTTTCTTCAGCAAAAACGGGTCTGATATCAGAGCCTATTTTATTACATTTTGAACCACATTCAGGACAAGTATCTGAATAAACAGGGGAATTGCAATGCTCACAATAAAAAATCTCTGTTTTCAGCAATTCGGTTCTTTGACCACAGACGGGGCAAATGCTTGTTTCGCAAATTAAATCATCACAATGTTTGCATATATATGTTTGCAATTTAACCCCCTCCTTCGATTCAATATTTATAAGTTGAATATATTTTATCATATTTTCTGGGTTTTTTAAACTAAATGAAGAAAAAATACCCAGTAAAAATTTATTTGCTCTAAATTTCATATTAATTAATATATTTAAAGATATTTATATCTTTAACTCTCCACTTCTTATTGATTTTATCAATATACTGACTTACTGCCTGCTGAGATATGTTCATTTCTATTCCTATCTGATTTTGGCTTAGATCTTTAAAATATCTTAAATGAAACACCGGTATTTAGGATTTAACACTATAAAATCTTGGCAAATTTAGATTTTCTAGAAAGTTTATTTATCTTAAGATAAATAACTATTGGAAAATCTTTTTTTGTGTGTTAAAATAATTATAGTGTTATAGTGTTAAACATAATTGGGGGTCTTTATGAGGTATTTTTTGAAACAGACTACACCATCTAAAAAGGGTGTTTATCTTCAGATTTATAAAAGCTTTTATATCCCAGGAAAAGGGGGAAGAAACGCCTCTTTTCAGAAGCTTGGTTATGTCTCTGACTTAATGAAAAATGGAATTAAAGATCCTTTTGCTTACGGAAAGAAACTTGTTGAAGAATTAAATCAAAAAGAAAGCAAGTCTGTTCCTCAGATTGATGATTTACCTAAAACGTTTAATGTCGGATACTTTCTTCTTTCTTCTATGTTTCAGTTATTAAATATTGACAATGACCTTCATTTGATGACAAAGAGTAAGAAGTTTCAATATGATTTTCCTTCATTTTTAAAAGACATGGTGTATGCTCAATCAATTTGTCCTGGCTCTAAATACAAACTGTATGAAAAGGTTATTCCATTCCTATATGGAGAGAGATCTTATTCTTATGATCAAATTCTCGATGGGATTAAATACATCGGATCTGATTATCAAAAATACATTGAATTGCTCAATGCTCATATACAAAATAATTTCTCAAGAAAAACTGATACTGTTTTCTTTGACTGCACGAATTATTATTTTGAAATTGATGCTGAAGATGAACTGAGAAGAAAAGGACCTTCTAAAGAAATGAGAAAGAGTCCAATTATTGGTCAAGCATTGATGTTAGACAGTGATCAAATTCCTCTTGCTATGACCTTGTATCCAGGAAATGAAAGTGAGAAACCAAGGCTTAGAGAACACGTTGAAGATATCAAGTCTAGATATGGAGTAAATAGTAGAGTTGTTCAAGTTGCAGACAAGGGATTAAACTGTGCTAAAAACATCTATGCTGCTGTTAGAGAAGCAAATGATGGATATATATTTTCAAAATCTGTACACGGAAAGAATCTTTCTTCTCAAGAAAAAGAATGGCTGCTTATGGAGAATGAGAATAATGTTTGGACTGAAGTTTTAAATAAAGATGGCTCACTTCATTATCGATACAAAGAACAAATCGATAAGTTTACTTACTGTTTTGTAGATGATGAAGGTAACAAGCAGACTTTTACCGTGAAAGAAAAAAGAGTTGTCACTTATAATCAAAATCTTGCCTTAAAACAAAGAAAAGAGATTTTAAAGGAAGTTAACAAAGCAAAATCAATCAGCGTAAAAGGTCTTGCAAAGGAAGAGTATGGAGACTGTGCAAAGTATGTCACTTTCAATGCTGTTAGTAAAGAGGGAAAACATACAAAAATTACTGCGACAATAAATCAGAAAAAAGTGGATGAAGACTTAAAATATGCAGGTTATAACCTTCTTGTTACCTCTGAGATAAAGAAGGATGCAAAAGAAATATATTCTATTTACCACGGACTTTGGAGAATAGAGGAAAGCTTTCGAATTTTAAAAACATATTTGGAGTCTCGCCCTGTATATGTAAGTACAATGGAAGCTATTTATGGACATTTCTTAATCTGTTATTATGCGCTGACTCTAGTCAGGCTTTTAGAAATAAAAGTCTTTCAAGATGAAATCCCTGCATCAAAGATTTATGAATTCATGAGAGAATACAATGTTACACAGTCTGCGGATGGAACCTATATCAACAATGCGACGAACAGTTTTACCTACAAGAGAATAAAAGAGAAACTTGGTCTTTTAAAACTTGGTAATTTATATCTCAAGAAAAAAGATATTAAAAACTTACTTGATGGAATTGATCTTAACACTACAAATTAAGATGAAATCCTAAAGTCAGGTATTATATCATTTATCTAAATTAAGGTACAGAGGGACTCATCAAGAATCATTTTATGTGTAAATATTTGGTCCATTTTTTCATCTTGAAAACTCTCAAAATTGATAAAACCGGTATTTAGGATTTAACACTATAAAATCTTGGCAAATTTAGATTTTCTAGAAAGTTTATTTATCTTAAGATAAATAACTATTGGAAAATCTTTTTTTGTGTGTTAAAATAA
>JALEUS010000068.1 GCA_022780765.1 Bacilli bacterium | reverse complement strand
ACAACTTATATTAATATATAAAGTTGAAATGATAATATACATATTGTTTATATTTGATTTTTAAGAGATATCTGTTCGTTTTTATACAGATTTTATATACTTATTGTTTTTAAAAACTCATCTTGATTTTTTCTTTCTTTTACATCAGAAAAAATCTGTTTAAAAAGATGGAAAAAATCAGATTTTTTTCTCTTAAAAAGCCTGAGCACTTTTTGATGGTAATGCTATAAAAAATATACAGTGAAAAAGCTTTATATCTGTCGTTTATAGATGATAAACTGTTTCAATTTTTTATATTTAATTAATAAAAGGAGAAGTGATTATAAATTTTTTAGTGTTATAATTCTAACATGAAAAAAATTGACAGTTTTATATTCGATTTAGATGGAACTCTTCTTGACACTGTTTCAGATATCAAAGAAGCGGTGAACTACTCATTGATAAAACATCATTTAAAAGAGAGAACTTTAGATGAGATCATCTCTTTTATAGGTCATGGATCAATGCATCTCATCAAAGAAGCTATAGCAGGAAACGATTCATTATTCGATTCTGTTTTTGAAACATATTACAAGTATTATGAGAATCATTTCAATGTTTTTACTAAACCATACGATGGAATAATTGAATCGTTAGAGCATGCAAAAAGAAGAGGGATAAGACTTTATATTTATACGAATAAACCGTATGAGATGACAGAGAATCTAGTTAAATATCATTTTAGGAAAGATCTCTTTTCTAAAGTTGTGTCAATCAAAAAAACAGACAGGACTTTCAAACCAGATCCTTCTCTTTTTTTAAAGGAAGTAGAAAAAGAAAACATATCATTTGAAGACAGTTTCTATTTTGGAGATTCTGAGGTCGATATTATGACTGCAAAGAATTTGAACATTGAAAATATGGTCTCTGTCACCTACGGATATAAGACAAGAGAATTTTTAGAAAATTTTTCAATCAAGCCTAAGTATCTTATAGACGATGCTAGAGAAATCAAAGACATTGTTGACAGAGTATATAATTAATAATGTAAAGGAGAATCATATGATAATTTTAGCTGGACCATCTGCTTCAGGAAAGACAGCTACCTGTCTTTACTTACAGGAGCATTACGGAATAAAAAAAGTTGTGACTCACACCACCAGAAGTAAAAGAGAAGGTGAGGAAGAAGGTGTCGATTATCATTTTGTTGACGATGATACTTTTAATAATATGGTAAAGAATGATGAGTTTATCGAACATATACACTACAATGGTAATCAGTATGGAACCAGCAAAAAAGAAGTCAAGTTAGATAAGTGCTGCACGCTTGAGTTTGAAGGTGCTAAGACTTATTATTCTCTTCACGATAAAAATATTGTCATCTTCTACCTTTACTGCGATGAGTGTACAAGAAGAGAGAGAATGCTTTCAAGAGGCGATGGAAAAAAGAATGTTGAAGAGAGAATAGATAACGATCACAAAGCATTTAAACTCGATGATGAAATAAAGAAGATATTTGACTTTGAGATTGATACTTCTAAGTACTCCCTTGAAAAAACAAGTCAAATCATCGTTGAAAAGTATTATCAGATATTGAAAAGCAGAGGGATTGATACCACCACAATAAATATTAAACGTTAGCAATACATTTGTACATTTGAAAATATTTTTTAAAAAAGATAATCAAATTTTTCTCCTTTAGTCATAAAATAATGCCATTAGGAGGTGTCTGATGAAAAATGGACTTAAAAAAATAATCTCATTTTTTCTGTTGATTCCAATGATGCTTTCAGGATGCAACAATAGTCAAACAACAGAAGAAAGCTCAAAAGCTTCTATATCTTCCTCATCTTCATCTTCATCTTCTAAGACAACCTCTTCTAGTTCTTCAAGCAGAGAAGATAGCTCACCTGAGGAAGATTTAAAAAAGTATGATCTTGTCGATCTATCTTATCTGAAGGATGGTAAAGTTATAAACACCTATAGGGATGGAGGAATCAACCATTCTCTTATCGATGAAAGAATAGTTGTCAACAACAATAATGATTATCTTCCTGTCGATAAAAACTCATCTTTTTATGATCTTTATGGTGATGATATTGATGTATCTTCATTTAATAAATACGATCTCTCTGTTCCTAACAACATAAAATCGGTGGATAAAAATCAGAAATATGATGTATTGCTCTTTGTTCATCCAGGCGCATGGATAAAAGGAAGCAAGGATGATTTTTCAAAAGAAGGAGTTTCATTTGCTTCTATCTTAAGTGGTAATGCAGATTTAGATACTTCTTCTGTAGGAAATATTGATCTGGTAAGAAGATTTATTTCTATCTCGATGAATCACACTCTTCTTGTTGAGAAAGCAGGATATAAAGAGCTGTCTGTTTACAGAATGTTAGATGAGATAGATGCTTGTATCAACGATGCGGTGTCACGATTAGAAAAGCACGGGTTTAAAAAAGAACAGCTCCGTTTAACACTTCTGGGAATGTCTTCAGGGAGTCATCTTCTTTCTTTATACGCGTACACAAGAAGCAAGACATGCAAGATCGATATCAAAGCACTGATAGATATTGTAGGTCCTATATCATTTAGTCAGCAAGCATTTAAAGAGTTTCAAAGTGAGACACTGAGGAATAAAGGAGCAGATATTGAAGATATAAAATATCTTCTTCAAGATCTCAATTACGATGACTATGTTGATAAAGAGGATTGTCTTACATCATCTTATTCATTTATAAGAAAGTTTGATGAGGCATCGACTATGAAACTTATAAATGCTCTTGCTTCTTCTCAATTCTCAGAAGAAGAAATCGATTCTTTAATAGATAACAGTGGTCATGTGATAGAAAATGAAGACAGTTTATTTTTAAATAATGAAGTTATGAAGAGTCTATCTCCTGTTGAACACATAGATGAGAACTCAGTTCCCATCTTTATGGTCTACGGTGGGAAAGATCAGGTCATAGGAGTCAATCACTACTCGCTGATGAAAGAGAAACTTCAAGAGAAAAGTGTCCTCTACAGAAAGAAACTGATAAGTGACTTTGATCACACATTAGGATATGAGCAGATTAAAAAGATCATCTTTAATAAGGATGGTACACTCAAAAAACAAGAAGATTATAAAACTGAAGACATATTGAAACTGTGGTCTTTGATGAATATATATCAAGAATTAGCAACAGAGATGAAAGATTTTTTAAATGAGACCCTCATTTAAAGCTCTTCTTCATCTCTTTTGATATCGAGTACAGCAACAGAATCGACACACTGTTTTATCATCTCCTCGTACGGGAATGATTCTTCAATTTTTAAAACTGTTTTTATATCAGGGTGAGTGACTGGATCTTTGATTGGGAAGATTGTGCAGCAGTCTTCATAAGGTCTTATCGATATCTCGTAAGTACCTATCTGCTGTGCTAAAGAGATTATGTCAGTTTTATCGTAAGTGGCAAGAGGTCTGATGACTGCAAGTGAGCTAGTAGGATCTATAACCGAAATAGAAGAGAGAGTCTGACTTGCAACCTGTCCTATGGATTCACCGGTAGCAAGGATGAGATCGTTGTTTCTTTTAGCGATGATAGATGAGATTCTCATCATCATTCTTCTCATGATTGTGACTAAGTATGAAGGACCTGCTACTTTATATATCTTTTTTTCAAGTTCAGTGAAGTTTACAAGATAAAGCCTGATAGAACTCTGATAATCGTTTAAGACAGATAGAAGATCTTTGATCTTATCTATAACCATGTTTGAAGTGTATGGAGGAGCCATGAAGTGAATAGCTTCTACTTTTATTCCTCTTTTCATGAGGAGGTAAAGACTTACAGGAGAATCTATTCCTCCTGAAAGAAGGGATAGGCATTTTCCTTGAACGCCTAAAGGATAACCTCCTAAGCCTTTTATCTTGTAACCGTATATGTAGCATCCCTCTTCTCTTATTGTTATGTGAAGAAGAAGCTCAGGATGATGAACATCAACCTTGCTATCAGGATTGTTTTTTAAAATGTGTCCACCCACCTGTCTATTTATATCATCAGAGTGCAGTGGAAACTCTTTGTCTACTCTTTTACAGTCGATTTTAAATGTTGAAGGAGAGATCTCTTTATACTGCCTGTCGGCTTCTTTTTTTATCTCATCCATATCTTTATCAACTTTTGTTGCGATTGAAAAAGAGAGTATGCCAGGAACTTTTTTTAATCTCTGTGTTATCTCAGTTACATTCTCATTTTGAAGATGTATGTAGATGTGATCTTTCTTTATATCGTATGTCAGATTGAAATCTTTCAAGCTCTCTTTTATATTCTTTCCTAAGAGCCTTATAAAATCCATGATGTTCTTTCCTTTGGTAGATAACTCACCATAGAAAACGATGATCATCTTGTTACTGTTCATGTCTGTCCTCCAATATTCTGCTCAAAGAGCTTTTCAATTCTTGAATGAAGATCTCACCTTCTTCTATTTCTTCTTTTCCGCTGAAAGATAAGCGTATGCTGTTTTCAGCAAGAAGCTGACTGTAGCCTGCATTTTTGATGACGTAAGAGTAACCTTTCTCTTTACTTGAACACGCGCTTTTTGTAGAGATGAAGATGTTGTGATTTGAAAGATCTTCACTGATGATAGAAGCTTTGTGTTTTTTGAGAGCAAAACTCAAAATATATGGTGTAGCATCGATAGGAGAGATGATTTCAACTTCATCTATCTTTTTTAAGTTCTCCCGGAGATAACTATTGATCTTCAATGCCTTCTCTCTTCTTTTATCAAAGGTTGAATAAGCTAATCTTATCGCTGTTGCTAAAGAAGCACATAGAGGAGTTGAGACAGTCGAAGAGCGGTATCCATCCTCCTGTCCACCTCCAAATAGGATAGGGGAGAGGAGCACATCTTTTTTCTTCACCAGAAGACCAGATCCTTTGATACCACCTATTTTATGTCCTGACATAGAAAGAAGATCATAATATGATGAGTCGATCTTCTCCTTTCCGATAGCTTGTGTTGCATCGATGTGGAAAAAAGCATCTGTCTTTTCTTTGACCATCTTATAAGCTTTATCAGTATCGAAGATATATCCTGTTTCATTGTTGACTTTCATCATTGATACAAAGATAACATCTTTTGTAAGCAGAGCATTAAGTTGGTTTAAGTCGATATTACCATATTTATCATAATTTAAGTAGTGTACATCAAATCCTTCTTTCTCTTTTTGTTTGAAAACTTCCATGACAGAAGGATGCTCGGCAGCAGTGGTTATTATCCTCTTTCCTCTCTTGCTGTTTCTGTTGCAGACACCTTGTATAGCAAGGTTGTTTGCCTCAGTGGCTGAGGAAAGAAAGATGATCTCATCTTTTTTTACGCAGAGATACCTAGCTATCTGCTCTCTGGCTTTAGATAAGATCTCATCTGCTTCTATTCCTAATCTGTGTGTAGATGATGAGTTTGCATAGTACTGGTTAGAAATATTTAAAAAGGTGTCTAGCACTTCTTTTTCTGTCTTCACAGTGCTTGCACAATCAAAATAAATCTCTTTGTTCATGTCTGGTTATTAGTTGCAAACAGTTTTAAAACTATCTTTGAATTTTCAATCGACTTAGTGAAGTTTCCTTCGTTGAAATACTTTTCAGCATCATTTAAATACTTCCTGCAGTCTTGGAATTCGATTCTGTAACAATTAGCTTCTTTGATGAGCTCTTCAGCTTCATGGCACTCTTTCTCTTTGATATTTATCTCGGTGATGATGTTTTCACAGTTCACTTTGAAAGAAGAGAATATCGAATCTATCTTATCTAGGTCGATAGGTTTTGATTTCAAGTAAGCATCGATCATCGATATCGTTTTAACAAGCTGTTCAAGAGAAGGGATGGTCTGTTCTAAGTAGACCTGGTGATTGATCTTATACATCACTTTCTCTTCAGCTTCTTTCAGCTGGCAGTAATAATTTCCAAGTTCATCGTATATCTCTTGTGCGTGGCTTTGCAAAGAGTTGATGTAGTTAACAAACACTTTTGTAGCTTGTGAAATCTCTTCTATGCTAGCTTCAAGTCTTTTCATTTCCTTAACTATCTGAGTGTAAGTGACAGTGATAGCGATCGATTCTAAGTTCTCGAGCTGTCTGTGTGTCTGACAGGCTAGTTCAAAGACGTTTTTCTTCTTCTCAAGCTTGTCTATCTCATCTTGGGAAAGACGATATGTTTTTAAAGTCTCTGGTATCTGATTGAAAACCTGAATATAGTATTTCTCAGCTTCGTAAGAATCGTTGAACAGTTTGTCCTTCTCTTTTAAGTATTTATCCTTTGCCTCTTCTTCTTCGCTGAGGGACAGAGAGATAGATGATAGGTCTTTTTGGTGTGAATTCAAGCATTCTTCAACACCTTCTATATTGAATTTAGAAAGAGAAGAAGAGAGGATAATTAAATCATCTTTGATCTTGTCAAGACGTTGGGGGATATTTATGTGATTCAAGATGAAACCATCTTCTTTCATCTTCAGATATCTGCTCTTGATTTCTTCGCATTTGGTAGGAATGATAGTTGATAACAGCGTTTCTAAGGGAGGAAGTTTTTCTATGACGTCAGATAACATATTTACTTTCTCTTCTATTAAAGGAATAAGAGAAGAGCAGTCTTTATAATCTCCCTTCTCAAGATAAGAGTCGTACTTAAGAAACAACTCTTCCAAATTAGAAAAGTAATCGTCGAAAGATTTTGATATCGGCTTTAAACTATCTTTATTGGATAAGTAAAAATCTTTTATATCCCTGTACTTGCTTTTTATCGGGATGATTATATTTCTGTTTTCCTCATCTTCTTTTAAGTCATCGTAAAGAGAAGAGATAAGCTCATCAACTTTGCTTGTAAACTTGTTTAAAACGTTTTTGGTGTTCTCTTTTTGAACCTTGAAAGCTTTGTAGTTTTTTCCTCTTAAAAAAGAATCGAGTTTTGATATCTCTTTATTAGCTTCTTCTGATAATTCGATAGATATGTAATGAAATTGACTGTTCCTATTATTGTACGTATCTTTGAAATCACTGCTGAAAGAGGAGAGAGAAGAGAGTCTTTTTATCATGTTTTGACAATCTGTTTTTAAAAGATTGTTTTTCTCCTCGTACGTCTTCTTCATGTTGCTGATATTTGTTTTAAAACTTGCCCTGTGGAGGAAAAAAATCAAGAAGATGATAACGGTGACAAACAATAGAGCTACGACGACAATTATTGCCACTTTAGCAGCTAGATTTAACAAGGTAGGAATACTAAATGTAATCATACAGAGAATAAATATATCACAGTTGTGCACTATTTTGTTGAACTTCTTTTGTTGTAGATAGCACTCATCGTCATCGTTTTTTGCTTTAAACTATCTTCCTTAGATAAGAGTTTTGTCAGCATTCTCATAGCTATTGAACCCGTTTTAAACATGTCTAAATAGAAACTTGATATCGTTGGTCTAGCGATGTATGAATATTTATTACCGATGCATGCGATGACCTGAACATCGTCAGGTACCCTGAGTCCAGAATCGGTTGCTGCATTGACGATTGCAGCTGCTAGAGAGTCTCTCGGTGCTATAAAATATCCTCTCTTGTGAGTCTTAAAGAACTCGAGCATTCCATTGTAGACAATCGAATATGAGTCGTTAAAACTGAGAAGTTCAACTGGATTTCCTTTCTTTTTAGTGAATTCTAAAGCTGCATCTCTAAGCTCATCAATCATCACTCCTTCATTTACCACATCGAGTATAAACACCGGCATAGTCTTATCTTTAGATATGTCCTGTTTTAGCACTGATAGGAATGGTTCTTTATACTCTAATATTATGGAACCTAAGTCATCCCCGGAAAGCTCATGACCGATGATGATAAGCGGAATATGATATTTTTGAATCGTTCTTATCTCATCTGTTCCTAGTTCATCATCGAAGATGACTGCACCATCAACATGACTTTTAATCAGATGATTGATCATCTGGTCAGCATCTTCCTTTGTTCTTTTGGTGATAAAAATCGATGTTATGTATCCGTATATTTTAGCTACATCGATCATACCATCAAGCATATTTGAGACATAGGAGTATCCTGTAGAAGGAATCATTATACCTACATTAGTTGAGCGAGAATTTGCAAGTCCTTGAGCTAAGGCGGATGGTTTATATCCTAATTTTTCGATAGCTTCATTAACCAATAATCTGGTCTTTTCAGTGACATTATGATGATTGTTTATGACTCTAGAAACAGTAGCTAAAGAAACACCTGCAACCTTTGCAACCTCATATATTGTCACACGATCTTTTTTATTGTACTCAGACATGGATTTCCCCCTTCTATATACAAATTAATATTCATATTAATTATAATATAAAACCGCTTTCTTTGCTTTTCATTTTTTTACACGTTGTTTCTATCAGTAAAAAAACATGTTTTAAGTCCCTTTTTTAATTGAAATAGACCTTATTTTTTTAGTTCTGAAATCAAAAAAATAAAAACGGTATTTAACGCTTTAAAATCATCGTTTCTAGGTTTTTTTCTTGTAGTTAATACAAGTGTGAGTGAAGTAAAACGCAAGGAGATGCTTATCATCTATGATCACCTTTAGGCATGATTTCTCTTCTTATAAGAAGGTTCTTCATGTGAATATTAAAGACTATAGGAAATCATATATTACCGGAAGATATCAAGGACCTATAATATGGACAAGATCAGCATGTAATAAATAGTTTGCTTGCACATATTCTGTTATTGGTGGTAAGTTTTATGAGAGCAAAAGAGGCAGTTGTAACTTTGCTTCTGTCATACCTGTTATATCTGTGACTGAAGATACTTTAATCGCTTAAAAAGAGCATGAAAAAAAGGGGTTAAATACCCCTCTTTTTATGATTACTTCTTTGGCTGATAATCGTAAGATAAGTACTCAGGTAAGAAAGAAGATTTGTGCTCGCATACTGGACAGACAGAAGGAGCTACCTCTCCTACGTGGACATGACCACACACCTGACATTTCCAGACGACTAAGGCATCTTTCTTGATGACGACTTTATCTGTTTTTAGTTGACTTAAGAGCTCTCTGTATCTGGCTTCATGTCTCTTTTCAATCTCGCCTACCATCTCCATCTTTGCAGCTATTTTTATGAATCCTTCTTCTCTTGCAATCTTTGCAAATTCAGGATACATTTTCTCGTGTTCATATTGTTCACCTGTTGCAGCATCGATGAGATTCTCTTCAGTTGTAGGAAGTTTATCATCGTGAAGGAATTTAAACCAGAGCTTTGCATGTTCGTTTTCATTTCTGCTTGTCTCTTCGAAAAGTTCAGCGAAATCTGTGTGTCCCTCTTTTCTTGCAACAGAAGCATAGTAGGCGTATTTCGTATGAGCTTGACTTTCGCCAGCAAAGGCAGCTAAGAGATTCTTCTCAGTCTGTGACCCTTTAAGTGTTTTCATATCTTTACCTCCGAAAAACAATGTGATTTTAATATAATTAAAGCTCTTTTTCAAGTTAAAAACACAGGTGAAATAGCTAGTAATTAGACACATGTACCATAAATTGTATAAAAAATTTTTTAAAAATCAAATTAATGAACGATAATACATTATAAAGTGGACAATTAATAATCCGTTTGATGTATATTTTATTTATGAGGTATATACATTTTTTTATGTATATTAGGTGAGAAAAATGTTTAAATTAAAAAAAGATTATCAGCTGTCACAAGAGATATTAAAAAAGCATTTCATCGTCGATGAAGAAAAGAAGATCGTCTTGATAAATCTGAGGTATGAGAAAGCCAGCGATTTTATAGATTACTCCATAGGAGAGATGCCTTCTTTAAAAACAGAAGTTTATGATAGAATCAATGATTTGCTTATCTCCATTCATCCTAAGTACAGATGTGAGCTGAATATTCACATCAAGGATAAAGAGAATCATTCTTCTGAAGATATAATGGAGATATTCAATGATTTTTCTAATCTGAAACACGTTGAGATAAAAAGAGAACTAGTGAGAAAGAAGATATCTTCCTTTTTTTTGATGACATGCGGTCTTATCTTTTTGATCTTGGCTATCTTATCCATGTCCTTTAAGTGGATAAATGATTTAGGTGGAACTGTTTTATATGAGATACTTGATATCATCGCTTGGGTATTCATCTGGGAATCAGTCACTATCTATTACTTTGATTGCTTTAAACTCAATGCTACTTTCAAGTTGTTCAAAAGAAGAATAGAGAAGATATCTATCTCTGATTAAAGCTGAACAATAAAGAAGTTAAGAGATAAGAAACCTCTTTTTCTAGCCTTATTTTTATCACTATGATAAAATTTTTTTGTATGGAAAAAAGAAGAAATTTAATCTTTGATTTTGATGGGACACTGGTCGATTCTTTCCTCTTAGAAAATAAGAGCATGGTCTATGCTATCAACAGGGCAGGAAACCTTTCTATCGATGAGAAAAATATCATTTCCTTTTATGGACCAACCGAGAAAGGAATAATTAAGAAGCTTGTCACTGAAGATAAGTTTAATCAGGCTTGGAAAGACTTTTTATCTTTCTATAGCAAGGAAGCAATCAACTACAAACCTAGTGATGATATGATTAAATTGCTTAATGATTTAAAGGATGATGGATTTCCTTTATATTTGATTACAGGCAGAGGGAAAGAGACATTAGATATATCTTTAAAAATCAGTGGTATAGCTGATCTTTTTATCGATGAATACACAGGGAGCGACTTTGGGATAAACAAGGATGTCTCTGTTTTAAAACTGATAAAAGATCATGATGTTAATAAAGAGGATCTCATCTATATAGGCGATACTGTGGAAGATATAAAAACCATGTCAAAGATAGATATTAATATCATATCTGTGGGCTATTATCACGATAAGAAATATCAGCAGAAATTAAGAGAATTAAACGAAGGAAAAGTCGCTAGAAATATACTTGAATTGAGAAAGATAATCTATCTCAATTTATGATTTAAGGAGGTGAAGGTATGGAAGAAGAGAACTTAGATCTGTTAGAGATAAAAAAACAGAATGAAGAACAGATCTCAAAAGAGATCACATATAATTTAACCCTCAGGAACACTGAAGGATTAAATGATATTCTTTCTAGTCATTCTTCTTCAACTATAACTTCAGCTATTGAGAATGTTGATGACTTCGATATCTTATCCTTCTATTCTCTTTCATCTGATTATAAAAAATTAGGTGAGCTTTTCTCATATCTTCCAATCGAAATGAGGAAGATTATAACCAGCAATCTTCCTAAAAAGGTCCTTGTTAATATATTTTCTAATGTCATGGATGATGACTTGGCAGATTTTATTGAAGATCTTACCAAAAGTGAAAGAGAGAAGATATTGAATATTCTTCCTAGCAAAAGAAAAAAGCAGATAGCGTTGCTTACCAGGTTTTCAGATGATACGATAGGTTCCTTTATGACAGGTGAATATCTGTCAGTTAAACCAACTGACACTATCTCTTCTGTTTTTAAAAAGATAAAAGATGTTGGTTCTACTATGGAGAGTGTCAGAACTATATTTGTGACAGATAGTACGAATCATCTTTTAGGAATCAAATCTCTTGAAGAGATGATGTTTGATGATCCTGACTCATGCATCTGTGACAATATGGAAAAAGATTACCCTTCTCTATCTCCTATTGCCGACAGAGAAAATGCAATTGAAATCTTTAAAAAATATGATCTCCCTATATTGCCTGTCACCTCTAAAAACAACGACATGTTAGGAATTGTTACCTTCGACGATGTTTTAGATATCATCGAAAAAGAGAACACTGAAGATGTGTACATGCAAAGCGGTATCACTCCTAGCGATGAAGAGCATCATCAGAGCAAATTTTATAAGATCGCAATGTCCTATGTTATCTGGCTTGTCATCCTTTTGATAATCAACACCTTTGCCTCTCTCATCGTCGACAGGTTTGAAACAGAGCTGATGACTCTTCCTGTCTTGGTTGCTTTCCTTCCTGTATTAAATGATACAGGAGGAAATTCAGGCGATCAGACTACATCTATTGTAACTAGAGCTCTTGCAACCGGTGAGATAAAAACCAGAGACTATTTTAAAGTTCTGTTAAAAGAGTCGTTGGCAGGTTTTCTCACAGGTATTGTCATCTTCCTGATAGCTTTAGGATGGACCATGGTGGAACTTAACACATCCATCATCAATGTCAAAGATACCTTGGATAAGTTTATTTCAGATGTAGGAGGAAACAGGCAGTACGCATATTTCATTGTCTCTCTTGTCATAGCATCATCTCTTTTCTTCGCCGTCTTTGTAAGCAAGATATTAGGTGCTTCTCTACCTATGTTAGCTAAGTTATGCCATATCGATCCTGCAGTTATCTCAGGACCTCTCATCACATCTGTTATGGATATTTTAACTCTCCTCATCTACTTCACTTTAGCTAGGTTTATCATCAATCATTTTGATCCTGGAGAGATGGCTTCAATGATTGCTGTTTTAGGAGCATTTAGAGTATGAAAAAGGAAAGAAAGGACGAAGAGTTACCTCTTGAGAAGATCACTGAATTCAAGGTTGATTCTTCCATGAAAACAAAGATCAACAAGAAGATATCAAGCGAACTTTTAAACACCATCATCGATATGAAGAATTCTACTGTTTTGAATTCTTTTGTCGACTCTTATCATCCTTCAAATATAGCAGAGGCGTTAGAAGAACTCTCTGAAGAGAAGCTTTTATTCTTCTTTAAGACAGTCGACAGCGATGATTCTGCAGAGATATTTACTCTTCTGTCACAGGAGAAAAAAGAAGAGGTTGTCTCAGCTTTCTCAAATGAAGATCTCCAGAGAATTGTAAGTGAGATGCAGCTTGATAATCTGGTCGATTTTGTCGATGAGCTTCCTTCTAATCTGGTCAGTAAAGTGCTTAAAGCCACCAATAAGGACAACAGGAATGAGATATCTAAGTATCTCAATTTCAAAGAGGATTCAGCTGGAACAATCATGACTTCAGAATACCTTGAAATAGAAGAGGATAAGACGATTAAAGAATGTATCAAGAAGATAAGAGAAGTCGGCAAAGAGAAGGAGACTATCTGGAAGATATTTGCAGTTGATCGCACTAGGGTTCTTGTCGGAACGGTGACTTTGGATGTCCTTCTTGAAAACGATGAATACAAGCTGATTAAAGATGTGATGAATAAAGAGATAGTCAGCGTCTACACCAATACCGACGAAGAAGATGTTCTCAGGATATTTAGAAAGTACGATATATCGATTCTTCCTGTCATCAATTCTCAGGGGAGGATCTTAGGAATAATCACTTTCGATGATGTAATAGATGTCGCTAGTGAGGAGAACACAGAAGATATTCAGCTTCAAGCTCACATCATTCCTACAAACAAACCGTATCTGAAAGTCTCCTGTCTTTCACTTTTTAAATCCTACGCTATATGGATAGCACTGATGCTGTTTTTAGATACTTTCATATCTATTGCTTTGTCTTATCTGCAGACACCACTTTTGATGATTCCTATTCTCTTGACTATTCTTCCTTCCATCATGGGAACATCTGGTAACTCTGCTGATCAGACAGCCACTGTCACAATAAGAGAGCTAGCTATAAATGATCTATCTGGAAAGAAGTATCGAAAATTCTTTATCAAAGAGTTAAAAGCGTCTGTCTTGACAGGTCTTATCATCTCGTCTGTCGCTTTCCTTTGGATATTCATGGAGATAAAAACAGGGATCATAGGAGATAACAATCTCGATATGAAAACAGTTCTCTACATCTGTCTTTCTGCTTCTCTCACCTTCTTCTTCTGCATCGTTTTAGGAAAGACGATAGGTACTTTGATTCCTAAATTAGCAAAGAAAGTACACATAGATCCAGCTATGATCACCTCTCCTGTCGTTTCAACGATGATAGATATCATATCTATATGTGCTTTTGTCTTGATATCTCATTTCATCTTAAAGATTCCGCTGTTTTAATCTCTCTGCAGTTTTAATTGATATAAAGCTATCGCTATAGATGTCGTCAGATTCAAAGAGTCAACAAGAGAAGACTGTTCTATTCTCACACTGTTTTCATTTCTTAAATAAGAAGGAAGACCGGTTGCTTCATTTCCAAACACCAGAGCAGTCTTCTTTTTAAATGTGGTTTTAGAAAGAAGATTATCTGTCTGTAAAACAAAGGGATAATAAGGTCTTCTGTACTTTTCTAAATACTTTTCAAATGATGGAAAAAGTTCGATGTTGATATTAAAGAAAGCTCCCATGCTCGCTCTTATGACCTTAGGATTATATACATCTGCACAGGGTTGAATGACAGCTAGATTTTTTAAATCAAAAGCCAGGAGAGTTCTCATCGCATTTCCTAAGTTTCCCATGTCTGATGGATTCACTAAGACCAGATGATCCTCTTCTTCATTTAAATCGGTGATCTCTTTTTTGAATGTGGAGATGACATGCGAGTTCTCTTTAGCTTTTATAACTGAGAAAGCTTTATCTGAAAAGATGATCTTATCTTCGGGAATCAGTTTCTGTATCTTTTTTAACCCGTCGCTATCTTTGCATGATGAGTTGACATAGATAGAAATGAGCCTTTCAACGTGTGAATTGATGAGTTCAAAAGAAGGAAAGAATCCTTCTACATATGTGTAAGGTAGATCTTTTGTATAATTTTTTATCATATAAAAATTCTAACAATTGGAAGTAAATAAAAAAAGAGAAAAGGTATCAACATAATGTTTATCTTTTTAAAATAAATAAATCTCATGTTGAAAACTGTTTTAAATAAAAAACTCTAGACGATGCATTGTTGAGTAATTTTTTGTAATACAGCGAAGTAACTTTATATGTTTACTACAAATCCGCAATTTAATTCTTTAGCGATTGTTGCAGAGGAAATGTATTCAAATCCTCCATCTAATTCATGAAGGGAGTTTGAATATAATGGTAGTCTTTTAAGAGCAAACTTTGAAATTCGATTTTTGTCTTTAGCTGTGTTTTTATTGATGATTTTTTTCATAATTCGATATATTTTGCGATATCTTTTATCGATATAATCTTTCGAAATATTTATCAATTTTATTTTTAAATTTCAATATTGACTTTTAAGAAAATATAACTATAACTATAATAGTAGGAGAAATGAAAAAATTATTAGACTGCGTATATTACGATTTACCAGTTACTTATAATTGAAAAAAAATAAAAATATGGAAATTAAAAAAGTAGTAGTCGCTGGAGGCGGCGTTCTCGGTTCACAAATCGCCTTCCAATCAGCTTATTGTGGATTTGATGTAACTATTTGGTTACGTAGTGAATCTTCAATCACAAGAACCCAACCAAAATTAGATCAACTTAAAGTTGATTACTTAAAAACAATTGAAGATATGGCAGCAGGCAAAATGTGGGCTGCTGGTATTGCAGATCATGATAACTTCAATAAAGAAGAATGTATTGAAAAAGTTGAAAAAGCTTACTCAAGCATTAAGTTAGTTACTTCATTAGCTGATGCTGTTAAGGATGCTGATTTAGTTATTGAATCAATGGCAGAAATCACAAAGCAAAAGATTGCCTTCTATAAAATGATGGCACCACTTCTCGAAGAAAAAACTATTGTTGTTACTAACTCATCAACTCTTCTTCCATCTACATTTGCTAAATACACAGGAAGACCAGCTAAATATTTATCCCTCCACTTTGCAAACCACATTTGGATTGGTAATACTGCTGAAGTTATGGCGCACGATGGCACAGATAAGAAATACTTCGATATTATTATGGAATTTGCAAACAGCATCAGAATGATTGCACTTCCAGTTCTTAAAGAAAAGAATGGCTACTTACTTAACTCTTTATTAGTTCCATTCCTTCTCTCAGGTTTAGATTTATTAGTAAATGGAGTCAGTGACGCTAAGAGTATTGATACAGCATGGAAGAATGCTACAAGCTCACCAAGGGGTCCATTTGAAATCTTCGACGTTGTTGGTGTTGTAACTGCAAAGAACATTGTTGAACAATATCAAAAAGTTCCTGGATTATTATCACCAGTTCTTAAGAAAATGATGATGCCTTATAACTTCAAAGGTCAGCTTGCTTACTTAAACAAGATGATTGAAGAAGGTAAGCTCGGTATCTCTTCTGGCGAAGGCTTCTATAAATACAAATAATAGTATTTAATCTCTAAATAAAACCCTATAGATCAACGATTTATAGGGTTTTTTTATCTTGCTACAAACCACAAGGCAATAGATTTACCATTTATTAATGGAATGTTGAAGGCAATGTTGCCAAGCTCTTCAATGAATCTTTCTAATCTAGCTTTAATAACTAAAGCATTGTATTTCTCACAGCATTGACCATCAGTAAAAGGATGGCATTATGACCATAGCCAATAATTTCCTTACCGCATAGTACACATCGCTCCATACCTATCTCCTCATGCATATTATGTCGTGTTTCTTCGCGTTCACAAGCCAAATATTTAGTGCAAAACGAAAAAACCCCAACGAAAGCAATCGTCAGGACCGTATTTATATATTCATATAGAAAAAAGACCACCACTGATGTTTGTGGTGATCTATTTGTTTTTTTCTTCTGTTACCTTTGATAACTAATTTTCTTCGTCGGTTCACTTCGTGATCTTTTTACAAAGTCAGTCTGTGGTGCGACAATTTTTTTAATTAGTCTCCTACATAAGGAAGAAGAGCCATATATCTAGCTCTCTTGATAGCTTGTGCTAACATTCTTTGATATTTGCTAGATGTTCCGGTTATTCTTCTGCTAGTTATTTTACCAGATGGAGAGATGTATTTTCTTAATAATTCAACATCTTTGTAATCAATGTATTTGATGTGATTCTTGGTGAAATAACAGACTTTCTTATGGGGTTTCATTCTTTTGAATGCCATAATTATCTCCTTTCTCTCAATGATTTGAGAATATTAGAATGGCAAATCATCATCAGCGGAATCTATTCCTTCTTGAATAGAAGTCTGATTATCATCATTATCTTGCAGAGATTGAACTTCACTGTGATCTTCATTTCTCTTCTCTAAGAACTGAACGGTATCGACGACAACCTCAATTATCGATCTGTTTTGATTGTTCTTGTCAACGTATGAACGCTGATAAAGGCGACCATCAACACCTATCAATGTTCCCTTAGGCGCATACTTTGTGATGAGCTCAGCCGTTTTGTTCCAGCTGGAGCAATTGATGAAGCTGGCAGATTTTTCATTCCCGTTTTTGACGAGATTATCGACAGCGATGCTGAACGATGTGACAGATAAACCTGAGTTGGTTTTTCTGAGTTCTGGATCTCTTACCACTCTACCGATAAGAGTGACACGATTTAAACTTGCCATAATTTGTTTTCTCCTTTATTTACTGCTTAGGAGCGACTGTAACAAGTGTTCTTAAGACTTTCTGATCAAGTCTAGTAGCATGTGAGAAAGCATCGATAGCTCTGCTGTCTGCTGTTAATGTGTAGACAACATAATAGCCTTTCTTGTGCTTTTTAATCTCATAGGCTAAGTCTCTCATTCCCCAAGATTCAGTGTTGGTACCAGTGATGGTAGCACCATTATCTGTCAACACTTTTGAAATAGAAGCGATCTCTTTGTTGATCTCTTCTTGCTCAAGTGTCGGAACGAGAATACACATGATTTCATAATTTTTCACGTCTATACCTCCTTATGGACTCTTTCGGCTATTCCTACATCAGGGAACAGCAAGAAAGTATGAGATTTACAAAGTAAAAATACCTCATAAACCTTATATAATATATAAAAGAATCGATAAAAAGTAAAGAATGAATAAGAATTATTTATCACTCCTTCACATAT
Organism: Bacilli bacterium; assembly: GCA_022780765.1. GTDB lineage: Bacteria > Bacillota_I > Bacilli_A > RFN20 > CAG-288 > Enterosoma. Next base: position 18,012 of record JALEUS010000068.1, on the reverse strand, counting down.
TGTTTAGTTTTTGAATCTATATTTTTTTAAAAAAATATCAAGTATATCTTTTTCTCAATCGATTATCTGTTTGAAAGGATAGAGATGACTATTTAATAATTGATAGATGAGGTCTATATAAGATAAGCAAACATTATCTAATAAGACATCTTGTAAAAGATAAAAGTTTATGTTCTTTATAAAAAGTGGAAAATATCTTTTTAAACTATCATATGTATGTTCAATAGATCGATCTCTTTTAAAGTGAGATCTTTAAAATATATCTTTTTATACACTGTATCAACATTGATAAAAATATCATCCTTCTCAATGATCTCGCCATCAAAGAAATAAGATAGGTGCACTCTATCTCCTTTTTTTAATGAGTTGAGTGTGCTGTTTATTTCAAGGCATTGATCCTCGCTTAAAGAAGGGCGTTTAACCATACTATTCTCCATGATAAACTTTTCCAAATAAGTATCCTGTCCTACAAGTGATTTAAATGGCATCCATTTTGTCATACCTCTCATCTGTGATGTCCTCCTATCTGCTGAGATCGGTCAAGAAAAGTCGAAGAGAAATTTAAAGATGAGCAAGGCATAGCTTTTCTGACCCCGTAAAGTTTTCTTATCTCTTTTGTCGTTTTTTCTAAAGCTATCTGTCTATCATGCTTTTCTTCGCTGTCGAACAAAGAAAGCTGATACGTATCTTCAAAGTAGATGTCATTAGCGCACAGATAGACTCCTCTGAATTTCTTTTCTCTATACTTATCTATATCTTTTAAAAAGAGAGAGGCAAGTTTTTTTCCAATTGTCTCATGTGATGCAGTAGCAAGAGGAATGAAAAGCTTGAATGATAATCCTCCACCTTGTGAAAAATTGATGTACATAGAGAAACTGTTGCTGATGACTTTTTTATCGTACATTCTGTCTGATAATTCAATAGCCATGCTTCTTATGATCGTCTCTATCTCATTTGCATCGTAATCTCTTAATAGAACCTGCCCTGCAGAAAGAGAACGATTTTTAGAGGTCACTTTGTTTTTGATGACAGCATCATCATATCCTAAAGAGTGATAGTAGATCTCTTCGCCGATGATACCGAAGTTTTTCTTAAGGTAGTCTTTAGAAGCAGAGGCTATGTCCCCGACTTTATAAAAACCTAGAGAGTTCAATCTTTTTTCAAGTCTTCTTCCTATACCCCACATTTTCGATAGAGGAGAGATGTTCCAAAGTTTCTCTACGATATCTTTCTTTTTCCAGTAAGCGATATTATCTGCGTTGTGCTTAGCTTCTATATCCATAGCTACCTTAGCTAAAAAGATGTTCTCTCCTATTCCGCATGTGACAGTCAATCCGGTTTTGTTTTTTATATCATCTATGATTCTTCTAGCGTACAGATAAGGATCGCAAGAAGAGTAGTGAAGATAATCGGTGATATCTAGAAATGATTCATCTATAGAGTAGACGTGGAGATCTTCTTGGCTGACATAAGACAGGTATATCATGTTTATTTTAGCTGAGACTTTTATATACCTCTCCATTCTCGGCTGTGCGATTATAAGACCAGGTATAGTTTTATCCACCTCATAAAGACGACATCTGGATTTTACATCGTACTTTTCTTTGATGTAGGGAGAGGCAGCTAAAACAATAGTCCCATCTCCTCTCTGTTCATCAGCGACAATCAAGGGAGTAGAGAAGGGATCTAATCCTCTGTCCAGACATTCGACAGAAGCGTAGAAAGATTTTAAATCTATCGACAGTACAATGTGTTTCATACCTTGATTATATAAAGAAAAAAGAGATAAAAATCATCGAGTAAACAACTTATATTTAAAAGAGAAGTAAGATTGTTTTGATTTCTTTGATGAATAAAGAAGTTTATAAATGAAGATGTAAGTGAGATTGTAAAAAATACAAAATGAGTAAAAAAATACCCTTTTTTATTTGAAATTGATATAAAGAAAACTTCTATTTAAAAAACCAGAGCAATTTTAATAAACAGATGAAATTGTAAACGTATTGCATTTAAATCAAATAAAAAATGAGGACCATATGATTGATCCTCATTCTAAAGGAAAGGAATTATTAAGTTAATAATTATCAAGCCTTGGTGCTGTTATCAATAGCTTCGTTAGCTTTTTTGATGAGTTCAGCAAACTGCTTCTCATCGTTAGCAGCTATTTCAGAGAGCATCTTTCTGTTGAGTTTGATCTCTGCGAGCTGTAAACCATGCATGAATTTAGAGTAACTTGTTCCGTTAGCTTTGCAAGCAGCAGATATTCTGCTGATCCAAAGTTTACGATAGTTTCTCTTGTTTTCTTTTCTTCCGACAAAGGAATAGGCATCTGCTTTTAAAACAGCTTCTTTAGCAGTCTTATATAAGCGATGTCTAGAACCGAAGTAACCTTCTGCTCTTTTAAGAATCCTTTTACGATTATCGTGTCTGACTGTACCGCCTTTAACTCTCATTGTTTATATCCTCCATTACTTGCTGATCATACCAGTCATCTTCTTGGTCTGAACGCTGTTTAAATATCTAGCTTTTCTGTTGTGTCTAATCAACTTGTGGGGTTTATTATGAGAGAGGTGACCTGTGTTTTGATTCCACTTCTTAATCTTTCCAGTACCAGTGAACTTAAATCTTTTCACTGCACCTCTTTTACTTTTCATCTTTGGCATTTTGTTTTCCTCCATTCACTATAATATTTTTCTTTGGACTCAGCGTCACTGTATAGTCTTTACCGAGAAGCTCGGGTTCCTTGTCTGCAGTAGAGTAGTCTTTTATCAGATCGAGGAAGGTGTTGAATGTCTGTTTGACCATATCCATCCTCTGCATCATACGACCTTTGATGAACACAGAGACTTTGACTTTGTAGCCCTTCTTAAGAAACTCGATACTGGCTCTAGCCTTGGTATCTAAATCGTGCTTATCTGTCGTAGCAGTGAAGCGTATCTCTTTTAAGATGGTCTTCTTCTGATTCTTTTTAGCTTCTCTCTCTTTCTTCTCTTTGTCAAACTTATACTTTCCATAGTCGAGTATTTTACATACAGGTGGATTGGAATTAGGTGAGACACAGTAGAGATCTAAGCCTAGTTCAAGAGATTTTTGTAAAGCGTTTTTTATGTTCACTTTACCAAATGACTCTCCATCAGGCCCTATCAAAAGAACTTCTTTGAATCTTATTCTCTCATTTACAAGCTCTTGTGCTTTACCTTTGGCCTTGAATTGTCTAGTGTTACCGTCGTTTATAATCAGTTTCCTCCATGAAGACAAAAAAACGGATTTCTCAGCAAAGAAATCCGTACAAATACACTATAAATGCAATCACTATGCATATAAGGCATTTGACCTACCGAATAAATTCGATCAGGTGAGATTGGATCTCTTTCCTATTGATGCGTTTCCAATGTTTGAGTATATAGCATCATCAAAATAAAGTCAATAAAAAATTGAGATTAAATCATTATCTTTAAAAGAGAGCACTCTTATAAAAGATGATGTCTCTCTCTTTGATATAATATAGAGAAATCGAGGTAAAATAATGAAATTTTTTATATTCTCACTCATGTGTCTTCTATCCATACTTGCCTTAACTATCATCTTAGGAGTTATGAAAGGTTTCTCTGTTTTTGTTATCATAGGAATGGTTTTAGCATCTGTTTCTTTGGTTGCTGTCTTCATTCTCTTCTTGATGAACAGAAAGACATTGAAGAAGCAAAACAGAGGAAAGATAGAAAACAATGATGAAAACAGATGAGATAAGAAGAGATATACTTAATATTCCATCGTCTTATAAAAAGCTTTTAAAAGAAGATCTTTCACTATCCAAGTACGATGATCTTTTCTCTTTTGTTATCTCTCAGTATGAGAAGAAAACTATCTTTCCAGAATCAAAAGATATTTATAGAGCGTTGTCTTTGACTCCTGTTGAAAGAGTCAAGGTTGTCATCTTAGGTCAAGATCCTTATATAAACAGAGGACAAGCAAACGGTCTTGCTTTTTCAAGTTATGATAAGAAGATTCCTCCGAGTTTAAAAAACATCTACAAAGAGATGGAGTATGAATACGATAAACACGTTTTAAAGACAGGGGATCTTTCCTACTTAGCTAAGCAGGGAGTTTTGCTTTTAAATACGATACTCACTGTTGAAGAAGGAAGATCCTTATCTCATAAAAACATAGGATGGGAAGAGTTCACTTCAAGAATACTGTACTTATTAAATGAAAAGAATGATGATATCATCTATCTGATCTGGGGAGAAAAAGCTTTTAAGAGCGTGGAGAAGTTGAATTTAAAAAAGATAGTGAAGACATCACATCCCTCTCCTCTCTCTTTCAACAGCGGGTTTTATAAGTCAAACTGCTTTAAAAATGTAAATGAGTTACTTCGCTTGATGAATAAAGATGAGATAAGATGGTATATAGAGGATGATATGAGATTGTTTTAATCTTTAATCATCTTTATTTAAAAGCTATTCCATTTTATGGATATAGAATAAATGTAAAGAAAAATATATAATAATAGATGTGTAATAATCAAGGAGACACCTATGGAAGAAAACATTAATATTAAAAAGATTCAAGACTTTGTTGATCAAAAAGGTAGAAACTTCATAAGACCTGCTATGATGAAAGTCATTTATCAAGAGAAATTGATAGATGGTGTAAATCGTTTCTACTGTATGGGAGATGATCAACCCAATCTTATCTTTAGAATCTTTGATATAGATTTAAACGGAGAAGTTAAAGAGATCGATGATGTCGATAAATGCGTGGAATTAACAAAGCATTTCCGTGATGACATCGTTCCAACTCTTGAATCTATTCCTCCACAAGCTCAAGAAGATCTTGTCTACAATATCCAGCTTGAGAACATAACCAAAGACAATGCTGTTGAATTGAAGCTTAAATCTTCTACTGGAAGAGAGCTCACCATGATCGAGGTTTACAGATACTTTGATAATGTGACTCAGATCTTTTTTGTCTCCTGCATCTCTCTATCCTATCCTGGACAATATCTCTTCTCTGTTGTTCCTGGTGGAAAACAGCTCAAATTGCTTTTGACAAGAGATACTCAGATAAGAAGCAGAATAGATATGATAACCGAGCTTTTACATGGAAGAGTCTTGCCTTCCTACAGAACTATTGAAGATGCAAATAAGGTTTTAAGCGGTGAAATAAATGCGCAGATAACCTTGAATGACGAGAACAATAAACCTGTCAAATACCAGTGCAATTTCTGCTATGATGATGATTTGACAATGACAAGGTTTGCATTCTTCAGCAAGCTCAATGACAAAGGAGAAGAAGATACAGAGAACAGAGCAGGTGTCATTCTCTCTGTCAACATCTTCAACAACAATGAACTCTCAACAGGTGATTCTTGGACTGATCTTCAGAAAGAACAACTTGAAAAGATCAGAGAGCAGATGAAAAATGATGATCCTGAAGTTAAAAAGCACATCGCCTCTTTCTTCACTGATAACCTTGATTTCCGCTACAAGCTCTTCAAAGAAGGAAAGCTTGAAGAGAGCGATGGCATAATAAAAGAAGTAAAGTGATCGATGAAAGAGTATCTTCTTACTAACAGCAGAGGTCTCTCTGTGCTGTTAAACTCTTTTGGAGCAGGTGTTAAAAGCATCACTTTAAATGGAAAGAGACTGATTTTGGAACCTAGAACCATGGATTGTTATCAAAATAACAGCATGTATTTAGGTAAGACTTTAGGTCGAGTAGCTGGAAGAACTTCAGGTGAGATAAGTATCGGTGAGAAGACTTTTAAGTTGAAAGCCGATGAGGATGGTATCACACTTCACGGTGGAGAAAAAGATTCTTTATCTTTTAAAGATTTCACTGGTAAGACTTTTGCAAGTCCTGATGAGAAAGGAGTCATCTTCTCTTATCTATCACCTGATTTAGAAAATGGATACCCTGGTAATCTTCTTTTAGAAGTCATCTATTCTCTTAAGGAAAATGAGAACATCTTCAACATTCATTACCATGCAAAAAGTGATAAAGACACTGTTTTAAATATTTCAAATCATATCTACTGGTCTATTGATGATGGTGGACTAGATAACGTGTCTCTTTTTGTTGATTCATCAAAGATAGGAAAATTTTACGATAATTCTCTTCTTTTAAAGGATGTAGAAGAAACAGATGATCTTCATCTTTTTAAAACTTTATCTCCTCTTAAAAATAAGTTAGATAAGATTGTCTCTTCTTCCGATATAAAAACAATCGATCACACCTACGTGTTTGATAATGAAGATGAAAACAAAGAAAAAGTAATTTTATTAAGTGACAATATTCAAGTGACTTGTTATACTACTTATTCAGCTTGTAATATCTTCTGCGATTTAACTAGAAATGAGCTTGATTTAGCAAATGGCAATCATTATAAAACGATGGATAGAAGAGCTATAGCTATCGAACCTCAGAAGCTTCTAGTCAAAGATATATCTTTGAAAGCTGAAGAGATCTATGAAGAAAATATCACTTATAAAATAACGGAGGTAGTAAATGATGAACATTGAACAGATGCTAAAAAACATTCCTGATTTGAGCGACAAACCAGCGGTATGTTTAGAGACCACAGTCTTAACTCACGGTATGCCTTATCCTGATAATGTCAAATGCGCATTAGCTTGTGAAGAAGCAGTCAGAGAGGAAGGTGCTATACCTTATACAATAGGTATTTTAAACGGAGAGATCAAGATCGGACTTACTAAAGAAGAGATCGAGGAGTTAGGTAAGAACACTACTGCTATCAAAGTCAGCAGAAAAGATATACCTTACTGTATCGCAAACTCACTCACCGGTTCAACAACTGTTGCAGGAACGATGTTCTTAGCAAATTTAGCAAAGATCAAGATCTTCGCTACAGGTGGAATAGGAGGAGTGCATCGTGGTTTTAATGAGACCATGGATGTTTCTTCTGACCTGACCGAGTTTTCCAAGACACCAGTCTCTGTTGTCTGTGCAGGTCCTAAAGCTATCTTAGATATTCCAAGGACACTGGAGTATCTAGAAACTCAAGGAGTTCCTGTCATCGGTTATCAGACAAAGAAGATGCCACTTTTCTACACAAGAACCAGCGAATATGATTTAGATATCTCTGCAGATGATGCTTTGCAGGTTGCTGAGATGATACACGTATCTGATGTATTAGGATTAAAACACGGTTCTCTTATCGTCAATCCTATTCCAGAAGACTACTCTTTAGATTACTCTTGGATGGATGAGAGGATTCAAAAAGCTCTCAAGATGATGGAGAAAGATAATATCACCGGTAAGAAAGTCACTCCTTATCTGTTAGATAAACTGGTAGCTTTGACTGAAGGACAATCGTTAAAGAGCAATGTCGCTTTAATTGTCAACAATGCTAAAGTAGCAGGAAAGATAGCTTATCAGTTACACAGCATCAAGAAATGATAATGGAAGGACTATCTCATAATTTCAAGAAATAGTCCTTTTTTTATGAAAAATCTAAAAAATTATTTAAATCTTTAAAAATATTAATTATTTAAACAGGAGGATGTGATTATGTCTAACTTCTTTTCTAATCTAAAGGTTAAAAAGATCTTTCTAACTTCATTTCTTCTCCTCTCCTTTGCCTCAGAGATAATACTGTTTTCCATACCGTGCGATGCTGATTCGCAGATAGGTTCTTTATCTCTCTTTAAGACAGCCTTTGACAGGAACAATATAAATCTTCTTTCAGTGATTTATCTGGTTCTTTTAATCGCAGTCTTTATTCTCTTTTCAATAGCGGTGTTCTTTATTTTGAAACAGAAGGATGAAAAGAACTCAGACAAATTTATGGTCTTATCTTTGATAGGACTGACAGCAGAGGTGCTGATATTATTTTTTGATCTTTCGTATCCTCTTTTTTCTATTCTTCAGCTTGTCATACATTCGATATCTATCTTCTTCTTGCTCCTTTTTCTCATCTACAGTTTCTTAACCTATTACTACACAGTGATAAAAAAGTCTGATGATAAGAAAAACAAGACCAATAGAATTCTCTCTTTAGCGATATCGATTTTATCTATCATCTCAGTTATATCTATCTTCTTCAGTCCTTTTTTGACATCGACAGATACCTTTACAGGTACAACCACCTTCTATTCTCTGTTATCAGCTATCTTTTCTTCAAAAGATGAATTTATAAAACCTATCTTCTATTTCTTTTTGTCTTTCCTGATATCATTCTTTGTTCTATTCATGTTTTTCATTGGACATTTTTTGTTATCTTTAAGAGATTTTTATAACGATGAGAAAAGATATTATAAATCATCGAATGCTTCAGTACGCTTTGGTTTTATGATAACTTTGCTCTTTTTTGTTTGCGGTTTAGTGATGCTTTTCATTCTGAATAAAGAAAACATCTCTTCTCTTTCATTCATTCCTTTTATCATCCAGTCTGTCCTTTTTGTCCTCTCTTCGATATTTGCTGCCAGATATGAAGAAAATAAAGAAGTGATGAGTGAGGTAAAGAAGTCTAACCTAGCTAAAAAGGTTTTGATACTTGTCACTTTTATCATCTTAATAGCTACATTTGTATCTTCTTTATTCTTCGACATATTGAAGATAGATATCAACAATCAGTATGCGTTTGCAGTCACTCCTATAGATATGCTTAAAAATTACACTAACAATCAATTTTATAAGGCGGTGGCTTTCCTGCTTCTTACATCAGGGACAGTCATCTTCCTGTTCTTGCTGACCAGCATCTGTCTATTGCTATCTAAATCAAGATTTTATACAAATGTCATCTTCGCTGGAATAATCATTGAGTTCTTTGTGATGTTTGCTATCTCTGTCTTTGGAATCTACTATTCGATGCTTGAGAATTTGAAAGACGATATTCTGCAAGCTATCGCTAAATTGAGTGGAATAACAGTGACAATCACTGATTCTACAAAAGTGAGCATCACAACTCAAAGCTACATCTTCTTCCTCATACAGACTTTTATATTAATTGTTCTGATATTTTTAAAACCATTCAGCAGCTTAAAAGAAGAAGAGGAGCTTGTCAAAGCAACTGTCCCTTCCTCTTCAAAAGGAACAGGAAATGGTTTAAATGAAAAGCAGGCTGCAGCTGTAGAGAAAAAAGAAGAGGAAAAAGCTTTAGCTTCCTCATCTTCCAGTCCATCATCAGGTGAAGATAAAATAGTAGACTTTGATTCTTGTCCAGCTTTCTCTGAGCTTGACTCTTTAAAGAGCAGATTTGATTTTGCTTTAGAGAAGAGAAAAGAAAGCGAGTTTATAGAACCTACTCTCCCTTCTTTAGTCTCATATTTAGTGCAGTATGCTGCAAACAGCAGACTTCATCTCTCTTATAAGAAAGAGGATATGGCTACTTTTATAGCAGGTCTTTCTATGACCAGGTTATCTATTCTTCAGGGTATGTCAGGAACAGGAAAGACTTCTCTTCCTAAGATCTTCTCAGAGGCTTTGATGTCTAACTGTGAGATCATCGAAGTCGAGTCATCTTGGAAGGATAAAAATGAGCTCATCGGTTATTACAACGATTTTTCAAAAGTGTTCACACCAAAGAAGTTTACTCAAGCTCTTTACAAAGCGAGTTTGAATCCTGATGTCATCACCTTCATCGTCTTAGATGAGATGAATCTATCTAGAATCGAGTACTACTTCTCTGATTTCTTATCTTTGATGGAGAATGAAGAAGATAAAAGAGAGATAAAGCTTCTCAATGTCAAACTATATAACACGATAGATGGAAAGAAGAACTCATATCTTTCTTTAAAAGATGACCACACATTGAAGATACCTACAAACGTCTTCTTTATCGGTACAGCAAACAGAGATGAATCAACTTTTGAAATATCAGATAAGGTCTACGACAGAGCAAACACCATTAACTTTGATAGGAGAGCAACTCCTGTTAAAGACTACTCTGCTCCTCTTGATAAGAGATACCTATCTTATCCAGTGTTCAAAAAGCTTCTTGATGAAGCCAAGAACACTTATCAGTTCGATTTAGGAAAAGATGAAAGAGTGAAGAGGATTGAAGATCTTTTAAGTCCTTATAACATCTCATTTGGAAATCGTGTCTACAATCAGATAAATGACTTTGTAAAAGTCTACTGCTCATGCTTTGAAGATAGAGAAAAGAAAGAAGATGAAGCATTAGAGAAGATCCTCTTCTCTAAAGTTGTCCACAAGTTGGAGTTCAAGAGTGTGGAAGATAAGGATTATCTTAAGCACGAGTTTGAGAGATTAGGTTTCTACATCTGTTCTGAATTCATATCTAAGTTAAACGGAGACTTCTAAAGATGTCTTCAATCGATAATTCTCTCCTATCTCTATACAGACCTTTAAATGAGTTTTTAAAAGAACATAAAAAGCTCTCTTTTCTGGAGTTTGATTATCAGACTGGAAACAATATCAATCTCTTTTTATCATCTGCTAACAGTGTGAATATCGATGAGGTCTACAGCATCTTTGAAAAGATAAACAGGACCATACCTAGCATTGAGAGAATATTTAAAAAACCGGTGATACATCTGAAAGAAGAAGAGGATATAGTGCCTACTGAAGCTTGCCGAACAATCGATAATAAGACCATCACTCACCTAGCTATGCATCCTGAAAACTGGCAGGATATCAAAGATGAGCAAGCTGTCCCAAGAAATCTTTTAACGAGAATCTATCTCGATAACTACTCGATATATGAGAATGTTCTCTTTGTTAACACTGTCAACAATATTTTAAGCTTTTTAAAGATGAATATCAGGATGATGAAAGATCTTCTTGATAACTCAAGCACCATTCAGATGAACTATTTAGATAAAGCAGATCATCTTCAGTTTTATCTTGCTTTAGCAAAGCTTCATACCTCATATGTGAGAAATTTTAATAAGGATGCTATCAAAGCTATCAAGCTAATAAATTCTCTTCTTGATTGTCAAAAGAGAATATCTTGTCAGTTAAATAGACCTATCTACAGAAGAAATTACAAGCTCGCAAAAAACGTCAAACTCAAGAGCACCAATATCCTCAACATGCAGAAAGACTATCATCGCATGTTCAAATTAGCTTTATTCTTTCACAGGGAGAAAGTTGTAAAAGAAGATAAGATCATCTACGATGATGAGTTTTTTAAAAGCTACTTCAACTACTGCATGTGCCTTATTCTGTTTTCAAGTATCAACTTCTCCTTTACTCCTGAAGACGATGGAATAATCGACACTGAACAACTTGATATCAACCTCAAGTACAAAAGTTACAGATTGAATATAAAGACGATTGAAGATAATGAAGGTTTTCTTTTGACTTTCTACAAGGAGAAAGAGTACAGGATACTTCTTCTTCCTTTTTCAAAAGAGGTGATTGAAAACAGAAGAAATCTGACGATAAGACATCTTCTCAAGTACGATGAAGTTAATTATCTTCTTCCTTTTTATGAGAGCAGAGATGATTCTATATACCTGTCTATAAACAATTTGAATTCTTTTAGAAGAATACAGCAGATACTTTTAAAAGGAATGATCTACTCATCGATAGTCTTCGATGTTTGTCCTTTCTGCGGAGAAGAGCTTCAGAAAATAGGACATGATGAGTACTTCTGTCCTTCCTGTTTCACATCCATCAAAAAGAAGCACTGTCCTATTGAAGATGTGGATTATTACGAGAGTAAAATACATCACTTCTCAATAACAGCAAATAAAGAAGAGATAGATAATGAGAGTTATTATCATTATCGAAACATCACTCAGATAGCAGATAAAAATTCATTTATCTGCCCTCGCTGTCACAAGGTGCACAAGGATTAATCCTCTTCCCATCCCTGACACATTCTGACAGCTTTATGCCACTTGTTTAAATACTCTTTTCTCTTCTCCTGGCTCATCTTGGGAGAGAAGGTTTTTTTGATTTTGATGATTTCTTTTATCTCATTTAAATCTGAGAACATTCCTACTTTTAATCCTGCAAGATAGTAGACACCTAAAGCTGTTGACTCCTCAATATTAGTTTTGATAACATCGATATTAGATATATCGCTTTGAAACTGCATCAAAAAGTTGTTTCTAGATGCTCCGCCATCGACTCTCATCGATTTTATATCTATATCAGTATCTTTTTTCATCGCGTCAATAAGATCGTTCACCTGGTAAGCAATAGATTCTAATGCTGCTCTTATCAGATGATTTCTATTTGTTCCTCTTGTTACTCCAAAGATTGTTCCTCTGGCGTACATATCCCAGTAAGGTGCTCCTAAACCTGTGAAAGCAGGGACGATATAAACACCTTGATTATCTTCTACTTTATTTGCAAAGTACTCTGAATCGCTTGCATCGAGTATGAAGCGAAGCTGATCTCTGACCCACTGGATGATAGCCCCTCCGACGAAGACTGAACCTTCAATAGCGTAGTAAGGTTTATTCTTCTCAGTGGTAGCAGCAATGGTTGTGACAAGTCTATTTTTTGATAGTATTGGTTTGTTTCCAATGTTAGAAAGCATGAAGCATCCAGTTCCATAGGTTGTCTTGCTCTCTCCTTTTTCAAAGCATCCTTGTCCAAATAAAGCTGACTGCTGATCTCCACAGATTGATGCTATTGGTATCTCGACATCAAAAAGAGAGACAGTTCCATAGATGTCACTTGATGGACAGACCTCAGGCAGCATCGATAAAGGTATATCGAAGTAAGAGAGAAGCTTTTCATCCCACTTCAATGTATTTATATTAAACAGCATCGTTCTTGAAGCATTAGAGTAATCTGTTTTAAAAACCTTCCCATTAGTCAGTTTCCACACAAGCCAGGTGTCCACTGTTCCAAAGAGGAGATTTCCTTTTTTCGCTTCCTCTTTAGCTCCCTCCACATTATCTAAGATCCACTTGATCTTTGTTGCTGAGAAATAGGCATCCAAAACAAGACCGGTGTTATCAAGTATGTATTTTTCAAGACCGTCCTCTCTTACTTTGTTGACGATCTTCGCTGTTCTTCTACACTGCCAGACAATAGCGTTGTAAATAGGTTTTCCTGTTCTTTTATCCCAGATTATTGTCGTCTCTCTCTGATTTGTGATCCCTATTGCAAGGATGTGTTTAGGTTGTATTCCTGACTGGGCAATAGCTTCAATCATCACCGAGTACTGACTAGCGTATATCTCTAATGGATCGTGCTCAACATATCCAGGTTGAGGAAACATCTGTTTGAATTCCTTTTGAACTACCTGGACAATATTTGCTCTGTTATCAAACAGAACTGCACGAGAAGAAGTCGTTCCCTGATCAAGAGAGATGATGTATCTTCTTTTATCTAACATGTCATTTCATCTCCTTTGTTGAGATGATGTTAACACCGCTATCAAGTATGTTCTCTATCAGTATCTGATTCATCTTCACTGGTTTTTTTATGACCGTCTTATTTATTATTTCCATAGCTTTGAAAAGCAGTTCTTTGGGAAGAGGTTTATCTGTTCTTACAGATATCAAAGTGTCCTCATCTTCAACTCTCATAGATGTTGTCAAAGTTCTCTTAGGACAGGTTATTTCTGTTATCGCATACTCTTCACCTCTCTTGCAATAGTTGCCGGTGACCTCTTTTGTATCGGTGTCTATTTTTACTTGGCATCCTCTTGGACAGTTGATGCAGATAAGTTCTTTAATCATCTTGTATTGCCTCCACGCTGATTGAAAGAGAAGGAGAAGTAATTATCTCATCTTTTTTGATAGTGATTTTCTCCATCTCACTAGGTATCAGTTTTATTTTCTTTATTCTTCTTGCAGTCGAACTTTTTATTTCAATGAAGCAGTTTTCAATCGGTTTTTTCACTCTGAAGAAGACATCGATATCATCTGTTGAATCTGTGACATTTATTATCTGTGGACAGATATAGGAGATGTTATCGTTAAACTCCAGTTTAACGGTTCTATCTATCTTTCTTTTTCCTTCCTTTATGTATCTAGCTGCGTTCTTGCCTGCTTTTTGAGCTTCCTGTGATACGTTGTCTACTAAATCGTGTACCTGCAAAACATTACCGCAGGCAAAGATACCTTCAATCGATGTCTGTAAGGTGTCATCTACAATAGGTCCTTTGGTTTTTTTATCTAAATCTACACCTGCTTTTTTAGATAGCTCATTTTCAGGGATCAGACCTACTGAAAGAAGGACAGTATCGCAGGCAATGTGTATCTCACTTCCCTTAATCGGCTGATTGTTATCATCGACTTTAGCTATCGTCACCTCTTTTACTCTGCAGTGTCTCTCATCTGCTTTTATATCAGTTATCGTATGCTTTAAGTAAAGAGGAATATCAAAGTCATTTAAACACTGGACTATGTTTCTGTTAAGTCCGTTTGAGTAAGGACACAGTTCAACGACAGCTAGTACTTTGCTTCCTTCTAGAGTCATTCTTCTTGCCATGATGAGTCCTATGTCACCAGAGCCTAAGATAACTACGTTTTTTCCTACCGAGTAACCAGATATGTTCATGTACCTCTGAGCTGTTCCAGCTGTAAAGATACCAGCTACTCTATCTCCTGGGATAGATATAGCTCCGCGTGTTCTCTCTCTGCATCCCATAGCTAGAACAATTGCTTTACCTTTAAGTGAAAGGAGACCTTCATCTCTGCTTAAAACGGTCATCTCTCTATTCTCACTGATGTTTATGACCATCGAGTTGAGAAGCACTTTAATGTCAGTGTTTTTAACAAGTTGTTCATATCTGTAAGCATACTCCGGACCTGTGAGTTCTTCTTTGAAACGATGAAGACCAAATCCGTTGTGGATGCACTGATTCAGTATTCCTCCTAACTTATCATCTCTTTCGATGATGAGGATGTCTTTAACTCCTTCTTGGTAGGCACTAAAAGCAGCAGCTAAACCAGCAGGACCTCCTCCAACAACAATTAAAGAGTGCTCTTTCATATCACTTTCCTCCTTTGGTTTTAAATAAGACTATCTGTGAACCTGTCTTATCCTGATATACCTCATCAAAAGGAAGATTCAGTTTTTTCTTCAAGATAGAGAAAACTTTATGAGAACAGAATCCTCCTTGACATCTTCCCATTCCTGCATTGGTTCTTCTTTTTATTCCATCGATACTTCTTGCACCTATTGGAGCATCTATCGCTTTTTTTATCTCACCTAAGGTTACTGTCTCACAGCGACAGATGACCTCTCCGTAATCCGGATCCTTTTTAAGAAGTTTGATCTTCTCGCTCTCTTTTAAATCTTTAAAGAAAGTAGGAAGAGGATATAAGGTGAAATGTTTCTTTTTATCGAGTCTTTTTCTTCCTCTTATAAAAGAGACAGCTATCGTACCGAACTCTATTGCAGATGACAGACCTGGACTTTTTATTCCTGCAAAATTGATGAATCTAGGTAGGGTCTTGCTCTCTTTAATATAGAAATCATCACATCCTTTGATCGTTGCTCTTATACCAGTGAAGTTTCTGATATTTGAAGCGAAGTTGATGTTTTTAACTGACTGCTTTGAACTCTCTTTGACAAAAGAGAGACCTGAGTAGGTGTTTGAGACATCATCTTTATCTTCAATCTCTAAAGCATCCGGACCAATTATGAGATTTCCGTGCACTGTAGGAGAAACAAGAACTCCTTTTCCTTTTTCGCTAGGTATCTGGAAGATGACATGTGAGACGATGTCTCCCTGATCTTTATCAAGCAGATAGTACTCACCTTTTACAGGGGTGATCTTAAATGATTCTTCTTTAGCATCTTTCAAAGCTAGATCAAATATTTTATCAGCGTACAGTCCTGCACAATTGAAAATGAAATCAGACTGATACTCATTTTTTGAAGTTTTAATTCTAAAACCTGATTCTGTTTTATCGATGTCGGTGACCTCTTCATCAAGGAAGAAATCAGTTCCGTTTACTTTAGCAGTGTATGCTAAAGCTAAAGCATATTCCCAAGGGGAGATAATGCAGGCGCTAGTACATAATAGAGCGTAGTCAATATCATCTTGAAGATTTTTCTCAAGGAGATGAATCTGTTCTTTTCCATCGATTATCGACAGTCCAGGAACACCATTTGTAATTCCTCTTTCGTATAGTTCATCTATCTTTTCTTTATCTTTATCTTTTCTTCCTACCACCAGTGAACCTATGTTCTTTATATGAACATTGAGTTTTTTAGCTAACTCTCTTGTCTTTCTGTTTCCGATGACATTGCATCTAGCCATATAGGTGTTTTTTATCGGATCGTAACCACCATGGATTATTCCAGAGTTTGCTTTAGTGGTCGCATTTGCAACATCGTTCTCTTTATCGATGACGGCTACTTTAAGCTTGTATTTTGATAATTCAAAAGCGATGCTGTTTCCAGTTATGCCGGCACCGATAATAATGACATCATATTTCATATCTATGTAAGTCCTTTCATAGTATTATTATACATTTAAAAAAGATCTTTTTAAACATATCAGAATAGCTTGAAACAAGTGAAAAAGAATCAGTTTCAACAGTTAACTGTTTTTTGATTTTTAAGACAATAAAAAAGGACCAGATGCTGAAGTGAGAAGCACTGATCCTGTTTTACTTACCTTTTAGAACAACTTTTCAGTATCTTTCAAATTGATGTTACCGTCTGTTTTAACCCAGGAGGTCTCTTCAACCTTCTTATCGCTTTCTTTCTTGATAGTGACCTGGTTTACAACATCGGTGACAGGATGGATCTCACCATCTTTTTTTTCGATAACTTCATTGTCAGCTTGAGGTACTTGTGATGCGGTATTGTTTATTAAACTCGTCAAAGATAAACTAGCGATCAGACTCAAACCAGCAAATAAACTTTTTTTAGTGCTCATCTTTATACCTCCTTTCATTACCGAAGAAAACTATCCACTTTAAGACCCTTTTCTTGGGATTATCATTATATTACAAATTTGATTAAAAATAAAGTCTTTTTTAGATTTTTCTTATACCTATAATAATATAGAAACGAGGTGCTTTTATGACAAGATTAATACTGGTAGGTGGTGGTTCTTCATCTGGAAAATCTTATGTTACCGATAAGGTTATAAATAATATCGGGATTGATAAGGTGACAAAGATCACCATAGATGACTACTATAAAGACCAGACAAACATGCCTATGGAAGAACGTATCAAAGAGAACTACGATCATCCGAAAGCCTTTGATTGGAAGCTGATGAGAAAACAGATAGATGATTTAAGACATGGGAAAACCATTGAAAAACCAGTATACGATTATAAGATTCATAACCGTTCATCTAAAGTAGAGATCATCCAACCTAAAGAACTCGTTATCGTCGAAGGAATAATGGCACTTGTCGACAAGAAATTAAGAGACATGGCTCATCTAAAAGTGTTTATCAAAGCATCTCCAGAAGTCAGATTTTTAAGAAGATTTATAAGAGATCATCTGGAGAGAAAAAGAAGTTATGAGAACATCGTCTCTCAGTATCTAAAGACTGTTGCACCTATGTATAAAGAGATAGTTGAGCCATCATCAAATTATGCTGATATTATTGTCAATAATGATGATGGAGTTGCTAATGCATCCATTGAAGTATTAACCTGCGTGTTTAAAAATGAACTGATCATGGCTACAGATGGAATAGATCACATGTACCATGCTAATAACGAGTTTACAGAAGAGCTTTTATCATCAGTTTTTTCAAAAGAATAATCTGTTGACAAATCGATTAATAATATATTATCATAGTTGATGGTTTTGGGCCTGTAGCGCAGTTGGGAGAGCGTCTCCATGGCATGGAGAAGGTCGAGGGTTCGACCCCCTTCAGGTCCACCATAATCGTATACATACTTTGATACAAAGTGGAATATGCGAAAAACTGCAAAAATGGGCTGAAAAGCTCATTTTTTTTTATTTATTGGCAGTTTTTCCTTTGTTGAGCCTTGTTTTTAGGTATACGTCAATTCAGGACACTTTGGTTGTTCGGGAAATTGAATTCTGATTTGTTATCCTCATTCCATGGAGGAAAACAAGAAATGAACAAGTTTACTGATCGTGAACGTCTTGAGTATGTGAAGGAATATAAAGCAAGTG
>JALEUS010000066.1 GCA_022780765.1 Bacilli bacterium | reverse complement strand
TCAACTTGGTGAACGGATTTCTTATATCGTTTGAGATAATATCATGATATAAATCGACAGTGGTGTTGCTAAATGATAAGGACATAGAAGAAGAGAGAGTATCATCGAAGACCTTATTTAAATCAAGCTCTAAATGGAAGTGAGGTTTATCATCCTGCACATATCTGGTGTTAGGTGAGATGACTGTTGAAAAATCATTTGTCAATTTAACTGAGCTTGAATCTGAAGAAGCACTCTGATCGTACACAGCCTTATATATCTGTGCCATGATAGTTGAACCTAGAGGAAGCTCATTATCTGCATTTAAGATATATGTCATCAAGTAGTAGACGATGTTATTTAAAAGCTCATTATCGTCAATCTTCATCACTTCCGATGTGATAGTTCCTGATTTGTTCTTCGTCTGACAGATCTCTATCTGTTTTTCAGAGATGAAGAGCTCTGTTGCATAGAATCCTTTGTCGTTGATTGTTTTAACAGCAGTGACATTTCCTTGGCTATCGATAGTAGGATTGTTGTTGAATGAGAGATGGACGTAAGCATGCTCATCGAAGACAGAGATCCTCGCATCGAAGAATGTCTTCAAATCTGCTGCGTTGATACCGATGATCTTTCCTTTCAAAGTAAAGGCACCTGTCAGTCTCATAAAGTTGTTTTCAGTGGTATCGATGAGACATTTAGAGAGTATTCCTAGTCCGTTTAAATCGACAAACTTTCCTTTGTTCTCATCATTGTACTGCAACATGGGTGAATTCTCATCTGCTGTTGGATCAACAACGTTTGCAAAGTCAGCAAGTGAGATAGAGGCGTTGATAACCATGCCATTGATAGAGCCTTTGATGCTCACTTCTTTTATACACTTTTTCTCTAAGTCGAAGATGATAGAGATCTTTTCTTCTTTTCCTTCATCTGAAGAAGTTATGAGTTTTCCATCGACTGATATATCGATCCTATCTGAGAGGATCTCAGCTTTCTTTATGTATGGATAATCAAGAAGCTTAGTCATATCTTTGCTCTTTATCGCATCAATTAAAACTGATGAAGAAGAGGTGGTGGTATCAGTCAGCACTTTTAAGTAGCGATGGAGAAGATTTGTAGGAGAATCTCCTCTTCTTACATTATCGTATACTTCTAGGACGCTTGATTTGTTTAAAAGGATGTGCATCTTGTCATTATACTCAGCTACAAACTGACCATCTAATGACGAGTCTTCTCCTAAGGTCTGGTATTTAAAGCGAAGCTTCTGATTAACATAAGATGAGAAATTTAAAGAACCCTGTGAGAGAAGAGAATCAAGTGAAGGATGATTTATGTTAAGCTTTCCATACGCTTGTGGTCTGTTCTTGTCTGTGACATCGATTGCAACTCCAGAATCATCTGAGATCTTAGCAAGAGATCTGTTTTGATCATCAACAACCTCTCCGTTTATCAGCATTGAGAATCTCTTCTCATTGATGATAGGCAGATGATAGAAAGATTCGATAATAGATGAAAGATTATCTACAGGAATATAAAGTTTCTTCTTCAATTCATCGAGAACAAAGGATGAATCATAATCTTTGAAATCAAAAGTGAAGGACATAGATTCATCATTGCTTTCAGCTGTTGTGACAGAGAGTCTTCTTATCTGCTTATCATCGTTAGAAATAGCAATCTTTATCGATGAGACTCTGTTTTCCAAAGATGTGTTTTGAAGTATATAAGAAGCATCGATATCGACGACAAGAAGATCAGGATCGGTGTTTGAGGCATCTATCTTGATAAACTTATCCAAAAATGAAAGAGACCCCTTCTTCAGCATGGTCATGCAGTAATCGTACTGAGGAGAAGCAAGAAGCTCATTTACATAGTCACTTATCTTCTCAATTATCGTCATATCTTCAGAGGAGGAATACTTACCTATCACCTCTGATATCTCATTTAACTGAGTATCTTTGATAGACTGTCTCATCACATCGTTGTAATTGAAATAAATCGAATTGTCCTGATAGATAAGATCGAGCTTGTGATCGCACTCTTTTACCTTGGTATCAAAGGATAAGTGATACTTCCCATCTGTTAAAGTTCCTTTTGATATCTCACCGATATCTTTGATGTCTGCTTCGATCTTGCCTGTAGCAGAGAAAGTCTTCTTCGATGAGAGATAGACAATAGAGTAATCAGCAGAGACCTGCTTTTTCTCTATGTAATCAGCTATGGTTTTAAATATAGGAACGATGGACTTGTAGTCTTTGTACTCATCGTGAACAGGAGAGAAATCTATCTGTCCTGGAAACTCTGGATTCACTGAGAAATTGATGGTGAAATCATGATATTTTAAGTTGAGTATCTCTAAAGCGATGATTCTATTCTCATCTGTCTTAATATTCAAAGTAATATCGTAGTCTCCGAACCCAAAGAAGTTAGCATCTACAACCAACTTAAAGTTTCTTTCATCAAATGACAGCTCTTTAATATATTGTTTGATAAAGTCAATATTACCTTCTTTTATAGCGTTTACATCAACATTGCTCACCACTGTATTGAGCATGTTTTCAATGCTTTTTACTTTGATGTCACCGGTGATGTTTGAAAGGTTAGAGAAGAGATCTTCAACTGTTGAATTTCTTATCTTTCCTTTAAACAGCTCGTTGAATTTAACATAGGTAGTGCTGTTTTTATAGTGAGCATCTATTCTGTTTAATAGTTCCTGCTGTTTTAAATGATTTAAAGATACCTCATATTCTCCCTTTGTTAAGTCAGCTAAACCGACTTTGGAGACATCTGCTTTTATTGAACCTTGAACAGTGGAGGAGAGACCTCTATCCTCTCCTTCATCTATCAGATCCAATTTGATTTTGGCATCTATCTTCTTACTACCAAAAAGATCAGTTAAAGAAGTCAAGATAGAGGATGTCGATGATGAGATATCTATGTATGAGTCAGAATCCACATCTTTATATGTGGACTCCTCTTTCATTTCAAGAGAAGAGGAAAGAGATAAGGAGATTTTGTTATCAATAGATATCTTGCCTTTATTTGATCCGTTATCAAGGATTTTGACAAATTTTAAATTGTGTTCTTTATCGCTCTCTAAGAAGATTGATAAACCTGAGATAGTGCTCTCTCCTATCTTCAAATCAGGAAGATTTAAAGTGTATCCGATTCCTTCTAAAGTATTGCTTTCGACAGGATCTAAAGACATAGAAGAGAACATGCTTGCAATCTCTTGGAAGTCAAAATCCTTCAGCTTTGAAGAGATGTCAGGAAGATTGATATTCAAAGCTTTGCAAACTTTAAAAACCGAGTCGATGAAAGAATCAGACTTTATTTTAAAACTCTTAGAAGAGTAGGTGAAGTAAGCCATCTTGTCCTGAGAGTTAAAAGCTAAAGATAAGGACTCGTCAATATCTCCGTAACAGACATTGATATCACCTTTGACTTTCACCTGGGGAAGAGAAGAGATATCTATCTCTAGATTTGCAAGTGATAAATCGACAAATGAAGATATCTGATCAGACTCTATCGATACTTTGCAGTCTTTGATCTTGATATCTTTAGCTTTCATTGCTTTATTGAGGGTTTTAGCAAAATTTGTCTCCTCGACAACAGGGATAACTTCCTCTTCAGAGGATTGTACATCATTAGCGTTGTTTGTCACCGCGTTTTGAATATACATCGCTAGATACACAGTCGATGAGCTAGCTGCTAAAGACACAAATGATACAAGAGAGTAAAGAGCTAATTTTTTCATTTTTATTCCTCCTTTGGCAATAGAGAATATCCATCGAACTGAACATTCGACATATCGGGTACTTTTATCTGCTTTCCATTAAAAGAATCTGTGTCTGAATGGAAGTAGTACTGAGTGAGTATTTGACTGGTCGGTGCACTCATAAATCCTAAGTTAGCATCGTAAGAATCCTCAAAGACAGATGATACAAGCCTCAAGTTCTTATCGATTACAAAAACAAGATTGTTGCTCTCCTCTTTGAAAGCAGGATAGGTTGCTAGACCTCCTGTGCTTTTCATCTGGACAGAGTAGTAGCTCTCTCCTGAGCTTTTAAGTTTTAAAGTGATCTTATATCCGTCATCTATCTTTTCAATCGATGAAGATTTGACCGTGTTTTTTCCAATAGCGTATATCAGTATTCCGTTGATAGGATACTTTTTTTCTTCTTTGGAATTCTTAAACTCATCTTCGCTGAGAGTCAAAAATTTGTCCTTGATCGTTTTTTTGCTTTCATCCTTAATGCAGTAATACCTTCCTGAAAGAAGTTTTCCAAACTTATCTATGTACTCGTCATAAGTGTAGTATATTGAGGTGGCACTAGGCCACTGAGAAGAGTTTTTGCACTCGTAAGCTTCAATTTTATTATCTTTTCTATCGTAGTATCTGTTTGCAGTCTCGACGAAAGATGAAGAAGAGATGTTCTCATTGAAGATGCAATCAGGTGTCCTCAGCGTAGCGGATTGTATCTTCTGTTCCACCGTCACGACAGATGTGGCTTTCGCAACACCTTTGGTGAGTATCATCGAATACTTACTATCAGCTTCAAGCTCTAAAGAGTAATTGACAAGCATATGGGATTTATCCTGATATGAAGAGAGAACAGAATCGTTCTCTATTGATTTTTTTATCTCGTTTTTTTCTTTCTCAGAGAGAATATCTCCTAGTGCCTGAGTGATGGTGTTGCTCGCAGGATTTAAAGTGTTGTAAAGAAAGTAACCACCGATTGTACCTGCAAGAAGAAAGAAAACGGATAAAACAGAAGAGATGACAATAGTTTTCACCCTCTTGTTTTTCTTCTTTTTCTTCTTACCATCCTCGCTATTGACAGTTTCTTCAGTTGTAGATGTGGATTCTTCAACCTCAGAAGACTTCATCACCTCTTCTATCTTTTCAGTTTCGTTTTGATTTGAAGAAGTCTCTTGGACGCTCTCATTTTCTAATGTTTCTTTTTCTTCCATTATCCTAACCCATACCAATATACAACCATGAAAGAGATGAAAAAATAGTTTTATTATTAAACTATTCAATAATTAAATTATTAAAACATCATATATGGTTAATTATAGATATTCTACCTGTTTCTATCACTGATTGTTTCAGAGTGATGCTTTTAGCAAACCGATGTTTTACCTTGTCAAATAATCGTAAAATAGACCCTTCTTCACTTTAAAACAGCCGATGTTTTTCTTATAATAAATATAAGGAGGACATACAGAATGAGATTTGAGTATGTATGCAAAGATCTAAAATTATCAGAGGCAATGAAGAGGACCTGCGAAAACAAATTTGGTAATTTTGAACACTATTTTAAAGGTGATGAAGAATCTAAATGTCTGGTCACTATCTCCATTTTGTCAAATGAGAAAATAGTAGAAGCCACTATATCTAATAAAAGTTTTATGCTGAGAGCAAAAGCAGCTGATGAAGATTTCTATTCTGCAGTAGATTTAGCTTGTGAAAAGTTAAATAAGCAGATGAGAAAGACAAAGACAAGACTTACTAAAAACAGCAAGAAGAACTCACTTAAAGAGAATCTTCTTTTAGAACACATCATCTCAGATGAATACGATGAAGAGTCATTAAATATCGTCAAGAAGAAATCTCTTAACTTAGCACCTATGGATGTTGAAGAAGCTTTGACCAGAATGGATGCTTTAGGTCATTCATTTTTCATCTATCTTGATTCTTCAACCGGTTTAGTGAATGTCTTATACGAGAGAGAAGACAAAGGCTACGGAGTGATTGAAATTCATCAGTAATGATAAAGGGTGTTGAAAAACACCTTTTTTTATGCGCTTTTTTATGATTTATAAACTTTTTTGTTATAATTTTCGTTAGTTATGATCAAACTGATAGCAACAGATTTAGATGGCACTCTCTTCTATCCTAAGAGAAGATTAACCGGTATGATAAAAGAGAACAAAAAGTTTTTAAAATCGTTTCTCAATTCCGGTAAAGATGTTTTAATAGCCTCAGGAAGAAGCACAGGCATGCTCAGCAAGCTTGAGAAAACATTGAATCACAAACTATATTTCATCGGTTGCAACGGCTCATTTATAATCGATAAGAACACTAAGGAGATATCTAATAGAAGACCTTTGAACCGTCAGATGATGGCAAAGCTATTCTTGACGATGAGAGACAGGTACTCAATCTTCTGCTGGTTTGCTTTAGATACATCTCCTAATCTTTACTATCACTTCGATGAGAAGATTCCAAAGTACATAACTTTAGGCTTCAAGTTAGGCAATTTTTTCAACAACTTCTACAGAGAGAAAGTCGTCTCTGGAAAAGAGAATCTTTTAAACAGACTCCAGTGTGAAGACACCTTCAAACTGATGCCTATCTTCTCTTTTGGAAAAAGTTCACAAGTAAAAACTGAAAGAACTTATCTAGCTATCAAAGACATATTTCAAGATGAACTGGAAATAGCTTTAGCAGACGGTGCTTTAGAGATAACTTCCAAAGGTGTAAACAAAGGAACGGGTCTGAAACTGTTCTGCAAGAAATATGGTATAAAAGAAGATGAGATAATAGTCATAGGTGATCATCATAATGACATATCCATGTTCAGATCTTTTCCTCATTCCTTCTGCATGAGTCATTCATCAGATGATGTAAAAAAATATGCTAATCACATCGTCGATTACCTGTATCAGATACAGGATTATTTGAAAGATGAATCATCGCTGAAGAATGACATTATCAAGTATCCATACAGAAAGGATGAAATTGACATCTAGTTTAAGATAATTGTCTTTTAATCGATGATTTTATACATTATAATATTAGATGTGTGTATATTTAATTTTTGAGGTTAAAAATGAATTTAGAAGAAAGAAATGTGCTGACGATTGTAACGATTGCAAGAATAGTTGAGAACACTCTGTGGTATTGCCTCCCTGCTAAAGAGCAGAGCAATTTTTCAAACGAAGAGAGACTGACAAGATACCAAGCACTTAAAGGATTGACAGGAGAAGAATCTCCTTTCTATGTCAACGCCAAAAACAATGGTGAAAAAGGTGAGAAACTAATCGATGACATGGAGTACTTCATCGAAGACTGCTATTCTGAAAACGGAAGAATAGTAACAGCTTCCTTGCAGGGTGAAGTCAAAGTGGAAGAGTCTTTGATACCTGAACTTTATACCACAATTGTTGAACTGCGCGCCTACTTAGAGAGCTTCATAAGATCAGGATTGAAGTTTTTAAAAGACAACAATCTTCTTGAGAAGACATTTGAAGATCTGGTCAATGATGATATAAGATACTACCACGCTTTTGCAGCAAAGGTAGGATCCATCCTCTTAGTCAACAAATTCAACGAATTAAACAGCAGCGCAAAACTTTATATGCAGGTATATTCACAGACTCACGAAGGAAAAAATCCAGCAAATGATCCTGAGTTCAACGTGAAAAATGATCCTTCCTTCAGAATGATAGAAAATGAGTTCCACTCTCTTAACGAATCTTTTGTCACTGCTTTAAACTCATATGGTGAAAACGATAATGAGTTTATCAACGCTAGAGAGAGAATCTATGAAGACAGCGAGATCTTCACAGGAAAGAAACACACCACTGACATCAACAAATATTTTGAGATATACACCTCCTATTTTGATAAAATCTTATCGTCCACTCAAGAGAAGCTTAATAAAGAGTTCATTGAGATAGGAAAGGAAGTAAATACTTTTGAAGCTGACTTGCAGAAAAATCAAGAAAAGCAGGAAGAGAACAAGGAGAATAGCGATGGAGAATAATCAGGAAACAATCATCAGTGAAGCTAGTGAAGAGCTCAAAAGTTCAAACACTGAATTAGACTTAGAAGACAATTCAAAAGAGAAGTTCAAATTTTCAAGAAATGAAATAATTTGGTACTCTATCTTCTCAATTATATTCATCAGCGGTTTAACTCTCTGCATCTTAGGAGTATGCGCTATTTACATAACTCCAGTGAGCACAAATCCTCTGTTTTTAGCGATGAGAGACTTCTCTATCTTCTTAAATAGAACCACCATACTTGACTGGAGAATTCTCGGTTCTATCATCATGATAATTGCTATGGTAGGATTTATCATCTCGGTGACAGTCTACACCAACAAGTACATCAAAGAGAAGACTTCAAAAAAGAAGTACAAAGAAAGATTGAAGATCCTCATGTCATCTGATATCGCAAATCTGGATAAGCAGGAATCTCTTGAAAAAGAAAAAGAGAAACAAGCAAACTAAGATTCATAAAAAAAGGGGCGACATGATATGTACCCATCTAATTAGACACTAGGGAGGTACATATCAACAAGCCTCTTTTTTTATATGTCAATTCTCTCTTCGTAATCTTCCATGAGCTTCCATCTGTTCTGGTCGATCACTTTTATATATCCATCTTCGCTGTCAGCTAAGATGACAAGATCCTCTTTTAGATAAAAAGATATAGTGGACAAAACGTCAGATGTGATG
>JALEUS010000006.1 GCA_022780765.1 Bacilli bacterium | reverse complement strand
TTTATATCCTTCTTTAACTTTTTGATCCTGAACCTTTGTTGAGAAGCCAGCGTCAAACGAAACTGTATAAACATTTATCGCACTAATATTAGTCTTAACTCCATTAACAACATAAAAACCATCATCGGATATTTCAATGTTAGATACACCTTTTACAAACGATTCATCTAAAGTAATCTTCG
The DNA here is from genome assembly GCA_022780765.1 of Bacilli bacterium. Classification (GTDB taxonomy): domain Bacteria; phylum Bacillota_I; class Bacilli_A; order RFN20; family CAG-288; genus Enterosoma. Next base: position 10,196 of record JALEUS010000006.1, on the reverse strand, counting down.
TTTTTATTCCATCTATAACATAGTAACCATCGTCACTGATAGTAATATTCTTAAAAGAGGAAATAATATCTTCACCCCAACTACCGAGATTGTTTTCATTTCCATCATCTAAAACTACGATAAGATTTCCTTCGCCATTTATATAATACGAAGCCGGTTTTGCATTATCACCACAAGCCGATAAACTAAAAATCATGACAACCATTAAGCCTAAGCCAATAAAAAACGAACATATTTTTTTCATTTTAAAACGCCTTGTATATGAAACTTTATCATTAACCTCCATGTTTCATCCTCCTATCAAAACATAACAGTTTCTATTTTTATTATACCATTTTGTTACAAAAAAGCCTCTGTTATAACCTATAAATATAGAAAATAAATTAAATCTCATAAATCGTGTAAACCGTTAGCACCCCTATTTCAAATCGTGTAAGCGTGACTATGAACTTTAAAATATCCTTTTAATAATTGGCTATTTAAAAATGAAAAAAGAATCGAGAATTGCCCTATTATATGAGTTCGTACCTATTCTAAACACAAAAAAAGTTTGATAACTATGTATCAAACCTATGCTTCAAAATGGCGGGAGAAGAAAGAATCGAACTCTCAACGATGGTTTTGGAGACCATAGTTATACCATTTAACTATTCTCCCACTTTCTTTTTGCAACCTAACTAGTATATAGGATGCAAAAGAAAATATCAATATTTATTTTGATGTCAACTTCTTATATATCTCAATGACAACAGGGATCTCAGCTTTGCCTTTAAATTCAGCAATAACCTCTTTCATACTCTTTGTAACATCCATCTTCTCTGTTATCTCTTCCCTGCTCATCATCTGAGGAAGAAGAGGTTTAAGTATTTCAATCTGTCTTGTAATATTTCTTACTTCCTCTTCTCTTCCATTATCAGAATACATCTTCCTATCTTCTTCAAGCTCTTTATTGAGCTTCAAAAGAATTGAGGAGATATCACTGTCAGCAAGAGCTTTGTTCTCTGCTTTCTTTTCAATCTCAGCTTTCTGTATAGAAGAGATGATGATACCGAAAAGATCACCTTTGATTTTATCTTTCTCTTTTAAAGCCTGAAGCTTCATCTTCTTTAATTCATCTACTGTTATCATACTTTTCTCCTTTTGCTCTTCTCATCTTCAAAATGAATATTATCAATCAGCACCTTCATTCCATTTATAACAGCATCTTCACACTGTTTAGCTATCCTTACAGGAAGAGAAAGATTCTTAAAGAAGTAATCTTTTAGTCCTCCTAAAAGTGCTCCGCCCCCTGTCAAGATAAGACCATTTTTAATAAGATCGCTAGCTAGTTCAGAATCGACGCTGGATATGACATCAGTGATCTTCAAGCAGAGAAAATCGATCAGCGAAGAGAGAACTTTCTTTATCTCACTAGAAGATATGACCATGCTTGTAGGAAGAGAAGTAATCGTATCTCTTCCTTTAACATCCAAAAGCTGATTCTCAGACACCGATGATAGATCACCTATCTTCATCTTTATGTATTCAGCTGTCTTTATTCCTATAGACAGATGCTGCTTTTGAATCATGTATCTTCTGATAGCTTCATCGAAGGTGGTTGAAGCGATCATCGAAGTTGTCGATGAGACTATCTCACCCATAGAGATGATAGCAATATCTGTATAACCCGCACCTATGTTGCAGATGAGATTAGCATTTGGAGAAAAGACATTCTCTCCTGAAGATAAAGCTGCTAACTTGCACTGTGGTTCAAGATAGATCTCTTTAGCTTGAAGCGATTTTCCAAGGGAGATGAGCACATTCTCATTGACCTTAGAGCACTCAGAAGGGCAGGAAAAGATAATCGTATAGCTTTTAAATGTTTTATCTAACCTGATGGAACTCAAAGCCTTCAAAAGAAACTGATATGTCAAAGACTCATCATAGATGATTCCGTTTCTTATAGGATATATGACATCAAAATTGTAAGGGGTCTTTCCCTGTATCTTGTCTGCAAGATAACCTATCTCCTTAACCTGCATGGTCGAAGGATCGACAGCTACACAAGTAGGCTGATCAAAAACGATCTTCTTGGATTCTGAAGAGTATATCTTCGTATTGTACGAGCCTAAATCGACTCCGATGATTGATCTATTCACAGAAATATTCTATCACAAATATGGATTAAGATTTGACAAATTCTTCAGGGTGATGAGCTTCGTACTTCTTTCTTTCAGAGGTGTTTAAAATCTTCTTTCTCATACGTATGGAAGAAGGGGTGACCTCAACAAGTTCATCAGTGTTTATATAATCTAAACAGTCCTCTAAAGTCATCCTTCTAGGAGTCTTTAAAACAACAGTGTCATCTTTATTAGAACTTCTCTGATTGGTAAGATTCTTAGTCTTCGAGACATTGACAGCTAAATCTGTCGAATATTTGTTTTCACCAACTATCATTCCTTCGTAGACATTTACTCCTGGAGAGATGAACATAACTCCTCTTTCTTCAGTAGATTTGATAGCGTAAGCTGTCGATACTCCCTGCTCTGTTGAAACCAGAACACCTGCTTGTCTCATACCGATAGCTTTATTTATCTTTGGACGGAATTCCTTAAATGAGTGATTGATTATTCCGTATCCTTTGGACAAGGTCATAAACGGATTCATAAAAGATATCAGACCACGGCTTGGAATGATGTAATTCAATCTTGTCTGTCCATTGTCTTCTATCATATTTACCATCTCAGCACAGCGTGAACCGATCAGTGACATTATATTTCCAGCGTACTGACTAGGAACATCTATCTGCAGATCTTCAAATGGTTCACACTCGACTCCATCGATTATCTTGCTGATGACAGTGGGCTTAGAAACCTGGAGTTCAAATCCTTCTCTCCTCATGGTCTCAATTAAAACGGATAGATGAAGCTCGCCTCTGCCTGTAACAACAAACGACTCAGTTGAAGAAGAGAGTTCAAATTTCATTGATACATCTCTCTGACTCTCTTCATACAACCTGTTTTCAATCTTTTGAGCGGTCAGAAGTTTTCCTTCCTTGCCAGCAAAAGGAGAATTGTTAGCAGAGAAGGTCATCCTCATCGTAGGTTCATCGATTCTCAAAGAAGGAAGTTTTTCTAAACATGTCGGAGGACAGATTGTTTCTCCCACCATTATGTCAGGTAGACCGGCTATTCCACATATATCGCCTGATGATACTTTTTGAACTTCGATTCTGTCTAATCCGTGGAAAGTGAAAAGCTTAGCTACCTTGAAATTTGTCTTGCTTCCATCTAGTCTCAGACAGACAAGAGAGTCTCCTAAAGATATGGAACCTCTATCTACTCTTCCGATACCTATTCTTCCAACGTATTTGTTGTAATCTAATAGCGATGGTTGAAACTGAAGAGGTTTCTCTTCATCAGCTAAAGGACAGGGAATGGTGTCGATGATGGTCTTAAATAAGACATCCATACCATAGACCTGTTTATCGCTTTCAGGGCTCAAAGAAGATGTCATATTCACTGCGCTTGTATAGATGATAGGAAACTCCAGCTGATCATCATTTGCTCCTAAGTCCATAAAGAGCTCTAAGATATCGTTTAAAACCCTTTCAGGAGAAGCTCCTGGTCTATCTATCTTGTTTATTACGACGACTGTCTTCAGATGATATGAGATAGCTTGCTTTAAAACGAATCTGGTCTGTGGCATCGGACCATCGAAGGCATCGACTAAAAGGCATACGCCATCGACCATGTTCATGATCCTCTCCACCTCTCCTGAGAAATCTGCGTGCCCTGGAGTGTCCACAATATTTATCTTGTAACCCTGATAATCTATCGCGGTGGTCTTTGCTAAGATGGTGATTCCTCTTTCAGCTTCCAGAGGATTAGAGTCCATGACACGAAGACCGATCTTCTCGTTCTCACGGAAGGTACCGCTTGTCTTCAACATAGCGTCGACCAAAGTTGTCTTACCGTGATCGACATGAGCAATTATAGCAACATTTCTAATCTTCTGATTCATACTGATCTCCTTATCACACATTAAAAACTAATTTTCACAACTCTTTATTATATATTCTTTTGATTTCAATTTATATCACTTTTTTCATCTTTTTGAAACTGAAAACGGCTACATGCTGCTCTCCAGTTTCTGATAAAGAATGAGAAGATCGTCATCTATCTTTTTCATCTTCTCTTCTATCTCGCTCATCTTCTTGCTGTCTTTGTAATTCTCTTCTTTCTCACACTCTGCTTCTAGTTTCTTCTTTTCACTCTCAAGCTTATCAATTTTTAAAAGAAGATTATCGACATTGATCTTCACTCTCTTTTCAACCTGATATTTTTTTATCTCGGTTTTCTCTTTTTCACTTTGAAGTAAAGATTCCTTCTTTTTTTCAAATATCCTTTTTAACTCTTCCTCTTTAAACTCCTTATATCCACCTTTGAAAAAATAGGATTTTTTATCCAGAAGAAAAAGAATAGAAGAACACGTCTTGTCGACAAAATCACGGTTATGAGAGATTATTATCATGGTTCCGCTATAGCAGGAGATGCAGTCTATAAGCTCGCTTATAGACATCATATCCAGATGATTTGTAGGCTCATCTAGAATCAAGAGATCATAGTTCTCTTTTGATAGAAGCATGAGTTCAAGACGCATGATCTCTCCTCCTGATAGATTGATAAGAGACTTTTTAAAGACTTCATCGTGGGAGAAAGAGTACCTTGCAAAAAGAGAGAAGATCTCTTCGTTAGTATCTAAAGGATAGAGATTTCTCACATGATCAAAAAGAGTGATATCCTCTTTGTAAGAGGAGATATCCTGTCTTAATATTCCGATTGAGATATCAAAATACTTTCTTATCTCACCTGAGAGAGGTTTAAGCTGTCCTAACAAAACTTTGCTTAAAGTCGTCTTTCCAACTCCGTTATCTCCCATCACAGCAAGTCTCTCCTTTCCAAAAAGGGTAAAAGAGATATCTTCTATGAGAGGTTTATCATAACCTATGGAGACAGAATTGAACTGAAGAAGTTTTTTTCCTTCCCTCGTATCTCCTGAAAGAGAGAAAGATAGTTTTCTTTTTTTGACTGAATCAGGATCGGAGATACTGTTTTTTTCAAGCCTCTCAAGCTTCTTTACACGATCTTTTGCTCTTGAAGCGAAACGAGGCTTAGGCATGTAGAAGGTGATAAATCTTTTCAGTTTCTCCTTCTGTTCTTCCTGCATACGATACTGCAAAAGCATGTTTTCATAATTCATCTTCTTGGTTCTAGCAAAGTTATCGTAATCCATATTGTAGGTTGTGACCACTTTGTTATCGATATCCATAATCCTGTTTGCTACCGATTTAATGAATGTTAGATCATGGCTTGAAAAGATGACAGCTCCCTTGTATGTAGATAGGTAATTTTCTAACCACTCTATCGATAATATTGAAAGATGATTAGTGGGTTCATCCAGAATTAAGATATCAGGATTATCTAACAGAAGTTTAGAGAATGATATTTTACTTTTCTCTCCTCCTGAGAAGGAAGAGATCTTCCTTTGATAATCTTCCTTAGAGAAAGCAAACATCATCAAAATCATATCAACCTTGTAAAGATATGAGTACCCTCCGCACGCTTCAAATTCATCTAAAGCGCTCTGATACTGCCTTAAAAGATCATCAGAAGGTGAATCAGCAAGTTTAGCTGAAATCTGATTGACTCTCTTCTCTAAATCGATGTTCTTTTTATATGTCGAGAGAACCTCCTGATAAAGAGTGTTGTTCTCATCTTCAATCACATCCTGTGAAAGATAGCCTACCTTCACATTTTTAGGAATTATAACATTTCCTTTTGTACATTTTAACTGGTTGAGAAGTATCTTAAAAATGGTCGTCTTTCCAGAACCATTCTGACCTAGAAGAGCGATTCTATCGTGATCTTTCACGCTAAAAGAGAAGGGCTCAAAGAGCTCTTCTCCTTCAAATTCTTGATAAATATTGGTCGCTTCTAATACTACGCTCATTATTCTTCTTCAATGATAAACTTCTTCTCTTTATCATCGTAGGAGATGACCTCTTCAACGACTTTTGGTTCAAGAATCATCTCATCTGAGATAGTGACAAGATTCTTAGCGCTGCTCACTTTATCTTCAACATTGCATCTGTCGGTATAAAGAGTCATCAAGACGTCTCCTTTAGAGACCTGGTCACCTAATTTCTTATTTAAAATGATACCAGCATCGTAATCGATGACATCTTCCTTGGTCTCTCTTCCAGCACCTAAATGCATGGATAAAAGGCCTACTCCCATTGTGTCAAAAGCAGTCAGATAACCAGATCTGTCAGCTTTGATCTCGTGTTTATACTCTGCTTTGGGGAACAGTGAAAAATCTTTGATGTAGCGAATATCTCCGCCTTGATTCTCAACAAACTTCAAGAAGATCTCATAGGCTTTACCTGAGGTGATAGTCTCAAGAAGATCTTTTCTTGCTTTTTCACGATCATCGTATAACTTAGCTTGCAGCAACATTGTAGCACCGGAAGATAAGCAAAGCTCAGTAAAGTCTTTAGGTCCTTTACCAAGAAGGGTGTTCACAGCTTCCTGAACCTCTAAAATATTGCCGACAGCCAATCCTAAAGGCTGATTCATAGAAGTGATCTCAGCGCGTACATCTCTTTTGAAATGACAGCCTATCTCAACCATGACCTTAGCTAACTCTTCAGCATCTGCCTTTGTCCTCATGAAAGCTCCGCTTCCATATTTGACATCCAGCAATATGCAGTTACAACCAGCTGCTAACTTCTTTGACATGATAGATGAAGCGATAAGAGGAATAGAATCAACAGTTCCAGTCACATCTCTCAATGCGTAAAGCTTCTTATCGGCTAAGACAAGATTGTCAGACTGACCGATGATTGACATACCGATTGAATTTACCGACTGTACAAATTTCTCAGGAGAGAGAAGGATTGAAAAACCAGGAATGGATTCAAGTTTATCTAAAGTACCACCGGTGAATCCTAATCCTCTTCCAGACATCTTTGCTACTTTTATTCCTAAAGCAGCAACCATTGGACAGAGAGCAAGAGATGTCTTATCACCTACTCCGCCTGTTGAATGCTTGTCGCATTTCACACCATCTATGGGTGATAAATCGATGATATCTCCTGAATTCATCATCGCTTCTGTCAAATTAAAAATCTCTCTTTTCTCCATTCCATTGAGACGGATAGCCATCAGAAGAGCAGATGATTGGTAATCTTTGATATTGCCTTTGCAATACTCCTCGATCCAATAGTTGATCTGTTCTTTGCTAAGAGCTCTTTTGTTTTTCTTGCTTTCAATGATCTCAAGAATGTCCATTTCATATCTCCTTTTACTGATAACACAGATATATATTTTACATTAAAAAAGCAAAATTATACTTGATAATTGTAAAAAAATGAACATTTTTGATTAAAAATGTAAAAAAGAGAGATTTTTTTGTCTTTGTCTTATTTAAATGAAGATATTAGATGATAGAGATGACTGCCCATCTGTCGTTGTTGACACCAGAAGCGTTATCGTAGACTCTGACATAGAGGGTGTGTTTCTCATCCTTACCGACGTACTTCAAAGAGGATTCGCTGTTGATGTAAACGTACTCCTGATCATCGCTTGGTTCACCGTAAGCGACAAGAGCTTTCTCAGCTTTGAAATACTGTTTTGCTTTTCCAACTAAAGTGTATCCGCAGTTGTTCTTCTCTTTGACAGGAACAAAAGATTCTGAACATCTTTTGAAGCAGATTGTATTTCCTTTTTTAAAAGATGCAGTTACAAAGTACTCTTCAACTCCGTAGATAGAAGAGATCTGGCTGGACATCTTCTCTTTATTATCACCGATAAAAATGAATAGATCGTGTGGGTTGCAAAAGCTTTCTTCCTTTTTTTCTGCTTTCTTAACTTCCTTTACAGCAGAGACTTTCTTAGTTACCTTTTTCTCTGTTGAACCGACTGTTTTTTTTGCCATTTATATTTCCTCCAAACAATGAAATTATTTAAAACAAATCTCTTAACAATATTATATTTCTTTTTCTATTTTTTAAACAAAAGAACAGAAAATGTAACCACTTACTTATCATTTTGACCAATTAAAAAAGATTTTGTTTAAAAATCTGTACAAATTTCTAATATTTTTGGTGATAAAGTGACAGTCAACTTATCTTTTAATCTTCAGTCTCTTAGTTAAAAGAATGACTCTTTTATCCTGATGAAGACTCTTTATAGAGTTTATAAGAAGAAATAAGCTCAAGGAAAAAGAGACTCCTCCTGCTATAGAAGAACAGAAGTTGAGAAGATTTGTCAACTTTATGTTCACAAAAGGAGAAATGGTTATCGCAAAGTTAAAGAAGGATAGCAGTGCTGCCCAAAGAGAGATCACTTTGACACACGATAGAAGGTTGCTTTCATATTTCTTCGCTCTTTTAAAACCTACGATACCATTTATCAGATAAAAGAAAAATGATACGCTAGATATCACAAGAGAACTCTTATGATAGTTCAGCGTTATATCTTCAACATCACCTTTCTGATAGATGTTTATAAGAGGAGCGATGACATAGAAGGAGAGGATAAGAGATATGATACCGACTATAAGCATCGTCCTATTTGATATTATCTCTTTCTCCTTTTTGCTGTAATTGATAAACATCAGTGAAAGATATCTCACAAAGAGATAAGTTCTCATGATAAAAAAAAGAAAGTATCCGTATCCAAATAAGAGATTCCACAGAGAATTGTTTAAAGCTGCTATCACAAATGAGTAAAGAGAATGCCCTAGTGAGTAAAGAGAAGTGAAGGCTAAAAGAAAGAAAGTCGTCTTTTCAAAGTTAAATGATAATCTCTTCTTGATAACGAGTATCTTTCTTATCATCATCAATAGATAAAAGATGAAATATATTCCAAAAGCAGAATAAAAGATGATGCTGAATACCTTGTAGACAAGATTTTCTTTTACACCATTTGAAAAATACATGAAGATGGTGACAGCAACAAGAAGAATAATCAAAATCAGTGTGTATAACAAGACAGTGATGATCTCTTTTCTTGATAAGATATCTTTTATATTTTTTTCAGTAAAATATTTTTTTATAATTTTGAACACATATCTATTTTAACTGCAAATCAGTTATAATTCTTTAAGACATTTTAATTATTAAACTGATTTCAATTATAAAGGAGCTAACTATAAAGAATTCAAGTAAAAGTTGATCTTCCTTATCATTTCCATGTCAACCAATGAGAATTATCTATGTGTACTGCTAACTTTCATTGGTTGACATGGAAAAACACGCTTCTTTTGAAGCACGTTGTCGATATGCATATATGTTTGTTCTTTGAAAACTTAATGGCGATTAGCTGTTTGTGGAGGGTGGAATGAAATCACTCTTTTGCTTCATCATCGTGAATATGATGTTGCATAGCTTTCTGGCTGCATGATCCATGGCACAGACCATTCTCTTGCCTTCTTTTCTCTTCTTGTTCACGAAGCTGTATATCGGTTCTACGCAATGCATATACATGGATTGGGCAGCTATATAGAGGGCGTTCCTAAGATAGCTGGATCCTTTCTTTGTGATTCTGGTTTTTGTTGCAACATATTTACCTGATTCATAGACGAACGGATTCAGGCCTGCCATGGATACGATGCCGTCGCTTCCATGGTAGTTCTCGACGTTGCCTATCTCACCGACTATACCGGCGACAGTCACGGCACCAATTCCTGGTATCGTCAGAAGATTACCGTACTCCTCTTTTACCAGCGGTACCATCGCTTCACTGAGTTCTTTAATCTGCTTCTTGTAAAGCTTTATTCTCTCCACGGTCTCCTTAATGACGAAGCCGTCGGTCAGTGCAGAACAGCCAACGCTGGATTTCGCAGATTCGATCAGCCGGCCTGCCTTAACGACATCGAGTCTCATGTACTTGACCTTGGAAAAAGCAGCCACCAATTTCTCGGGTTTCATGTCCTTAATAGAATCAGCTGTCGGGTATTTTGATAGGAATTCAAGTTCGAAAGTGCCGATTGTAGCGTGGTTTTTGCCCAACAGTTCAGGAAATGCGATATGCAGTTGCCCCTTGAGTCTGTTGATGTCCTGGTTGAGTCTCTTGTTGAGCTTTGTTCTCTCACGATATAGTGCTCTCAGCTGTCTTGTGTGGTATGATACTATCGCATATGGTCTGATATCC
>JALEUS010000031.1 GCA_022780765.1 Bacilli bacterium | reverse complement strand
AGAGAGCGAAAAAAATTTGTGATATCAGTTTGTTGCAAAACAAAAACCAACTATAAAAGAAAGGCGAATTTCAATAAGCTATCCCACAAGTTGTAGGAATATCTATTGCTTTAAAAAAATGAATAAAAATGTTATAATATTTATATGAAAACGGAAGCTCAGTATATTGCCGAAAACACCGAACTGAAAGAAAGAAATAAGAAGCTTGAAGCTGAACTATTTTTGGCAAATTCCAAACTTGAGGAGTGCAATAGAATCATCCAGGAGCTTCAGGAAAAACTGAACATAAGGACGGCCAAATTCTTCTCTCCGAAGACGGAGACCGAGACGTCGATGCAGATTGACGAGGCGGAAGGCATTCTCGAGGAAGAGAAGAAGGAGAGGAAGACAAACAGGGGCAGGAAGCAGAAAAGGAGATATTCGGTCGACGAACTGGAGAAAAAAGTGAGCCGCATCATCTACATCGATCCGGACGAAAAGGTCTGCCCGACATGCGGAAGCGAGCTTGTCGTAGTGTCAGAGTCCGTCTCCTATAAAGTCATCTATCACAGCCCACGGACAGAAGTCATCAAGTATGTCACGAGAAGCTATAAATGCAAGAGATGCAACAGCGTCGACAACAGGCTTTATCGCGGAACCAGAAAAGACCCCTTCCCGAAAAGCCTCATCACGCCTTCCATGGCTGCTTTTATCGTATACACGAAATTCGTCCTCGGCGTCCCTTTCGAAAGAATGGAAGAATATGTCATGAGGGAGTTAGGGATTCCACTGAGCAAGCAGGTTATCGCTCACGCCATGCAGACGACATCGGTTCTTCTGTTCCACATCGTGGAAAGGATGAAAAAGGATCTCCTGTCGGCGCCTTCCATCCATGTCGATGAGACGTCCCTGGTCATATCAAGGAAGCCGGAAAAGGACAGGGACAGAAAGAAAAGTTACATGTTTGTCTATCTTCCTTCCTTCTACAGTCCTTATCAGATGGCGATCTACAGCTTCAACAGCACAAGGGCAATCGCCAAGACAAAGGAAATGCTGTCGGGATACAAGGGATACCTTGTCTGCGACGATTATTCCGGCTACAAGTCGCTGATTGCATCGAATCCCAACATCAGGAGGCAGTACTGCTTCTGCCATGCCAGGCGCAGGTTCGCGGACATCCTGAAGGGAATGGACAGGGAAAAGAGAAGAAACACCGTCAGCCAGAAAATGGTGTCCTATATGGACCGCCTGTTTGAAATGGAAAGAGAATACAGGAAAGAGAGACTGACGCCCGACGAGATTTTGGAAAGAAGGAAGAAGGAACATCCGCCCATACTGGAGAAGATAGAGAAGCTGATGAAGGAGACGCAGACGTCGAAAGGTTCGAGCCTCGATACGGCGATGAACTATCTGCGGGACAATTTCAAGTGCATGAAGACGTATCTCGAATCGGGATATGTCGAGATCAGTAACAACGCTGCAGAACGATGCGTGAAGCCGTTTGTGGTTCTGAGGAAGGTGTTCCAGACCTGCGGCTCCTATAGCGGCGCCGAAATCACCGGAGACATCTTCTCGCTTGTGAGAAGCGCGATCATCAACGGCCTCGACCCTAGGAAATATTTCGAGTACTGCCTGGAACACTATGATGACACCCCTGTAGAAGAGCTTGTACCGTACTATAAGCCTCTTAGGGAAAAGCTTTCGTGAATTCCGACGACGATAGAAGGACTCCTATACCACAAAAGGAGTCCTTTTTCTATCGGTATCAAGGTGTCTTGAATTGACGTATACATTGCAATTCCAACTAACTATTTTCATCGCTTAAACCCTTTAATAATTATAGGTTTTTGATTTCTGTTTTTAATATGTGTTAGAGAACTAGTGACATGCTCCCACCACTTATAGAAGTGGGGGCTTCTCGCTCAAGGATTCTACCGAATCCAGTATCAACGAGCTAACCGGCAATGTCCTTACCTTTTAATATATCAAGTCCTTTGTTTAGGATGTTGATACTTGCATTA
>JALEUS010000018.1 GCA_022780765.1 Bacilli bacterium | reverse complement strand
ACAAGACAGTCAACAGATTTCACAATTATCTCCTTCAGCACGGAGTAAAATCGACAATAAGGAAAGAGTTCGGTTCTGATATAGATGCTGCTTGTGGTCAACTGAGGGCAAAACACGATGCAAGAAAGTAAGAAAGTATACTGCCGAAGCGATATAGGCACACACAGAAAGAACAATGAAGACATCGCTTATTTTTCAGTGTCTCCTTACGGAGAGATGCTTTTTATTGCTGACGGAATGGGAGGGCACAGAAAAGGAGAGGTAGCAAGCAAGATAGCTTGCGATACTTTCTCATACTTCTTCTTATCAAACAGAAAGCAGTTCACTTTAAAAAGTGCAAGAAAGACTCTTCTAAAAGCTCTTAACAAAGCAAATAAAGAGATCAACAACCTTTCAAAGACCTCTCCCTATAAAGAGCTAGGAACAACTGTAGTCTCCTGTATAATATTCTCTTTAGGAGCTTACATCATATCTGTTGGTGACTCACGTCTGTACACAGTAAAAGATGATAAACTCACGCAGATAACAGTCGATCAGACCAATATCGAGTTTTATAAAGAGATAGGTAAGATGGACGTTTTTGAAAATCCATCCTCAGTAAGAAAACTTCTCATCTCCGCTTTGGGAATCAATCCCGACATCGAAGATTACGAAGAGATGTTTATTAAAAAAGATAATTTCGACAAGATCTTTTTGTGCTCTGATGGAATCAATTCTGTTTTAAAAGATGATGAGATAAAAGAGATTCTATTAAAGGATATGGACACAGAGAAGAAAGTTGAAGAGGTGATCTCTTCCTCTTTAAAGAAAAATGTGATGGACAACGTCGCTGTTGTCCTATGGGAGAAATGATATGGCTGATATTTTAGAGATTAACGACATAGTCGATGACAGATACAAGATAGTGTCTCTTCTTGGAGAGGGAGGCATGGCTCTTGTTTACAAAGCAAACGACCTGATAACATCCAAGGATGTCGCTTTAAAGATCATGAGACCAGAGACTGCTATAGATAAAACCAATCTCTCAAGATTTGAAAGAGAAGCGAGAGCTGCAGCATCTTTGAATCATCAGAACATCGTCAGAGTAAACAATCTTGGAACCTACAAAGGTTATCCTTACATGGTCAATGAACTGATAACCGGGCAGACTTTAAGACAGATTCTCGACATCAGAGGAAAGTTTTCAATAATAGAGTCACTGGATATCATGGAGCAGCTTTGCCGCGCTATCAGCTACGCTCATCAGCACGGTGTCATCCATCGTGATATAAAACCTCAGAACATCTTTCTTGCAAGCGATGGAACAATCAAGCTTGCCGACTTTGGTATAGCAACTTTTCAAAACGCAAACCATGTGACGAGAAGCGAAATAGTTATAGGCTCGGTTCACTACATGGCTCCTGAGATATCTCAAGGCCATCCTGCCAGCGAAAGAAGCGATATATACTCGATGGGAATCACCTTCTTTGAGCTGATCACAGGAAAAGTTCCCTTCGATTCTCAAAGTGCAGTCACAGTCGCTTTGATGCATATAAAAGATAAGTTCCCTTCCATCAAAAAATTCAATAATAAAACACCTCAGTGCGTAGAAGAAATAATACTAAAAGCTGTCAATAAAGATCCTATAGATAGATACAATTCAGCTGAAGAGATGAGAAGTGCTATAAACAACATCCTTTCAAATAGAGAGCTTTTGACTAAGAAAAAAACATTCTTTTCTAAATTATTTAAAAGAAAAGATTCCAGCAAAAAGATATAAGAGCAGATGGATAATAAAGAGTACTTGGTCTTGTCTTCTTCATCTTTAGGATACACTCTCTACGATTTTTCAAAGAAAGAGAACATTATCTGCAGAGTGAGAAACAAGATCTTTTATCACTCTGACACCTCTGTCAAAGTGGGAGATATAGTCTATCTGGATGATAAAGATAACATCATAAAGATCAAAGAGAGAAAGAACCAATTGAAGAGACCTAACGTCAGCAATATCGATCTCGCATGTTTAATAATCTCCTCTAAAAGACCAGATTTCTCATCCTATCTTCTAGATAAATATCTGACAATCAACAACTACTACAAGATCCCCTCTCTGATTTTGATAAGCAAAAAAGATCTTCTCACAAAAAAGGAAAAAGATGAACTTGAAAAGAGAATGGATTACTACAGGAAACTTCACTACGATGTCATATTTATTGACTGCTACAAGAAAGATGAAGATTTCAGCACTTTCATTTCTCTCATCTATGATAAGAAAATATGCCTTATAGGTCAGACAGGAGTAGGTAAATCATCTTTGATCAACCTTTTAGATAGTTCCATAAATAGAGAAGTAGATAAGAATGACAACATCATCGGAAGAGGAAGGCACACCACCAAAGAAGTAAAGATTTTTAAAACAGATTTTTGTTTTATCTACGATACCCCTGGTTTCTCTTCATTCGATATCGATTATTTAAAACCCAAAGATATATCTGTCTTTTTCCCTGGATACGACACCATCTTTAACAGATGCTACTTCAACAACTGTTTGCACGAGAAAGAGAAGGGATGTGAGGTGATAAAACAGGTAGATGAAGGACATCTAAGTTTTGATTCTTATAAAAATTATCTTAAAATATTAAAGGAGGTTAAAAGTTTTGACGTATGGAAAAAGAAAATTTGATCAGACCATCTCTCCTCTCTGCAGACTTCTCTGATCTCTGCAAAGACATCGATGAGATGATATCTTTAAACATCACTCACTGTCACTTCGATGTCATGGACGGTTCCTTTGTATCCGATATCTCATTTGGTCAACCTATATATAAGAGTTTAGTTAAAAGATATCAGGACAGGATTGTCTTCGATGTCCATCTGATGACTTTAAATCCACTCAAGCAAGTGAGATCATTCATCCAAGCCGGATCGAGAGATATCACCTTCCAGATTGAAGCCTTCAACGGAGAAAAAGAAGAGATAATAGAACTAAAAAAACAGTTCCCTGATTTAAAACTGGGAGTAGCTATCTCACCTGACACTCCTTTTGAAAGAGTCAAAGAGATGATTCACTTATTTGATAGCATCCTTGTCATGTCTGTTGTACCTGGAAAAGGAGGACAGAAATTCATCGAAGGAAAAGAGAAAAAAATTGAAGAGATCAACTCTTACAAAAAGATGCATAATCTGAATCTTGATATAGGAGTTGACGGTGGTATAAATGAGATCACAGGTCCTCTTTGTTATCTTTCAGGTGCCACCTATCTGGTTGCTGGTTCCTTCTATTTCAACAAACAGGACAGAAAAGAAGGACTGAGACTGATAAGAGAAAAAATAGGAGGATAAACATGAATTATCTTCACACGATTGTATTGGTAGCAGCTATCATCTCCTCTATCTTATTTATTTTCACCTCTTCTTTAATACTTGTTAAAAACTCTTCAAACAGGACGCTGTCACTTCTCAATTCATTTCCGTGTGAATACTTCATGGAAATGAATCAAAAAAAGAGGATCAGTTGCTTCATACTGTTGATTGCAATCCAGTTTTTCCAAGCTGTGTGCTTGTTCATATCAATTTATTATTTGAGGAGTGCATACTCTCTTTTCTGCGCTTTGATAGCAGCTGTTGGTTCTCTTGTCTTTGTCATCGGATTTATATCTCCTCTCAGTAGAACCATACTCCATATATCTGCGATCATATGTTCGTTTTTTATGCTGTTATTCTTCAACACTCTTTTAGCGTTCATCAATGTCGTACCTGACTCCTACGATATAGCTTTCTCATCTTTTTCTATGCCTTACTACGTCAGCTGTGGAGTGATCGCTATACTGATTTTTATCTCCCTATGCAATCCAAAGCTATTCAACTGGTCGAGAATGGAAAAAACTGAGCAGGATGGAAAAACTATCTATATAAAACCGAAAGTGAACTACCTCGCCTTATACGAGTGGATATACTTCCTTCTTTACCAGGTGAGCTGTATCATCGTATCTGTCAATTTCCTTCTCAACATAAAGGTTATCTAAGTTTTTCTTAGCTAACTCATTAAAACTATCACATCATCAAAAAAGGGTTGCTTTATCCTCAAATAGCGAGTGTAAAACAACCCTATTTTAATTTTTTAAATAAAATGATTTATGCAGCTACAGCAGCTTCACTAACCTTCTTAACTTCAGCTTTCTTAGCGTTCTTTCTTAAAGTACGCATAGCTGCAGTTGAGATTCTGACAGTCTTCATCTTTCCATCGACCATGATGGTTGTCTTCTGAAGATTGACATTGAAACGTCTTTTTGTGTGTCTCATTGAGTGAGAAACATTGAAACCAGACATTGGTACTTTTCCGGTTATAGGGCATCTTCTTGACATATATATACCTCCAATAAAAATAATCGTGATAAAAAACAAGCCTTAAAATGATAACATAGCCAAAGAGTATTTTCAAGTCATTTTTATCTTTTTCTGTTGAAAAGAAATAGGATAATCATATAAGCAAAATTTTGCACAGTTTGAGCATGTTTTTTATCTTTTATGCACATATCATGCATATTTGAGTAGTTATTTGGTTAATTTTGCTCATTTTGATTTTTTGTATTGCTTTAAATTGTATAATATTTGTGTCAAAACGGAGGTAAATAATGAACGTTAGTGAACAACAAAAGGAAGAGTGTTTACAAGAAGATGTTGACGATCTTTTCAAAAGAGTAAAAAAAGCTTTTGAAGAGTACAGACACTTCTCCCAAGAACAAGTAGACAAGATCTTCCAAGCTGCTGCTATAGCTGCAAATAAAAATCGTGTCCCATTAGCATTAGAAGCACGCCAGGAAACAGGAATGGGAGTCGCTGAAGACAAGGTGATAAAGAACCACTTTGCTAGCGAATACATATACAACGCTTACAAGAATGCTAAGACATGCGATGTCATCTACAGAGATGAAGACATGGGATATGAGACTGTTGCAGAACCTTTGGGTATATTAGCAGGTATCGTTCCTACAACCAATCCTACATCAACTGTCATATTCAAATCTCTTGTCGCTTTAAAGACAAGGAATGCAATCATCTTCTCTCCTCATCCGAGAGCAAAAAACTGCACCATTCACGCAGCTAAAATCGTTTTAGAAGCTGCAGTCAAAGCAGGTGCACCTGCAGATATCATCGCTTGGATCAGTGAGCCTTCTATCGAAGCCTCCTCAAAACTGATGAAAACTTGCGACTGCATCTTAGCTACAGGTGGTCCTGGTATGGTCACTGCTGCTTACTCATCTGGTAAACCGGCTATAGGTGTCGGACCTGGAAATGCACCAACCATCATCGATGAATCGGCAGACATAAAGTTAGCTGTCTCCTCAATTATCCATTCAAAAACTTTTGACAATGGTATGATCTGTGCTTCTGAAAACTCCATCATTGCTTTAGATTCCATCTACGAGCAGGTCAAAGAAGAGCTCTTAAACAGAGGTGCATACTTCCTTAAAGGAAATGAGGTCGACAAGATGAGAGACACCTTGTTGATTCACGGTTCAATCAATGCAAAGATAGTCGGTCAAAAACCATCTGATATCGCCAAGATGGCTGGATTTGAAATCCCTGAAGAGACAAAAATAATCGTCGGTGAGATAGAGAAAGTTGACAAGAGTGAAGCTTTCGCTCATGAGAAGCTCTGTCCTGTCTTAGCTTTATATCACGCTTCTGATTTCGATGACGCTTTGAACAAAGCTGATATTCTTTTGACAGATGGTGGCTTTGGTCACACTGCTGACTTATATGTCGATGAGAAAAATCATCCTGAGCTCATCGAGAAGTTTAAAAAGAGACTTCTTGCCTGCCGTTTGATAATCAACTCTCCTTCCTCTTTAGGAGGTATCGGTGACATCTACAATTTCAAACTCAATCCTTCTTTAACTCTTGGTTGCGGATCCTGGGGTGGAAACTCCATTTCCGGTCAAGTCGGTGTTGAGAATCTGCTCAACTACAAATCTGTCGCAATAAGGAGAGAAAATATGCTTTGGTTTAGAACACCTGAAAAATTATTCTTCAAGCCTAGCTGTCTATCTAAGGCTTTAGAAGAACTTAAAACTGTCTACGGAAAGAAGAGAGCTTTGATCGTCACTGACAAATTCCTCTTCGAGAGCGGTATGACAGACAAGATTGTCAAACCTTTACAGGAGCTTGGAATTCAGACTGAGATATATTCTAATGTCGCTCCAGATCCAACACTGGCATGTGCAAAAGAAGGTGTATCTCTTTGCAATTACTATCAGCCAGATGTGCTCATAGCTTTAGGTGGTGGTTCACCTATGGACTGTGCCAAGATCATGTGGGCTATGTATGAGCATCCTGAAGTCTCCTTCTCCGACATGGCAATGGACTTCTTAGATATCAGAAAGAGAATCATCGAATTCAAAGATTTCAAGAAAGCTATGTTAGTATGTGTTCCAACAACTGCAGGAACAGGATCAGAGGTCACTCCTTTTGCTATCATCACAGATGAGAAGGATGGAACCAAATATCCTATCACCGATTACGCACTCATGCCTACAATGGCAATCGTCGATGCTGATTTGATGGCAAACATCCCTCAGAAACTTACAGCAGCTTCCGGAATCGATGCCTTGACTCATTCTATTGAAGCCTATGTATCAATGCTTCAATCTCCATTCACTGACTGTATGGCAAAAGAAGCTATCGTCACCATCTTCAAATACTTACCAATCTGTTACAAAAAAGGTAAAGAAGATATGCACGCCAGAGAAGAGATGGCTCATGCAGCCACATTAGCTGGTATCGCTTTTGCTAACGCCTTCTTAGGTATCGATCACTCCTTAGGACACAAATTAGGCGCTTATCATCATCTTCCTCACGGAGTCTGCGTCTCTTTAATGCTCGATGAGGTCATGAGATTCAACGCATCTGAGGTACCTACCAAGATGGGAACCTTCCCTCAGTACGAGTATCCACACACTCTCCACAGATACGCAGAGATCGCTGATCTGCTTGGAATCACCGGCAAAGATGATCAGACCAAACTTGAAAAACTCATCAAAAAGATAGATGAGCTCAAAGTCGAGATCGGTCTTCCTTTGACAATCAAAGAAGCAGGAGTCAAAGAAGAGGACTTCCTTGCTACGCTCGATGAGATGTCAGTTGCTGCTTTCAACGATCAGTGCACAGGCACCAATCCAAGATATCCTCTCATCTCTGAGATGAAAGAGATCTACTTGAAGACATACTACGGTTCCTCCTATAAGAAAACAAAATAAGATTAAGGAGATAGAAAATGAAAGAGATTGAAAATAAAGAATTAGGTAAAGTTATCGTCAAAAAAAACAACCGTCTGATCTACGCAACAGATAAAGTTGTAACAAAAGTATTTGACCACAACTTCTACACTCCAAGCGATGTCTTAAAAGAAGCTATGAATCAAGCATACGCTTTAGAATTAGGATTCAATGTTCCAAAGCTTCTTAAAGTATTCCCTGTAGGAGAAGAGTACGCTATCTCCTCTGAGAGAATCTCAGGACAGACTCTGAAAGAGAAGATGGATAGCGATCCTAAGAATGTCAAAAAATACATCGAGACTTTAGTCAAGATTCAAAAGACATTGCTCGACAAGATATCAGATAACTTAAAGCTTCCTAAATTGAAGGATAAACTCAACAACTATATCTCTCACTCTGGATTAGATGCTTCAACAAGATATGATCTCCACGTCAGACTTGAGAGCATGCCAAATCACTACAAAGTCTGCCATGGCGACTTGACTCCTCACAACATCATCTTCGAAGGAGAGACACCATACATCTTAGATTGGGCTCATGCTACAAGAGGTAATGCTTCTGCTGATGCAAGCATCACCTATCTTCTCTTCTTGCTTGAAGGAGAAGACAAGTTAGCAGATCTATACATCAAATCTTTTGCAAAGCACTTCGATATACCTCTTCAGTACATCCAGCATTGGGTATCGGTCGTTTCTGCTACTAAGCTTGCGACAACAAAAGATGAGAAGAAGAGAGAGCTTCTTTTAAGAAATATCAATGTTGTTGATGCTTTCTAATATAAGCAATTTCAATTTGTAAATAAAAAGGACTGCTTTGTTCTTTGAAGTTAACAAGAATAGCAGTCCTTTTTAGTTGAGTGATCTTTTTCTTTTAGATGAGATGAATAAATGAAATACAAGATGATAATCTGATATTACGAAAGATAATTATAATGAATGGTTTCTTTCTTTAACTGGTTGTTATTTGCACCGACATCTTCTTTTTAAACTCTTCCTCATCTGCAAGATAATAGACGTCTTTCAATTCATTGCAGTAATAAAATACCCAGTCTTCAACAGCGGTTATCGATGAAGGGAGAATAGTAGATGTGTCAGTGAGGAAGCTATAATAGCAGTGACTTTTCCATCTGTTTTAACAACAGAGTCTCCACAAGCAAATCTCAATCTCTTCTTATCTTTTTCAATTATCTCACTGTGATTGACAGAGCAATAATTCTTGTTGTCTGCATCCACATTTACACTGGTAATATCAGAGCAATTTCCTAAGAAATACTCTCCTATTTTCTCAACTGATGACGGAATAGAAATCGAAGTAGAAACAGAAGAGAGAAAACACGATGTTCCTATGGTTTTTAAATTTTCACTCTTTTGAAAAATTTTTTTACACACGCGACCCAGGACCGATTTTCAAGATAAAATCTTTTAGAGATTTAAATCCCCCTACCACTAGAATTCATCAGGATGTCTATCACCTAGTTCAATATGAATTTCATTGCGGCAAGATTTACAGACACTCATAAAAGACAAAATGCAACTGCTAGAATATCCCGTAGCCGAAGTTGAAGACCTGCTAAGCAATAGGTGTATCCTAGAAGAATTCGATAAAAACGTGTTCAAGGGGTTAGTACAGCGAATAATAGTCCTATCCCAAAATGAAATCCAAATAGACTTCAAGCACGGTATAAAGCTAAAAGAAACTCTATAAACAACGGCTAAGACCGACGGTGTAAAAACCATCGGTCTTTTTTTATTTTATATTTGATTTTACATAAACTTTACATAACCCAAACGGAAAAGTGATAGTTTGATATATTTTTCCACAGTATGATAAGGGTGCAAATTCAAGAAAAGGAAAAAAATCAAATGAAAAAACTATTAACAAA
>JALEUS010000096.1 GCA_022780765.1 Bacilli bacterium | reverse complement strand
CGTAAATCTAGTTGATATATACTGATTTTGTGTTATTTTTAATACTCCATTGAGATTGAGAATGAGTGGAATTATTTCTGCTCATTCTTTTTCTTTTATAGCAATATGAGATTACAAAAATGAATTCTTACTCTTATTTATTGTTTAACTCATTTAATATTGTGGTATCTTAATAGTTGAAAAAATTATGATTAATAAAGTTTCAGATACATATAAAAAGAATCTTTTCTATCTGATAGTAGGTCCACTGTTAAAACAGATAGAAGCTATCTTTGATCTGTTGATTCCTCTTTTTATGAAGGCGATTATAGACCTTTCTTTCTCTTCTTCAAGAGATGTGATCACAAGGTCTTTAGGTGAGTTTATCAAACTCTTTCCTTTGATAGCTGAAGACAATCTTCCTCTCAGTTACTGTTTTACTGGTGGAATGATAATACTATTTATGGGAATATTCGGTTTTATCACAACGATGATAACGCAGTATCTGGCCTCTTTAACCGCTTGCAACGTAGGTACTGAATTACGAAACTCTCTTTATAAGAAGTTGATGATGTTATCTAAAATCGAGAGAGAGAGGCTTAATGTAAATCATCTTTTAACAGTCTTAAATTCTGATTCCTATCAGGTTCAAAGAGGAGTGATGTTTTTTATTCGTTTAGCTATCCGTGCTCCGCTGATAGTTGTCGGTTCACTTGTTATATCTTTTATTTTGGATTGGCAGATAGGATTGATCTTTTTGGGAATAACTCCACTGATAATCATTATCATCATGTGCATCATGTCTAAGACTAGTAAGATGTATTTAAAGATACAAGGTAAAGTGGATGATCTATCTTTAAAAACAACTGAGACAGTTATAGGAAGCAAAGAGATAAGAGCATTCAATAAGAAAGAGAAAGAGGATACTGTTTTTGAAAACAAAGCTATCGAATATCAGAATTCATATCTGAAAGTCAACAAATTAAATGCTTTAGTAAATCCGTTGACTTTTGCTATCGTATCTGTAGCAACAGTTCTGGTTGTCATTCTAGGTTCCTTTGCTATGGAGCAAGGAATCATGTTCAATGGTTCTGTTTTGATGCCTTCTACTCTTCTTACAGAGGTGGCTTATTTAGAACTCATCTTTCAGACAGTTGTCGTCATCACTAATTTGGTTGATATTTTTACCAAGGCATCGGTCTCCTCAAAAAGATGCAATGAGGTGTTGAAGATAAAGCCTTCCATTATCAACAGCGAATATCAAAAGATAAAACACATTGATCAAGGAGAAGAGATAATATCCTTTAAAAATGCTTACCTATCTTTTGTAGATGGTGGCAATTACGCTTTGAAAAATATCTCGTTCTCACTAAACAAGGGTGAATCTTTAGGTATAATCGGTGCAACAGGAAGCGGTAAATCAACGATTCTACAGCTGATTTTACGCTTTGCTGATGCGACTGAAGGCGATGTTTTTTACAAAGGAATAAACATCAAAGATTATTCACTGAACAGTCTGCGCAGTGAGATAGCTTATGTTCCTCAGAAAGCTGTTCTTTTTGAAGGAAGTATTGAAAGCAATCTTAAGATGTCTGATAAAAACTGCAGTGATATTTCTATTGAACAGGCTTTAAAAGCTAGCTGCGCTTATCAGTTTGTTAAAGAATATGATGACTATTTAGATCACAAGGTGAATGAGGGAGGATTAAATTTTTCAGGGGGTCAAAGACAGAGACTGACTATTGCTCGTGCACTTGTCAAAAAAAGCGAGGTTCTTATCTTGGATGATTCAACCAGCGCTTTAGATCTTCTCACAGATAAAAAAGTAAGAGAGAATATCGATGATATGTATCCGGATTTAACTAAGATTATAGTCTCTCAAAGAGTTGCTACAATCTCCTCATCAGATAAGATAATAGTGATAGATAAAGGAGAGATAAATGCTATCGGAGATCATGAATATCTACTTAAGAATTGTCCACTTTATTTAGAGACATATCTTTCACAGATAAGAGGTGATGAAAATGAATAGAGAGATGAAAAAGAATATCTTGATAGCAGCTTTCTATATCCTCATATTTCTCATCTGTCAGCTGCTGACTCCTTTTTTGATAGGAAGGACAATCGATTCTTTAGGATACATTGATAAAGACAACATCTTTATCTATCAGATAGATAGCTATAAAGTTGTTCTCTATCTATCTCTTTGCATCACCTTATCTTTCATAGGAGTGATATTCAATTTTCTTTTCGATTACTCGGTAGGAAAGATCACTCAAAGATATGTGAGAGATCTCAGAGTAAAAGTTTTTAAAAAGATAACCTCTGTATCTATAAAGACTATACACGATAAAGAGATCGGTGATCTTTTACAGCTTGAAATCAGCGATATTGAAAATGTACAAAACGGAATATACTCTGTTTTAAAACAGCTTGTCTTAGGGATTTTACAGATAGCTATCACAGTTATCATGATGTTTGTAACAAACTGGCTTTTAGCATTGACTGTTATCTTATTATCTCCTCTGTCTATCCTGGTTTCAAAATTTGTAGCATCTTTCTCTCACAAGTACTTCAGCAAACAAGCTAAAGATATGACATCTTTAACATCCTATTCTCTTGAAACTCTCTCCAATGCTGAGCTTGTTCAATCTTTGAATTATCAGGATGAATGTCAGAGCATCTTTGAAAAAAAAGATGACTGCTTATCTAAAACAAGCAAAGTAGCACAGTTTTCTTCTTCTTGGGTCAACCCTTCAACCAGGTTAGTGAACAATATCATCTACTGTCTTGTCGGTATCTTAGGTATTATTCTTATTCTCTTCTCACCTGCAGTATCTCTTTTTAATATGACAATAGGAAGATTATCTACATTTTTAACTTATACAAGTCAGTATTCAAAACCTTTTAACGAGATTTCTTCTGTCTTTGCAGAAGCTGAGAATGCTAAGTATTCATTAAAGAGAATTCAAGAGTTTTTAGCATTGTCTGATGATGTGGATGATGGAGAAGAGGATTTGAATGAAGAGATAAAAAGCATCGTCTTTGAAGACATGTCTTTCAGTTATTCAAAGAATAAGAAACTGATCGAACATTTCTCTCTGGAGATAAAGAAAGGAATGAAAGTTGCAATTGTCGGTGAGACTGGTGCTGGAAAATCCACATTAATAAATCTTCTGATGAGATTTTATGATCCTGATTCAGGAAGGATACTCATCAACAACAAAGATTACACAAAGATAAAAAAAACAGAGCTGAGAAAACATTTCTCAATGGTTTTGCAGGAGACTTGGATATTTAAAGGAACAGTTGAAGAGAATATTAAGTATGCTAAAGGAGAGTGCTCTATTGAGGAGATAAAAGAAGCTGCTATCAAAGCTAACTGCGATTCATTTATACAGACTCTTCCCAGTGGTTATGACACCTTGGTGTCATCAAAGGAAGGACTCTCTCAAGGAGAGAGACAGATGGTCACAATAGCAAGAATAATGCTTCTTAACAATGAGGTTGTCATCTTGGATGAAGCTACATCCAATGTAGACACCAGGAGTGAAAAGAGAATAAATGATGCTTTTGATAAACTGCTGAAAGGAAAGACATCCATAGTTATAGCTCATCGTCTTTCCACAATTAAAGAAGCAGATGTTATTTTGGTTATCAAAAAAGGACAGATTGTTGAACAAGGGAATCATTATCAGCTGCTTAATAAAAAAGGATACTATTATCAGCTTTTCTCTTCGCAGTTCAAATAAATGAGTTATTTTAGTTTTATTGATATCTATCATTTTCATTTTTAGTCATTTTAATACATAGATTAGATGTAACTCTCAAGAAAGAATAAAACACTTCTATTTTTTAAAACAAGTTTCGTCGTTTTCTATCAACATCTGTTTTTAACACATTCTAATTATTGTGTTTCTAATTCTCTCTTTATATCTCATAAGTAAATGTGTGTTGATAACAAATATTTTTTTAATAAGAATCAAATAGAAAAACATAACTATTTATAAAAGAAGAAGTCAACTTTACATTTTTTTGATAGAAAGTATGAAATGATTATCTAAATAATCGTCAGATAAGTGATTTCATAACAAGTAGCAGTGAAATAATATTTTTTGCTATGAAGCACATCAATTGCAAAAGGAATTATACATGTTAATATGTAAAGGACATAAGACTGATAAAAACTGACAAATATCTAGGAGGAAAGAGTATGGATTTTAAATCAGCATATAAAAAGTTTCTGGAAGGAACTGCTACACCTGAAGAGATAGAGTTTGTAAGAAACGAGTTAGCAAAAGCAAGAGCAGTGAACGACATCGATACTGCTATAAAAGATAATGTTGTCTTTTCTGAAAAGAACTCTGAAGAAGTAAAAAATGTTGTCAAAAAAACAAAGAAAAAAAGTGTACTTAAAACGATATGTATCAGCGTTGCAACTTTGGTTGTTATTACAGGAGCAGTCTTAGGAACAGTTTTTGGAATTGCGGTTACTAGTGCTAATAAAACTATGAAATATACCTTAGATAAAGCCCGCGAGATTGCAGTTACAGAAGTCAAACAAAGATTTAATCTGAGCGAAGCAAAAGTGACTAAGAGTGAAAAAGACTTTAGAATGGTAGTAGATTTAACAAAATCCTATTACATCTACGACATTGAAGTGAATGACTTGAAGGGTACCGATTACGATGTTGAAATCTCCTCTAAAGGTCACATTTTATCAATTACAAAAGATTATGACTAAATTGTTCATATCAGATATACATTAATCTTTAACAGTAATCATATATAGTAAAAAAATTAGATTACTAATACATATCATGCATCAATAATAATCTACATAGCTCTTTATGTATGAAATGAAAAAGATACATATTATTTCATTCAAAATAAGATAGATTTTTTGTTGTCAAAAAAGCAATTGCATATCATTAAAATCTATATGAACGATAGATCTATATTTGTTTTATGCTGTGCAGATATCTTTCTAAGATGACGCAAGCTGCTATACAGTCTATCTTTTTTCTCTGTTTTTTCATATTGTATCCGCTTGAAGAGAGGAAAGTGCTAGCTTCCTTTGTTGATTCTCTTTCATCTTGTTTAATTATCTCGATGTCAGGAAAGTTTTCGTTTAACAGTTCAATAAAATTATCGACAACAGGAGTCATCTTACAGGGATCACCGCTAGGATAAAGAGGATAACCTATAACTATGTGTTCAACTCTTTCTTTTAAAAAGAATTTTTTTAAGTATGAAATGTACTGTTGATAATCATCCAGTTTAAAATGTGGATTATCAATAGGAGTGACTAAAAGGCCTGTTCTAGAAAGAGCAATCCCCATGCTCTTTCTTCCTAAATCGATAGAGAGTATATTTTCAACCATGGATTATCTCAAGCAACTTCTCTTTAGCTTTGTCAAAGAGGTCAATAGATGAAGCGCCACCGAAAGCTAGATCATCTTTTCCTCCTCCTCTTCCGTTCATCAAAGGAGCGATAGCCTGGATGATCTTACCAGCTTTTATCTCTTTTAGTTCATCATTTCTTGCAACTATCAAATCTACTTTGTTTCCGTTTTTTACAGCGAGAAAAACAATCAGTTTATTGTTTTTAGAAAGGAGATTTCTTACGATGCTCTCCTCTTGCTGATGAGATAGATCAGATAAAGTCTCAGCCAGGAGATCATATTTTTCGTAAGAGACAATCTTGCTTGAAAGAGAATCAAGTTTGTAGTGAGCGATCTTATCTTCTAAGGATTTGACTGTTTTCTTACAGTTATCTAACTCATTTAAGACATCTATTACCTTCTCTTTTACTCCTTTGTCAGAATTGAGTTTAACTAAAGAAGCTATCTCATTTAATGTCTGCTGTTTTGATTTCAAGTACTCTAAAGCGTTGTTTCCAGTGTAGGCTACTATTCTTCTTACACCTGAGGAGATAGCAGTTTCAGATTCTATTACAAATAGCTGAATATCTTTTGTATTTGAAACATGAAGGCCACCACAGAATTCGATTGAAAAATCTCCCATGAAGATAACTCTTACATCATCTGCGTATTTCTCAGAGAAAAGATGCATCGCATTGAGTTTTAAAGCTTCATCCTTCTTCATTATTTTACAGTATACATCAAGTCCTTCTTCGATCTTTTCATTTACCAGTCTTTCAATCTTTGTCAGCTCTTCTTCTGTCAGTTTTTTGGGATAGTTAAAATCTAAGCGCAGACACTTGTCATCGTAGTAAGCTCCTGCTTGATGGACATTATCATTTAAAACGCTCTGAAGTGCGCTCTGTAAAAGGTGAGTAGCTGAATGATTCTTTCTCACTTTCTTTCTTGTTTCAAAATCAGGTTTCTCAGTCAGTATGTCTCCTAGCTTAACTGTACCGTAGACGACTTCTATGTGAAGAAGATGCTGCTGATGATTTGCTTTTTTTACCATGGTGACTTTAGCTTTAAATGAGTCATTGTAGACTTCACCAGTGTCTGCAACTTCTCCTCCCATCTCAGCATAGAAGTTAGTTTTGCTCAGTGCTATTTCACCGGATGAGTTTATCTCATCCACTTTTTTACCATTTACAAAAAGACCGATGACTTCACTTTGAATGATCTCATCTTCATAGATGAAATAAGATGGTGTTTTAAAATTGAGAAGATCCTTCTCCTGGAGAGCGAAAGACTGCTCATCTTTTCTTGAGTTTCTAGCTAACTCTTTTGATTTTTCAAGTAGGATATTGAATCCTTCCTTATCTATTTCAATATGTTTTTCATTTGCTATCTCCTCAGTGATATCAAAAGGAAGACCATATGTGTCGTAAAGCTTGAATGAATCCTCAGCTGATATCTTTAAAGGAGATTTTTTGATTATCTCATCAAGCATTTTTTCACCTGTTATCAGCGTTGAAGAAAACTTCTCTTCTTCTTCAAGAACACTTTTTACATTCTGCTCTTGTTTATCTAATAGATATGGATAAAAATGAGACATTGTTAAAGAAACAACTCTGACTAATTTTGATAATTCACCTGTTTCAAGTCCGAGTTTAGAAAGATGTCTTGAAGCTCTTCTTAAAAGCCTTCTTAAGACGTATCCTCTTCCTTCATTTGAAAAGGATGCACCATCTGATAGAGCAAAAGTTATCGAACGGATATGATCAGCAACTATCCTGTAAGAGATCTTGTGCTCTCCTTCATATCTGTACTTTGCTTTCTTTTCTATCTCTTTGATCACAGGCAAGAAAAGATCGGTATCAAAGTTTGTCTCAGCATCCTGCATGATGCAGACAAATCTTTCAAGTCCAGCTCCGGTATCGATGTTCTTCTGAGGCAGAGGTTTGTAATCTTTTCTCTTTTTTCCTGATTCAGAGTTGAACTGAGAGAAAACGATGTTCCAAAGCTCAATATATCTGTCGTTTTCAATATCTTCTTGGATAAGTTTTATTCCAAGATGCTCTGGATCATATTTTTCTCCTCTGTCGAAGTATATTTCGGTGTCAGGTCCACAGGGTCCTTCTCCTATCTCCCAGAAATTATCTTCGCTAGCTATCAAGTGCGTCTCATCTATTCCTAAAGATACCCACAGATCATGAGTCTCTTTATCGTCAGGATAGTAGGTGATGAAAAGCTTATCTTTATCAATTCCGTAGTACTGCTGAGAAGTCAAAAGTTCTATAGCCCAGGGAATAACTTCTTTTCTGAAGTAATCTCCGATAGAGAAATTGCCTAACATCTCAAAAAAAGTGTGATGTCTAGATGTGTGACCGACGTTTTCTATATCGTTGGTTCTGATGCATTTTTGAGCATTGGTGATCCTTTTGTGCTCTGCTGTCATCGTTCCATCAAAATATTTTTTCAAAGCGGAGACTCCCGCATTGATCCAAAGAAGAGTAGGATCATTATTAGGTATCAAAGAAGCAGATGGTTCTACAAAATGACCTTTTTTCTTAAAGAAATCTAACCATATATCTCTTATTTCATCACTAGTTAACTTTTTCATTAATGTCACCTCAAAAACTTCTATATTATAGATAAAAATATCATTCTTTTGTAGTAGTTTAATTATTAAACTCTGTTGATTGATAGAACTTTCACACAGTAGCTACATCATTTTCCACTGTTGAAAACATCATTTACATCTTCTTTTTTAAAAACTGTGAGCTGTATCTCTCATCCTGCAAAGAGAAGATATCTCCTGTTTTATAGAGAACTTTATCATCGATGACTCTGTCATCATCGCTGTCATAATCCTTTAAATCTATGCCGAATTTAATGATGCCTATTTAGCTGCTATAGATATCAGTGTGGAAAACCCTGTTTTTCTCTTATAGATTTACGGTCATAATATATTCCTCACTATTTTCATCAACAACAGTAAATCCCACATTCTGGTACATCTTCACTGCATAATTTCTTTTCTGAACAGATAAGGATATTTTTGAATATCCAGCCAATCTTTCTACTTGTAATAGTTGTTTCAATAATGAAGTTCCAATGCCTAATCCTCTATATTGGGGGCAGACAGACATAGCAAGAGATGGCGTATCATTATCAATGTGTCCATAATCATTCATAATTCTTACCCAAATAGCTCCTACTATATTTCCTTGAATTTCTGCAACTAAGGCTTTATCGTGTTTTCGATTTCCAAATTCAAGGATGTATTCTTGTAATTCTGGACAGTCTATGACTGATTTAGGTGGTGGCTCAATTCCGTCTGGAATATAAATTGCTTCGTACAAAAAGTCACTTAGTAAACAATATTTTTCGCTTCTCATTTCTCGTATTATATAGTCCATAGTTTCACTTCAAATTAAATTTTATTAAGATAATTTTATCACATCTATATTCTATGCTCAACGGTCAAGACGGAACTATAACAGGCTTTCAAGCAGCTTTGTTCTGATGTAGTCCTCCATATCAGAGTTAT
>JALEUS010000077.1 GCA_022780765.1 Bacilli bacterium | reverse complement strand
AAAAAGGTGGTGCCACCAAGAAGAATCGAACTTCCGACCTACTGATTACGAATCAGTTGCTCTACCAACTGAGCTATGATGGCAAACAAATTATTGTAAAAGGAATAATGGAAATTTTCAATAAAAAAATACATGGTTAGTATTGACGGCTTTTTTCCACTATAATATATATGTTATGGGAAGTAAGCATCGTGTTATTTTGTTTAAGGAATTGAGAGATAAAATTTCATCAATTGAGAATTATCCTTTTTTAGAAGATGGTGATAAAGAGACCAGTAAAAAGATCGATGAACTTCTCTTAAAGAAAGACGAAAAAGAAAAACCAAAATTTCAATATTCTTATTTTAAAAGATATTACATAGATTCTCTGTTGAAGAAAAAACTGAAAATATCTCCGAAATTAATTTTGCTTCTTTTGGTTTTACTTTCTGTTGCAGGCATAGCTACATATATCGCCTGTGTTTTTTTGGGGGTGATTAAATGAAGCATTATTCAATAGCTATCGATGGTCCTGCAGCCAGCGGAAAATCAACAGCTGGTAAGGGAGTATCTAAGGTTTTAAACTTTACTTATCTTGATACAGGAAGCATGTATCGTTGCTTCACTCTTCATATGCTGAATAAGAATATGGACTGTTCTTCTTTAAGTGATGCTGAAGAGGCTTTAAAAGACTTCAACATGGATTTGAAGGGTGAAAAGATATTTCTTGATGGAACAGATGTGAGCGAAAGGATCAGAGAGATGGATGTGTCATCAAATGTTTCTGAAGCCTGCAAGCATAAAGCTGTCAGAGAGAAGATGGTCAAAATTCAGCAGGAGTTTGCTAAAGATCATGATGTTGTTATGGATGGAAGAGATATCTCTACTGTCGTCCTACCTGATGCTACGCTCAAGATATATCAGGTAGCTTCAGTAAAAGCTAGAGCTACAAGAAGATATGAAGAGATGAGAAATAAAGGAATTGAAGTGTCTTATGAAGATATAGTTAAAGATATTGAAAACAGAGACAGGATCGATTCCACAAGAGAGAATTCTCCTCTGACAAGAAGTGAGGATGCTATTCTTCTCGATACTTCTGAGATGACTATCGATGATGTGATAAATATGATAGTGAGTTTGTTTAAAATGAAAGCAGGTGAAAATGAATAGTTTTGGAAAAGTTGTTCTAGTAGGTGCTCCATCTTCTGGAAAATCTACATTGTTTAACAGATTGACTTCATCTAGAGAAGCGATAACTTCAAAGACAAGAGGAGTCACCAGAGATAGAAAATACGGATTTGTCTCCTGGTTGAACAAGACCTTTACTCTCATAGATACAGGCGGAGTAACAGGAGAGAACCTCCCTTTTCAAAAAGAGGTTCAAGATCAAGTTGAAATCGCCTTAAATGAAGCTGATGTAATTGTCTTTGTCGTCGATGGAAGAGTAGGCATCACAAAAGATGATTTTAACATTTCAAGAAGATTGTTTAAGATAAAGAAGCCGGTCATCTTAGCTGTGAACAAAATAGATGACACATCGCTTTATTCTCTCATCAGCGATTTTTATTCCTTAGGTTTTTCTGATGTCTTTCCAATATCCTCTGAGCACGGATTGGGTCTTGGGGATTTTCTTGACAGAGTCAATGCTCTCCTTCCTGATGAAGAGATAAAAACTCCTGAAGGAGTCTTAACTCTCTCTTTGATAGGAAGACCAAATGTTGGTAAATCTTCTTTAGCAAATAAGATCATCGGTTATGATAGAGTCATCGTCTCCTCTCAGGCTGGAACCACTAGAGACAGTGTTGATATATTCTTTCAAAGAGATGATAAAAAGTACGTTTTAATAGATACTGCTGGTGTAAAAAGACCGGGAAAAGTACTCGAAGATTTAGATAAGTATTCTGTAATTAGAACTGAAGATGCTTGTTATAGGAGCGATATTATCCTCCTTTTAATCGATGCTAGTGAAGGAATAGTTTCACAGGATATCCATGTTTCTTCTTATGCTGTTGACAACAACAAACCTGTGATCATCGTTGTCAATAAGTGGGATTTACATTCCCACAACCAGGATGATCAGATCAATTTTTCAAAACTGATAAAAGCGGAGTTTAAATTCTTATCATATGCTCCTATCGTTTATCTCTCTGCTAAGACTGGTTCTAATATAAACTCATTATTTAAAGAGATAGACCTTTTAAATGAGACACTCAATAAGAAAGTGCCCTCTTCTATGCTCAATTCTATGATTTTAAAAGCTCAGATGGATAATGAAGCACCTGATTTCAACGGTGGAAGGTTAAAGATCTCTTACTGCACGCAGATAGAAGGAAAAGTTCCTACTTTTATTCTCTTTGTCAATAATCCTAATTATTTTCATTTCTCTTATAGAAGGTATCTTGAGAATTCTATACGAGAGACTTTCGGGTTTGAAAACTGTCCTATAAAGCTTATAGTAAGAAGCAAAAGAAACGATCTCTCAGAGATTGTAAAATAGCGAAAAATATCGATAAAATCGGATATTTTTAGCATTTATTATTTGCACTTTTTATTGTAAAGTGATATAGTTTTTTTGAAAGGTGGAATAGAGATTATGGCCGAGAAAAAACTTTTAACCAAGGATAATTTAGTCAGTGAACTAGCTGAGCATGGACGCATGTCTAAAATAGATGCTCAGAAAGCTATCGATATTGTCTTTACAACCATTGCTAAAGGTTTAGTTGATGGAACTTATGATGGAGTTAGAATAGCAGGTTTTGGAACATTTGAAGTAGTCGAAAGAAAAGAGAGAGTAGGTGTCAATCCTGCTAATGCAAATACAAAGATAACAATTCCAGCTTCTAGAGCTGTAAAATTTAAAGCAAGCAACACATTAAAAGAAATCGTCAAAAACTCTTAATTTGAAAAAGTGTATGAAGACCACCTATAATATAGGTGGTTTTATATGTTGTCACTGCTGTCTTTAAAAGAAAAAGAGATCATCTCCTCTGTCTTTTCATCTCTCAGCTGTAACTCCTACGTGGTAGGCGGATTTTTAAGAGACAAACTTTTAAATAGAGAGAGTTTTGACATCGATTTTGCTACGGATGTTAAGCCTGAGGTTTTAAAAGATCTTTTTCCTTTTACATCAAAATTTTTTAAGATGGGAAGTTTTTCTTTTAAAAGAGAACAGTTTGAAATAACGGTGACAACATTTAGAAAAGAGACAGACTACTTTGATTTTCGTCATCCTTCCTCTATCTCTTTTGTCGATGATATCAACATCGATTATCTGAGGAGAGATTTTACAATCAACTCTCTATACATGGATAAGGATTATCATATTATCGATCCTTCTTCAATTGGAGTTTCTGATATAAAGAACCATCTTATCAGAACGATAGGAGAAAGCGAAAAAAGAATTATAGAAGATCCTTTGAGAATCATCAGAGCTTTGAGGTTTTCTTTTGATCTTGATTTTGAGATAGATGATAAGCTTTATCATGCAATAATTGAAAATAAAGATCTTCTTTATCAGTTAAAAAAAGAGAAGGTTCTTGCTGAGATAAACAAATGTAAGAAAAATAAACTGTTCATCAGATATTTGGAGGACAAACATGTATATAAATTATAAAGATGTAGATTTTCACTCTCTTCTTTTGAAGATGTACAGATATTACGATTTAGATATCATCGATGTTATGGTCATCTTTATCGCTGATGAGCTAATAAAAGAGGGTGAAAAGACAATCACGATAGATTGTATAAGGCCATTTTTCCCTAAAAAAGTCAGTCAGAGCGATGTTGATTACTCTCTTGTCAAACTGATCAATAAAAGGATCATCATCATCAGCGATGATTTTTCATGCAGTATCGATCAGTTTAAAAAGACACTGTTTGAGGATGCTTTAAAGGACAGCTATCTTGACATGTACAGTTCAAATGATACGAAGGACAATCTTTTTTCAATCATTGAAAAGAACATCAACAGGAAGCTTACGATATCTCAAAGAGAGAGCGTAACAAATTACTTGAGAGAAGGCTATTTAGAAGATGATATCATCGAAGCGTTTAAAGAGTCTATCATCGATGATGGATACGTATCAAACAGCAGAGTGAAAGATTATCTTGAGGGGAAGAAAAGATGATAGATAAAGATTTCTTTTTAACTTATCTAAATTCTCTTTATCCGCACACAGAATGTTTTCTGAATCATCAAAACGATTATCAGCTCCTTTTTGCTGTGATTTTATCTGCGCAGACAACCGATAAAAAAGTCAATTCAGTGACCTCTTCTTTATTTAAAAAATATGACTCTCTTAAAAAGATAGAAGAAGCCGACATATCAGACTTAGAAGAGATATTAAAACCTCTTGGTCTATATAAAAACAAAGCTCAATATTTGAAAGATGCTGCTTCTGTTCTAATAGAAAGATTTGACGGGAAGGTTCCCTGTAACAGAGAAGATCTTTTGACAATACCTGGTGTTGGAAATAAGACAGCCTGTGTAATCTTAGGTGAACTCTTTTCTTTTCCAGTCATTCCTGTAGATACTCACATCAAGAGAATATCAAAAAGACTGGGATTATCTAAGAGAGAAGATCCCAGTCTGATTCAAAAAGATCTTGAGAAGAGATTTAAAGGATGCGGAATCGATTTTCATCGCCAGCTGATTCTTTTTGGAAGAAACATCTGCAAAGCTGTATCTCCTAAATGCAATGAGTGCTCGCTTAAAGATAGATGTCCTTTTTACTCCTCTTTGAAAAGTAAGTGATCATCTGCTGATATGGATACTTTATTAATTATCTTGTCTGCTAAGATATCGTAAGCGATCCTGTCTTCAACTTCGTTTTGAATAGCTCGTTTAAGCGGTCTTGCTCCGTAGATATCATCGAAGTATCTAGATAGGTAATCTACTGCCTTTTTATCGTAGGAGAAGGCGATATCTCTGTTTTCTAGTCTCTCTTTCAGCTGATTGAGGAATTTTTCAATTATCTTATCTCCGACTTCCTTGCTGAGAGAATTGAACATGATTATCTCATCGATCCTGTTTAAGAACTCAGGTCTAAATGTTTTTTTAAGAAGATCCATGACCTGACTCTTTTCTTTTTCACTGTTTCCGTTTAAAAGGTATTGACTTCCTAAGTTTGAAGTCATGATTATGATGCAGTTTGTAAAATCGACAGTCGTACCTAAAGAATCAGTGAGTCTGCCGTCATCTAAGACCTGAAGAAGTATGTTGAAGACATCCAGATGAGCTTTTTCAATCTCGTCAAAGAGTACTATTGAGTAAGGATTTCTTCTCACTTGCTCTGTCAGCTGTCCTCCTTGCTCATAGCCTACATAACCAGGAGCAGCTCCAATGAGTCTTGATACAGAGTACTTTTCCATGTACTCTGACATATCTATTCTTATTATGTGCTTCTCTGAGTCAAAAAGCTGTTCAGCTAAAGCTTTTGCCACCTCCGTTTTACCGACACCTGTAGGTCCTAAAAAAAGGAAAGAGCCTATGGGTTTGTTTCCATCTGAGAGACCAGCTCTGTTTCTCAAGATAGAATCAGATATCTGTTTGATGGCTTCATCCTGACCGATGACTCTCTTTTTTAGTTCATTAGGAAGAGAAAGAATCTTGCTTTTTTCTGAGAGGGTCAATTTTGCAACAGGTATTCTCGTCCAAGAAGATATTATCAGTGCAACAGTATCGCTTGTGACAATATCGGATATCAAATTCTCATTTTTGTTCTGTTCTTTTTCAGTTTCTATCTTCTTTTTGAGTGCGGGTATTATCTCGTTTTGTATTTTTGCAGCCTGAAGATAATTGGCTTCTTGCATGTACTTTTCTAAAAGAAGATTATTTTTATCCAAGAGTTTTTTATCTTCTTTTATCCTGTCATTTACCGCTTTCTGAGCCTGCCAAAGACCTTCAAGCTCCTTCTTTTTCTCAGCAAGAGAGCTTATCTCTTTGTCCATCTCTTCTTTTCTTTTTAAAGCTGAGTTTGAGTCATCGTTTTTTAAAGACACTTTCTCTATCTGAAGTTGAAGAAGTTTTCTTGTCACTTCAT
This sequence comes from Bacilli bacterium, assembly GCA_022780765.1. Lineage (GTDB taxonomy): Bacteria > Bacillota_I > Bacilli_A > RFN20 > CAG-288 > Enterosoma. The sequence goes on along the minus strand of JALEUS010000077.1, from coordinate 4,288 downwards.
CAAGTTTCTCAGGCATCGTGTCTATCTGCATCCTCACTTTTGAACAGGCTTCATCTATCAGATCGATCGCTTTATCAGGCAAAAATCTGTCGGTTATGTATCTCTTTGATAAGGTGACAGCTGAGATGATGGCATCGTCTGTGATTGTCACACCATGATGTTGCTCGTACCTGTCCTTGATTCCTCTTAAAATAGAGATCGTATCTTCAACAGTAGGTTCATCGACGATGATCTTCTGCATTCTTCTTTCAAAAGCAGGATCTTTTTCGATGTATCTTCTGTACTCGTTTAATGTCGTTGCTCCTATGCAGTGGAGTTCTCCTCTAGCTAAAAGAGGTTTTAAGATGTTTGCTCCATCCAAAGATGAATCACCGTTTGCTCCTGAACCTATGAGAGTGTGTATCTCATCGATGAATAGAATGATGTTTCCGTTTGATGATGTGACTTCTTTCATCACAGCTTTCATTCTCTCTTCAAATTCTCCGCGATATTTAGCTCCAGCTACAAGAGAAGCTACATCCAGTTCAAAGATGGTTTTCTTTTTTAGAGATTCAGGAACATCTCCTTTGAAGATCCTCCACGCTAAACCTTCGACAACAGCTGTTTTTCCAACACCTGGCTGACCTATTAAAACTGGATTGTTCTTGCTTTTCCTTGAGAGTATCTCCATCATTCTTCTTATCTCATTATCTCTTCCGATGACGGGGTCGATTTTTCCTTTCGCTACTTCTGAGACGAGATCTCTTCCATATTTTTTTAAAGCCTCATACTGACTTTCGGGATCATCGCTTGTCACGTGAGCGTTTCCTCTTATCTGCTTGATAGCTTTTAAAAAATTCTCTTTGTTGTAATCTGCTATCTCTTTCAGTTTGTTTATTAAAGAGTGATGACAGTCAAACTGAGCTAATAAAATGTGCTCGATAGATAAGTATTCATCCTGCATGCTCTTCATGTATTTTGTAGCGCTGTAAAGAATGTTTGATACATCGCTGCTTGCAGTTATTGAAGAAGTAGAGCTTGTCTTGACAGATTCGTTTATTGCTTTATCTATCATCTGTGAGACGACCTTTTCATCTATTCCAATCTTGTTTAAGACGTTGACATACATCGAATTATCTTGATCGAAGAGTACTCTTAACAAGATAGGGACATCAAATGATGGAAATGATTTATTTTTTGCTAATTGAACTCCTGCATTGATTGCAGATATCACTTTGTTTGTATATTTTTGTTCTTGTTCCATTTTTCTGTACCTCCGCATTGATAGTATAACATAAAAATTAGCACTTTCAATGTTAGAGTGCTAAATATTGCTTGTATTCCTGCTCCGTGGTTTTAATTTCCTTGTAAATTTAAAGATTATTTCTATAATTTTCTATGTATGAAAACACTATTTATTTTATTGATTGTCTTTTTTATCATTCTATTTCTTTATATAGCTTTTGGTCTTTTTGTCGTTTTCATAGCTAATAGAAAGCTTTTTTCAAAGAGAGGAGAGGATCCTGATAACATCTGTTATCTGACTTATGATGATTTTCCTGAGTTAGAAAGAGAGGAGTACTCTGCTATCTTAAGAAAAGCAACTTTAAGAGGATATATATACAGCAGAAAAGATAAAAATGAGTATAAAGGATTGATTATTCTCTCCCACGGTTTTTTTGGAACACACGTTCAGTACCTGATAGATATTGATTATTTAACTAAGCTAGGATACAGAGTATTAGCGTTTGATAATTTTGGTGTCGGTCTATCCTCAGGTGAAAATCAGGGTTCTTTTGTTTTCTCTTACTATTCATTGAGAGCGGTATTAGAAGATGTTGAAAGAAGAGAATTAAATGAAGATCTTCCTATATATCTTTACGGTCATTCGATGGGAGGATACGCTGTTTCACTGACTCTTCGTTATCATCCGGAAGTGAAGAAAGCTATCGTAAGAAGCGCTCCTCTTTCAGCCGGTATTGCAGGAAGAGATCTTCTTCATCTTCAAAACAAGTTTTTGTATTATTTTCTCTATCCCATCATTCCTCTTTGTTTCTCTCTTTTAGGTACGAAGAGAGAGAACTCTTCATCTTATAGGGAGATAAAGAAGAGCAGAGAGACAGCTGTTTTATTGATTCACAGCAAAAACGACAATATTGTTCCTTATAAGCATTCTCTTGCAAGAAAGGTTGAACATCTTAAAAGAGATAATTTTGAAATATTTGTTACAGAGAGAGGACTTCACAATTCCTTTGTGACTGAAGAGAGCAGCAACAACTATTCAAAGTTGAAGGAAGAATACAAAAAGCTTGTAAAGGAAGGAGATAATAAGAAGTTAGACCAGTTTGCTTTAAAACTGAAGAGAGATAAAAGAAACTATTATCAGATCTCTTCTGATGTCAAAGAGAAGATAACTGAGTTTTTAGAAAAGTAATAAAAAAGAGGATTCAGCTGTAAAGCTCATCCTCTTATTTTTTAATATTTGATGACAGCGTAGTTTTTCTTTCCTCTTTTAAGGAAGATGTATCCTCCGTTTAAGCAATCTTCTTTTGTGATGACTTTTTCTAAATCGTTCTGTTTGTTACCATTTATTTTGCATGCTCCATTTTTGATGAAGTCTCTAGCCTCTCTTTTTGAAGAAGCTAATTTACAGTTTACCAAAGCGTCCTGTAAGGAGATATCTTCACTGGCATTGAATACACATAGTCCATCTGTCAACTGCTTCAAATCATCCTCTTCTAAGGAAGAGAAGTCATCTTTGAAGAGAGCTTCCGACATAAGTTTGCATCTTTCAGCTTGTCTCTTGCCGTGGATCATTGTTACTAATAGTCTTGCTAATTCTTTTTGACCTGTTCTGAATTCTGGATGAGCCATGTGCTCACTGACAATCTTTTCAATCTCAGCAATGTCTCTGTCATCAAAAATCTTCAGGTACTTTTCTACTTCCTGGTCAGATACGTTCATGAAGTACTGGTATATGTGATAAGGACTTGTCAATTCTGGATCGAGGTACAAGGCACCGTTTTCGCTTTTTCCAAACTTCTTTCCCTGGGAGTCAGTGATGAGTTTTACAGAGAAAACCTCGCATTGATCTCTGCTTTCTTCTCTTGTTTTCTTGACAAAGTCTAAAGCGCAGGTGAGATTACCCCACTGATCACCACCTCCTATCTGAATAGTGCAGTGATAATCATCGTAAAGCTTTTGGAAGTCTCCTGACTGAAGGAGCATATAAGAGAACTCGGTGAAAGATATACCTGTATCAAGACGTCTTTTTACAGTCTCTTTATCCAGCATGTAGTTTATCTGTATCATCTTTCCATAATCTCTTAAAAAAGATATGGTGTTAATCTTTGACCACCAGTCGTAGTTGTTGACGATTATTCCTTTCTCAGGGTCTGAAGTATCGATGTATTTTGCCAATTGATTTTTTATAGCTTTGGCATTCTCAAAGAGAGTGTTCTCATCTTGGAAAGATCTCTCGCTGTTCCTTCCAGAAGGATCACCTATCATTCCGGTAGCACCACCTAAGACCGCAATTATTTTATGCCCTGCTTTTTGCAGTCTTTTTAAGATAGTTATCATTATATAATTACCTAACTGCAGAGATTTAAAGGAAGGATCAAAGCCGCAGTAGATAGTCTGTTTTTCTTTAAACAACTCTTTAATTTTCTCTTTATTTGAGAAGTTATCTAATAATCCACGTCTTTCTAAATCTTCAATTATATCCATAAAAATACCTCTTAAAACCATCGTAAATTATATATTATCTTTGTATATTTTACAATCAGCAGAGAGACTTAAAAATATGAGATATATATTGACTGTTCCTATAAAAAAAAGAGAAGTTTTAAGTTTAATACTCTGTCAAAGCAGTTTTAAATAATTAAGAAAATGATATAAAACAACTCTTTAAAACAATGTGTTATACCTTTGATTGGATAATTTGTGATAATTATCAAAAAAGTCGATAAAATAAAGAATATTTATAATTGTTTCACATGAAACAAATAATTTTTATGCGCAGAATGTGAAAAAGTATAGAAGCACTGTTAAAAGGATGAATAAAGGAAAAGTAAAATACATAATACAAGTTTGACTATTTCTTTTATCAATTGATGATATAAAGTTTTTTAATAGAATATAAGTTGTTTTATAATCTGGAAGAGAATCTTTTTCATCGTTGACAAAATGATAGTAAAAGTCGTTTATCAGAAGATGTTCTTCTTTCATTTTGCTTTGTGGTATTAAAGAGAAGGATTCCTTCTCTGTATCTTTAATAAGTTCATCTTTCATTTCTGATATAGGAAGG
>JALEUS010000072.1 GCA_022780765.1 Bacilli bacterium | reverse complement strand
AATTTTATATATGATAACTAATGACTCTTTTTATTGAAACGAGGTTTTCTATCGAACTCTTCTTTGTAACCCTCAGGTTTTTCAACAAACTCGCGATGTGATACATCGATCTTTCCTTGTTTATCAAAACCGGTGACAATAACTTTTAAGGTGTCTCCTAAAGAGCAGACATCTTCAACTTTCTCAACTCTGTTCCAACCGAGTTTAGAGATGTGACATAAAGCATCTGTTGTTCCAAAGAGATTTACAAAAGCACCATACTGTTCAATTCTGACAACTTTTCCATCGTATATCTCACCTACCTGAACGACTTTGGTTATGTTCATGATGAGAGAGTAGGCTTTTTCAATCATCTCTTTATCAACAGAGTAAATGATGATTCTTCCATCATCTTCAATATCTATCTTAACCTGATCGTTGCAGCTTTTTACAATGCCGTTTATGACCTTACCCTGTGAACCGATGACCTCTCTGATCTTTTCAGGATCAATATAGAATCTCTTCATCTTCATAGCATAAGGAGATAATTCTTCTCTTGGAGCATTGATAGCATGGAGCATGACATCAAGTATCTGAGCACGGGCTGGCTTTGCTTGATAAAGAGCTTCCTTCAGCACTTCTCTTGTTATACCTCTTATCTTGATATCCATCTGAAGAGCAGTGATTCCTTTGCTTGTTCCTGCCACTTTAAAGTCCATATCTCCCAGATGATCTTCCATACCTTGGATATCAGTCAAGATGGTGTAAGGATGGTTTCCATCAAGAGGTCCTGAAGTTATAAGTCCCATAGCTATACCGCTGACAGGAGCTTTGATAGGAACACCTGCATCCATTAAAGCCATGCAGGAAGCGCAGATAGAAGCCTGTGAAGATGAACCGTTTGATTCGCAGACATCTGCGACAAGTCTTATAGTGTACGGGAAATCATCTATGGATGGGATAACATAGGACAGAGCTCTTTCACCTAAAGCACCGTGACCTATCTCTCTTCTTCCTGGGGTTCCCATCTTACCTAATTCACCGACTGAATAGGGTGGGAAGTTGTAATGATGCATGAAGGTTTTGCTTGTGTCTCCGTTTATGTCGTCAAGTATCTGAGCATCATCTAAAGAACCTAAGGTACATGCTGAAAGAACCTGAGTTTGTCCACGAGTGAACAAAGCAGAACCATGAGCTCTAGGTAAGAGATGAACCTGAGCATCGAGAGGTCTTATCTCATCAACTTTTCTTCCATCTGGTCTCACTTTATCGATGGTGATGAGTCTTCTTACCTCATCTCTGACCACCTGTTCTAACACCTCTTTAGCTTCATTTACTTTGATATCGTGTTCTAAAGTGCTCTTGTATTCAAAGCCATCTACGATATCGATGACCTCTTTTTCAATAGCGTCAATAGTGTTCTGTCTCTCCAGTTTATCGTATATTGAAACTGCTTTGACAAGTCTCTTTTCAGTTGTTTCACTGTAGCCTTCTGTTATGTGATCCAAACAGAATCTCTTGAACTCTTCATCTATCTTGTAGATGTTTAAAGGTCTTTTCTCTTTTCCACATTTCAAAGCGATTTCCTTTTCAAACTGAGTCAGTGCTTTGATAGCTTCATGTCCGAACATCAATGCTTCTAACATGTCATCTTCACTGACTTCTTTAGCACCTGCTTCAACCATGTTTATAGCGTTATTTGAACCAGCTACTGTCAGATTGATATCGCTGTTTTTATTCTCTTCAACTGTGGGATTGATGATAAACTGACCGTTTACTCTTCCTACTTTAACTCCTGCGATAGGTTCATCAAATGGTATGTCAGATATGGCTAGTGCTAAAGAGCATCCAAACATAGCTAACATCTCTGTTGGAGTATCTTTATCTGCTGATAAAACAGTAGCTGTTATCTGAGTATCGTTAACATATCCTTCAGGAAACATTGGTCTTATAGGACGATCGATAAGTCTTGAACAGAGAGTCTCTCTGCTTGACTGTCTTCCCTCTCTTCTCAAGAAGGAACCAGGAATCTTTCCTACAGCGTACTGTCTCTCATAGTAGTTGACAGTGAGCGGGAAAAAGTCTTGACCTAATTTTGCTTCCTTAGCTCCACAGACTGTGCACAAGACGACACAGTCATCCATTTTAACAATGCAAGATCCATCTGCTTGCTTGGCGATTTCGCCTGTCTCGACGATAAGTTTTCTTCCATAAAAATCGAGACTGAATACTTCTTTTGACATTTTCTAACCTCAATAAATTAAATTAACCTACTTATTTTATCATTATTAGAAGAAATGATTCTCTTTTTTTACATTTATTACATGAGAAATCATTTTATTGTATTAATGATATAATAGCAGTTGGAGGATTATTAAAAATGGAAAAGATTAATAATGATTTAGAAAAGCTCTATCAGATGTTGGATAGAAAAAATATTTATGAGCACGCCTGCCAGGTTTTAAGTTTTGATCTTGAGACTGTCGCACCTGAAAAAGGAATGGCAGATATAAATAAGGATTTAAATTTTTTCACAGATATCATCTACAAAATAGAGAAGAGTAAGGAGTTCGTATCCTTAGTAAAAAAAATCAAAAAGAGTGAAGATTTTGACAGTTTAAATAAGTACGATAAAAGGTTGGTTGACCTTTTATATAGGAGCATAGAGAGAAATAAAAATATAACTCCTGAGATCTTCAATGAAGCTATGACTCTCTTTAGAGATGCCTATGTCATCTGGCTTGAAGCTAAAAAGAAAGGATCCTATAAAGAATTTGCTCCCACTTTAGAAAAGATATATAAGACATCTTCTCTTTTAGCATCTTTAGAAGACAAGAAGGAAAAGAACCTTTACAATGTTCTCTTCGATGATTTTGAAGAGAAGTTCACCTGCGAAGATCTCGACAGATTCTTCGATGAATTAGAGCAAGGCTTAGTTCCTCTTGTCAAAGAGGTCAAAGCATCTTCATATGTCCCAAGACATGATTTTATAAAAAGGAAGGTCCCTATTGCAAAACAGGAAGAGTTTTCTCGTTATCTCTTGCAGCTGAATGGATTCGATTTTAAAAGAGGATCTCTTTCCACTACTGAGCATCCTTTCACAAGTCAGTTATCCTACAATGATGTGAGAGTTACCACTCATTACTACGAAGACAATTTCATATCTAACATGTATTCGATAATACATGAGGGAGGTCATGCTATATTCGGTCAGAATGTTCCAAAGGAGATGTTTGCTCACAGATTATCAGAAGGGTCTCTTTCCATGGGCAAGCATGAATCTGTCTCCAGATTCTATGAGAATGTCATCGGAAGAAGCAGAGAGTATATAACTCTGATCTATCCTGAGTTTAAAAGAATCTTTAAAGAGGAGTTTCCTGATGTTTCTTTAGATGATCTCTATGAAGGAGTAAACTATGTTGACTTTAACAACACCATCAGAACAGAGGCAGATGAACTCACTTACTCTTTACATATTCTCATCAGATATCGTCTGGAGAGAATGATCATGGATGGTAAAGCTGACTTCTCTACTTTAAACAAGAAGTGGAATGAGATGTACAAGAAGATACTTGATGTAGATGTTGAAAACGACAGAGAAGGAATTCTTCAAGATGTTCACTGGACATCCGGCTTTGGTTACTTCCCAACCTACGCTATGGGGAATGCTTTAAACTGCATCTATCTTAACAAGCTGAAGAAAGATATGAATCTCAGCGAAGAGATCTTATCTGGACATCTTGATAATATATTGAAGTGGATGAAGAAGAACGTGTTTTTAAATGCTCCACTGCTTGACACCAAGACATGGATTAAGAAGATGACAAAAGAAGACTTCTCTTGCAGAGCATACATCGATTACCTGACAGTCAAATTTAAGGATCTGTACAAGATAAAATAGGAGGTTTATATGCAAAAATTTGATAGTGATTTTTCAGACTTTAATTCTATTCAGATAGATGATTTTAACAAGGAAGAGATCATCGATAAATTAAATGAGTTAAAAGATAAGATAAGCTCTTCTTCATCTGAAGAAGAATGTGTCAAAAGTATCAGAGAGTACTTTAAGCTCTCTGATACGATAGCTACCATCAGATCAGTCATTTACATAAGGCATTCTCAGGATGTCTCAGATGAGAAGTATACAAAATTAAACGATTATCTCGATGAGAATTATCCTTTCATCAATAAAACAGAAAACGATGTTTTGACTGCTATTTATAATAGTCCCTTTAAAGAAGGACTTGAAAAGGAGTTCTCTCCTCTTTTCTTCAAACAGATAGAACTGTCTTTAAAGACCATCTCTGATGAGGTTCTTCCTCTGCTTCAGGAAGAAAACAGATTGATAAGTCAGTATATTGAACTGAAAGGAAAAGCAAAGGTAGAGTATGAAGGAGAACTTTATTCTCTGGCTCAGATCGCCAAGTTCACCAGCTCTCCTGATAGGAAAATAAGAGAAGAGACCACAAGAAAAAGCGTGTCATTCTATGATGAGAACGATGAGAAGATCGGTGAGATTTTCTCATCGATGATCAAAGTTAGAAATGAGATAGCATTAAAGCTCGGATATGAAGATTTTGTCCAGCTTGGATACGATAGGATGGGCAGATTAGATTGGACTTACAAGGATGCAAGAGAGTATCGAAATAAAGTGTTCAAGTACATAGTTCCTCTTTCAAATGAGATTTTTAACAAGCAGAAAGATAGACTAGGATACGGAGAAGATACGAAGTTCTTTGATTACAACATATTCTATAAGACAGGAAATCCTACACCTAAGTACGATGCAGATACCTTGGTAAGAAAAGCAGAAGAGATGTATGAGAAAATGTCTCCAGTTTTAGGTAAATACTTCTCATTTATGGTACAGCATAACTGCATGGATCTGATTGCAAGACCTAACAAGGTAGGTGGGGGATTCATGGATTATCTTCCAATGCTCAAAACATCTTTCATCTTTGCAAACTTCAATTCTACACCCGATGATATAGATACTTTGACTCATGAGTTTGGTCACTCTATCCAAGGATTTTTAGCAGGAGAGAGAATCGATATTCCAAACTATCGCTCACCTTCTTTAGAGTGCTGCGAGATGCATTCCATGTCTATGGAGTATCTGACTTATCCTTTCATGAATATGTTCTTTGAAGAGGAAGCTGACAAGTACAGGTATTTTCATCTGGCATCTGCTATCACATTCATTCCTTACGGTTGTATCATCGATGCTTTCCAAGAGTACTGTTATCAGCATCCTTATTTAAATCATCAGCAGAGAAAAGCTTACTTCAGAAGCCTTGAGAAGAAGTTTTTACCTCACTTAGATTATGAAGGCTTCCCGGCATTTGAATCCGGTGCATATTTTGAAAGGCAGTCTCACATCTTTGAAAATCCTTTCTATTATCTTGATTATACGATAGCGACAATCGTCGCTTTAGATTTCTTCAAAGAGTCGATGGAAGATTATTCTAAAACACTGGATAAGTACATAAATTTCTGTTATTTAGGTGGTAAGTATCCATTCAGAGAGCTTTTAAAAGAAGCAGGAATAAACAATCCTATGGACAATGACACATTAAAAGATGTGAGTCAAGCTATCTATGAATATTTGAAGACATTTGATGTCTCTTCTTTAGATAAGTGATCACATGTTTTTGATCTGCTCGTACAGATCGTTGTAATCGATAAGACGGATGTTCTTTTTCTTCTGTAAAAGAGAAGCCGTCATATGGAATAGGTTGTCAGTGAAATTGATGCAATCAAATAAGGACAGCGGAATTCTCTGATGATTTGATATTGATCCTAAAAGCATTCCCGCAAAGAAATCTCCGCTTCCTGCTTTTGCTAAGCTGGGAGTGTCATATCTTTCAAAAACGTACTTGTCTTTATGAACAAGGAGGGTATCATAGCTTTTTAAAATGCAGTAGATGTCGTATTTTTTACTGTAGTTGACAGCATCAGTTAAATAAGATGAGACATCTCTTGTCTTCAGTGATGAAGAGAAAAGATCTTGAGCTTCCTTCATGTGAGGGGTGATGATAATAGTGCACCTCTTACTTAAAAGAGTGCTTTTTTCTATCCTCTTTAAAAGCCTTATTCCAGTTGCATCTATTATTAGTATTCCTTGGAATTCTTTTATGAGTTTATCAAGAAACTTTAAGTTGCTTTCACTTTCTTCAACTCCGTTTCCAAATAATATGGAATCATATTTTAATATAGTTTGAAAACTATCATCTATAAGATAAGATGTTTTATCATCACCGACTGAGATGAAGACGCAGTCTAAAAAGCAGTGAGCAAGGTAGGCAAAGGAGTTGAAAGATGCTTTTGTCAATGCTAGGTAACCTGGAGAAAACAGCTTAGTTCCTTTCATAGCTAGAAGACCAGCGAAAGGATAGTTTTTGCTTCCTGCTATTATTAAAGCTTTAGAAAAATCGCTTTTGATAACCTTCTTCTCTTCTCTGTCGACATAGTTTTTGTAGATGTTTTTTACTCTCTTTTTTTCCATAAGACTAATTTATCACAGAATCAAGTCTAAGAGAATATATTTTGATAGTCATCTCTGATTTTATATATAGTGTGAGCTACAGTTGAGAGAGGATATCCTGTAAGAGAGGAGATATTTTTATATGTTTCACCTAGAAGGAAAAGAGATATGATGTCTTTTTCTTTTTTCGGTAAATGATTGATAAAGAGCTTATCATCCACCTTCTGCTTTATTTTCTCTTTCTCATCGTCGAGATTGACTGTTTCTTTGCTTGTGAGATAATTAAAAAGCTCATCATCGTTTGTAGATACTTTTCTTCCTAAGTATTTGAGTTCTCTTACGTGTTTTAAAGCTTTATACTTAAGATGATTTCTGATGGTGAGTTTAAACATTCTTCTAAGCAGATGCATGAACTCTCCTTTCTTTCTATCGTAGATTTTTACAGCTTCTAAAAAAACATCAAAAAGTTTGCTTTTTATCTCATCTTTATCCAGGTATTTTCTTCCGGAGAGTGCTTTGTAGGCATATATGTCAACTGTCTTCATGATTCTTAAAGACAGGATCTCTTTAGCTTCTTGATTCTCTTTTGCACTGCTAGCAAGAGAAGAATAGTCCATGTCATAAAAGCTTTCTTGTTCTCTTTCCTTTTTTGGGGGTTGAGAAAAGATTACAGCTAAATTGCTGCATTTAATCTGAACAATATTATCCATACTGCCTCCTTTTTAGATAGTATTATTTGTTTTTGAATCTAAAAGAATTTATCTCTGAGAGGAATACTGCACAAGCTATTGATGCATTTAAGGCTTTAACTTTTCCTGGAAGAGGAATAGATGCTACGTAGTCAGAGAGCTTTCTGATGATTGGAGAGACTCCATTTCCTTCAGAACCTATGACCAGAGCGAACTTTCCTTGATAGTTTATGTTATTGTAGTAATCCTTTCCTTCTCCAGCTGAAGATATTATCCAGTAATTGTTTTTTCTTAGCTTTTTAATTGTGTCGATAAGAGAGTCGACCTGTACTATATCGATCAGCTCTTCAGCACCCGTCGCTATCTTTCTGACAGTAGGAGTCATGCCGACTTGATTTCTCTTGCTGATAATTATTCCATCCACATCGAAAGCGACTGAGCTTCTTATTATTGAAGCGAAGTTGACAGGGTCTTGAATCCCATCGAGAATGACTATGGTGTGGTTTTTATCATCATCTTTTATCACATCATCTAATGAGGAGAAAGAGTACTCTCTTAAAACCGCTAAACATCCTTGATGATTCTGATTATCTGTTCTTCTGTCAAGCTCTTCTGCACTTAAAAGCTCATACGGAACAGACATCTTTTTACACAGAAGAATGATCTCTTGATCTGGATGTTTTTCATTTAAAAGAACACGCAAAGGAAGACTCTTCCCAAGAAACGAGTTTTTGACAGGATATTTACCATATATTATTGTTTTTGACATAATTCTCCTCAAGTGTGCAATTAAGTATAAACAATTAAGAAAATATATCAAGTTAATAAAACACTATTTAAAAGTCCTATTTTTCATAGCAAAAAAGCGATGAAAACCACTGTCATTTTTCTATAGATGAGAAAAACAAAATGATTTGTTATATAATTTTTTATATGAAAAGTTCCTCTTTAAATCTTGTCAGCGGATACAGTTTTTTTCATTCTATAGTGAGGATAGATGAGTACTGTAAAAAAGCGAAAGAGTACTCTTATCAAGCTGTCGGAATAAACGATGACAACATTTATTCTTATCCTGAGTTTGAAAAAGAGTGCAGAAGAAATGATCTCAAGCCTATCTTTTTAAAATCGATATCGATAGATCTTCATCTTTACAGAGAGATAAAAGCATCGTTTGTCATTTTAAATGAGACAGGATATAAAAACATGCTTAAGATCAACAACAGGAAAGAAGCTTTCTCAATCGATGATCTATCTTCTTTTAATGATGGATTAGGTTTGATTTTACAGATTGACAGCGATTTCTCATTTCAAGATTTTCAGGATATGATCTCCCCTTTTTTAGTGAAGCTCAAACATCTTTTTTCATCTCATCTGTTTTTTGGTGTATCAAACAAGAGCAGAGAAGATAAGGAAGAATTAGATATCATCTATCAGTTTTTTGATGACAATGAATACAAGGTCATTCCTTTTCCTGAGATACGTTATTTAAACAAGAGCGATAACTATCTTTATCAGCTGTTCTCTTCATCAGTATCAGAGGCAGATGAAGAGATAGAACTCAAAAAAGAAGGACCTGATTTTTTGCTTAAAGAGAACATCTTTTCTCTTCTGTACAGAAAAAAAGATATCGATAATTTGAACTCTTTATCAGATGAGATAGACTTCTCTTTGCTCAAGAAAAGAGGAGATATAATCAGATTTGAAAACGAGGATAAACTGCTTTTAGATCTATCTTTAAATGGACTGAAAAGAAAGATAAAAGATGCGGATGAAAGATATTTAACAAGGATGGATTATGAGTTGAAGATCATCTCAAAGATGGGGTTCTCTTCTTATTTTCTTCTGGTTGCTGACTATGTTAAGTTCGCTAAAGACAACGGTATTAAAGTAGGGTACGGAAGAGGTTCTGCTGTCGGAAGTCTCATCTCATTTCTATGCGATATAACAGATATCGATCCTATAATCTTCTCTTTGTCGTTTGAGAGATTTTTAAATCCGATGAGAATGACCATGCCTGATATCGATATCGATTTTGAAGATGAGAGAAGAGATGAGATCTTCTCATATCTTGAAAGGAAGTACACCCAAGGTAAGGTTGCTAAAATCATCACCTTTAATAGACTCAGACCAAGATCTAGCATCGCTCTTCTTGGAAAGGTATTGAAGATTCCTGAAGAGAAGATAAAGCGTATCAGTTCTGCTATCAGCAAAGACAGCAAGACGTTTGAAGATGCTTTGAATAATAAATACTATGGAGAGAAACTTAAGAAGGTCATCTTTGATCCTCTTTATAAGAAGCTTTTTCAGTATGCAAACAAAATTATCTCTCTTCCTGTTTCGACATCTTTTCACGCTTCTGGAATTCTTGTTTCATCTTCTTTACTTTCATCTTCTATACCGTGTTTATCAGGAGCGTACTCTTTGGCACAATTTGAAGCAACCTATTTAGAAGAGATGGGATTTTTAAAATTTGATATTCTCTCTCTATCAAATCTATCTTTTTTAAAAAATATTGAAAATAAGATACATGATATAGACTTTAATGAAGAAGATATAAAGAATAATTTAAATGATAAAGAGACATATGATACCCTCAACAGGCTTCAGGTAGCTGACATTTTTCAACTCGATGAAGATAAGACAGGAGGTATGAAAAGAGCGATAAGAGATATTCATATCGACTGTTTTGACGATTTGGCCTCTTTGCTTGCTATCTATCGTCCAGGCAGCATGTCTTACATATCTCTTTACGCGTTAAGAAAAAAGGGAAAAGAGAAGATTGAGTACTCTCATCCTCTTTTAAAACCAATCTTAGAAAAGACCTATGGAATAATGATTTATCAAGAGCAGGTCATGGAGGTATTAAAGACCATCGCTTCTTTCTCTTTAGCAGAAGCAGATATTTTCAGAAGAGCGATATCAAAGAAAAAGATAAAAGAGATGGAGAAATATAAGGAGAAGTTTATTTCTCAAGCTGAAGAAAACGGAATAAATGAGAAGATCAGTTTATCTATCTACAGCGATATTGAGAAGTTTGCTTCATACGGTTTTAATAAATCTCATGCCTACGCTTACGCATATCTATGCTATCTCTTCTTGTATTTAAAAACTCATTACAAGGATCAGTTTTATCAGACCAGTCTTGAGAAAAATAGACTTAATAGCGATAAAGGAATCTCTTTGTTTTTAGAGATGAAAGAGAGATACAAAGATATCAAAATAGATTTGAGATTCTCTCTTATCAATGATTTTTATGTCGATGATGATGTCCTCTATCTTCCTTTATCTTACATCTCTTCATGTGAAAAAGAAGCTTTAGAAGAAATAAAAAAATCCTGTGATAAATGCAGTGATTATCTATCGCTATTTATATGTATCTCACCATTTATTTACAGTGGTGATCAGGAAGAAAAAAGAAAAAATGATGTTAAAAAGACACTCTCCTCTCTGATAGATGCCGGTGCTTTAGATTATCTTTCCTTAAATAGAAAGACGATGAAAGACAATCTTTTTCGTCTTCTTGACTCAGGAAGATTTATCGACTTATTAAAAAAACAGAAGATCTATCCATCGAAAGAGGATATGGGAGAGAGATTTTCTCTTGAAAGAGATGCTTTAGGTGTTCTGATATCGACATCTTTGATTAAGAATAGAGATCAGAGATATCTTATTGTCACAGATACAATCGAGTATGAAAACAGAAGCAATCTGATAGTGACAGATGGTATTAGAGAGTATAATTTTTATGTAGAAAATATAAAAGATGTCGAAAAGTATTCCTTTTTATTTGTGAAAGGTAATTTTGATAAGAAGACTCTCTATCCTGAGAGGTACAAGTTTATAGGAAGGGAGGTAAGAGATGAAAAAAACAGTGATAGTTGATGGAAATTCTCTTCTTTTTAGAGCGTATTATTCAACAGCTTATAGCGGTTCATTGATGACGAACAAAGATGGTATTCCTACCAATGCTATCTTCTCTTTTCACAACTTTATGAAAAAGATAAAAGAGATGGTCTCTTTAGGAGATCACCTCTTTGTCGCTTTTGATTTTGGAAAAGATACGAAGAGAAAAAAAGAGTTCAAGGACTACAAGGCTCAGAGAAAGAAGATAGATGATAATCTCTTGATTCAGATGCCAATTGCAAGAGAGATGTTAAACAGCATGGACATCTACTATTCTGAGAAGGAAGGATATGAAGGAGATGATCTGTGCGGTTCTATCGCGAAGATTGCTGTTGAAAACCAGGAAGATGTCTTGATATTCACCTCCGATAAAGATTTTTTACAACTTTGCTCTCTTTCTAAGAGAGTCAAGATTCATTTCTTGAGGAAGGGTCTATCTGAAGTTGAGATCTTTGACGATGATAACATGATGGAAAAGTTTTCTCTTCCTTCTTCGTTGATAACCGATTATAAGGGAATGGCAGGAGACAGTTCAGATAACTACAAAGGAATACCAGGTATCGGTGAAAAGACAAGCAAAAAACTGTTAAATGAGTATGGGAGTTTAGAAAACATAATCAAGGAAGCATCTAAGCATCCTGAAAATAAGACTTTTAAAAAGATAGTAGACAATCAGGAGGATGCTCTCTTCTTTAAAAAATTAGCGATGATCGATACTGATATGGATATCAAAGATGAGTTTGATAAATCTATCTACTCTCCTTATCAGAAGGATAAGTTGAGAAAGTTTTATACAAAGTATCAGTTTAATTCTTTCATCAAAGCTATGGACAAGATGAAAGATATAAAAGACGAGCAGATATCTCTTTTCTCTCTTGATGAGAAAGATGAAAAACAGTGCAAGAAGATAAAAAATGTAAAAGAAATAGGAGACCTTGATGATCTTTCAGTCGTCTTTTCTAGCAATAAAGATAATGAAAATGAAAGTTCTCTATCAGGTTTTTATCTTGCTAAAAAAGATGATGTTTTCTTCATCTCTTTAGAGAACTGTAAAAACGATAACTCTTTTAAAGAGTATCTCTCTTCAAAAAAGAAGAAGAGCGTGTATGATTTAAAAGCTCTTCTGGTTTTATTAAAGAGAAATGACCTACCTGATATAGAGAATGTTGATTTTGATTTCTTGCTTGCAACATACCTTTTAGATCCCGATGTAGGTCAGAAGAAAGAAGATATCTTTTTCTCTTATCAGATAGATTTGAATTCATTTGCAGATCCTATCGCTATGTCTGCTTTCTACATCAGTGAGTTTAAAGATGAGGTGATAGAGAGACTAAAGAAAGATGAGCTTTACTCTCTTTTTGTAGATGTTGAGATCCCTTTAAGCAGAGTGTTAGCTTCTATGGAGATTGAAGGTTTCCCTATGGATAAAGATACTCTTCTTCTTTTAGATAAGACATACAGTGAGAGATTGATGAAACTTAAAGAAGAGATATGTTCTCTCTCTGGAAAAGAGTTTAATATCTCCTCTCCTAAACAGTTAGAAGAGGTTCTCTTCAAAGATATGAACATCCCTAGAAAGAAAGGTGAGAAAGGAACATCGATAGAGGTTCTTTCTTCTCATGTCAAAGATCATCCTATATTTAAGAAGATCATCGATTATCGTCTATACAGCAAGATAGTGAGCTCATATACCAAAGCCTTACCAAAGCATGTCAAAGAGGATGGGAAGATCCATGCCATCTACAATCAAGCTTTGACTTCAACAGGAAGATTGTCTATGTCAGAACCTAATCTTCAGAACATATCTATCAGAAATGAAGAGGGAAAGAATATCAGAAAAGCTTTCTATTATAAAGAGGATGATATAAGTATTCTCTCTCTAGACTACTCTCAAATCGAGCTTAGAATACTTGCCTCTGTAGCTGATATCAAGCTTCTAAAAGAACTTTTTGTCGAAGGAGATGACATTCACACAGCTACCGCTAGCAAGGTGTTTGATGTTCCTTTAGCTGAAGTGACTTCAGACATGAGAAGAAAAGCTAAAGCGGTGAATTTTGGAATCGTCTACGGTATATCTCCTTACGGTCTATCTGAGCAGTTAGCTATTTCTCCTGTGGAAGCTAAAGAGCTTATCGAACAGTTTAAAGAGACCTTCATCGGTCTTGATGAGTTTCAGAAGAAGACGATAGACTTCGCTTCTAAAAACACTTACGTGAAGACTATATTAGGAAGGAGGAGATATTTAAAAGATATCAACTCCAGCAATTTTGCTCTGCGCTCATTCTCTCAAAGAGCAGCGACAAATGCAGTCATACAGGGAAGTGCAGCAGACCTTATAAAGGTGGGTATGATCAAGTGCCAAGACATACTCTCTTCTTTTAAATCGAAGATAATACTGCAGATTCACGATGAGCTGTTATTTAAGATATACGACGATGAGAAAGATATCCTTCTTCCAAAGCTGAAATACGCTATGGAGAACGCATTAAAAATAGATGTTCCATTAAAGGTCGATGGAGAGATAAAAAAGACCTGGTACGAGGCCCATTAACATGCCAGAACTTCCTGAAGTAGAAACAGTAAAAAACGTCTTAAAAGACAAGTTGATTGGAAAGAAATTTTCTTCTCCGTTCATCTACTACGATAAGCTTTTAAAGACAGATATCGATTTTTTTAAGAAAGATATAGCTGAGAAAAAAGTGATAGATATCACAAGGAGAGGAAAATTTTTAATCATTCATCTATCATCTGAAATGAAGATGGTCTTTCATCTCAGGATGGAGGGAAAGATCTATGTTGTCAGTAAAGATAATTACTCTCTATCTCACCTGTCTCTTTTTATACCTTTTTCTGATGACGATGAAGCACTTGCTTTTTACGATGTGAGAAAATTTGGAGTCCTCTACTATCTAAAGGAAGAAGATGATTCTATCTTCTCCTCTTTAGGCAAGGAACCTTTTGAGGTGGAAGGAAAAGACATATACCCTTTTTATAAAAAGAGCAACAAGATGATAAAAGAGCTTCTTTTAGATCAGAGCATCATGTCAGGAATAGGGAATATCTACGCTGATGAGATCCTTTTTAAAAGCGGAATTTCTCCTTTTAAGAAGGGTTCATCCTTGACTCTAGATGAGATTGAAAGAATAGTATCTAATTCAGTTGAAATACTCTCTTTAGCTATAAAAAACAAGGGTTCATCTGTAAGAACATACAGAGCAAGTGAAGAAGTAAAAGGGTCGTTTCAATCTTTTTTACAAGTATATTCAAGAGAAAATAAGCTTTGTAATAAGTGTAAGCAATTTGTAATTAAAAAAAGAAAATTGTCAGGTAGAGGCACATCGTACTGTCCCAAGTGCCAAAGAAGCAACTACACTCTTTGCATCACCGGGAAAATAGCTTCTGGGAAAAGTGAGGTTCTCTCTTTTTTAAAGCAGTTAAATTTCGCTACTCTCTCACTTGATGATGAGATAAAAAAGATGTATCAAGATGAGATGTTCTTATCTCTTCTGAAAAGAAGATTCAATAATATCTTTGTTGGTGACAGTTTAGATAAAGAGAAAATCTTCTCTCTTCTCTTTGAAGACAAGGCATTTAAACGAAAGTATTTGTCTCTTCTTTACAGCGAACTCAAAAAGAGAATCAACGACTTTATCATCTTTAATGACGGTGTAAAAAAAGCAGTCGAAGTTCCTCTTGTCTTCGATGCGAAGATGGATAAGATGTTTGATTTTCTTGTAGGGATAGAAACATCTAATCAGAAGAGAAATCTTCTTAATCGCGATAAATCGATAAAAAAACTATCTTTTAATGATCTCAATTCATATGATGAGAACAGGGATAAATTAGATTACATCATCAAAAACGATTCCTCTTTATCTCAGCTATATGAGGAGAGCAAGAAGATGGTGTCTCTCTTTGATGAGAAGTATAATTCTCACTTGGAAAACACGTAGTTTTTATTTTTATATTCCAGATGGAATTCTTCAATCACTATCAAATCATCTTCGCTGAAGAAGGTGTTTGCTTTTTCACATTCTTCTTTAAAGAAATCGATGTGTACCTTTCTGAAGTAAGATAGGGTCTTATCTCCTTCACCTTCTTTTTGTGCGTGTCTTTCATCAGCTTGGTAAAAAGGGATGATTCTCACTCTATCTGTTTTGATGATGCAAACCGGTATCTCTTCTTTATCCAAGACTATGCTGTATTCATTTTTATAGGGTAACTCATCTTCTTCAGTGTACAGTTTTTTTAAAGAACAGGTTGCACTCTTTTCTCCTAGATAAGTGAGTTTAGCTAAATAATCGCTATCTTTTCCGTAGATGAAAGATGTGTGCGCAGTCTTTATATCAATATTCTTTTCTTGGCAGAACTCTCTCCAAAAATCTTCTTCTAATCTTTTCATGTTTCTATTATAGAATAACAAAAGAAAAAAGTATTTCTTTAACATTATTTTCATATTTATTGCTGATAAGAAGATAAAAAATAAATAAAAAAAACATCTTGTCAAAAAGAAGTACTCTGTTATAATAATCTAGTACATCCAAATAGAGGAGCAGCTACATCAGAGTATTCTAGTTATTGGTCATTGAACTAGTTGAAAGGTAAGAGTTGCCGAAACCATCATAGTAGAAGTCCATTGAAATGATGAGTTGGTATGCAGGGAAATACTTTGCATACTCTCCCAGTGAAAGACTGGTTGGAACTATTGATTCGAACCTAAACCTGATTAGATCGCATCAATAGATGTGATGTAGTCGTAGGAGGTTCTTTTTTTATGAAAAAGAAATTTTTTGGAATTTTTGCTTTTCTTTTTTCTTTTATGATGCTCTTTTCATGCAAAAAGGAAAAGGAAGGAGTTTTAAGGATCGGTTTAGAGTGCAATTACGATCCTTTCAACTGGACGGAAGGGGTTGAAAATGATTACACTCTTCCTATAGCGAACAAGCAGGGTAAGTTTGCAGATGGATACGATATCAATTTAGCAAAGAGACTGTCATCAGAGCTGAATGTCAATGTAGAGATCATGCAGTACGAGTGGGACAGTCTCATCATCGAATTATTAAATAAGAACATCGATCTTATCATCGCAGGAATGACAGACACTCCTGAGAGAAGGAAGTCCATCGATTTTACAGATGAGTACTATCGCTCTGAACTTGTTTTAGTTACCAAGGTGGATTACGCTGAAGCAAATAAAGATAAGGTATTAAATTCAGATGAACTAAAAACACTTCTTGAAAATAAGTATGTCGTATCTCAGATAAGCACACTGACAGATGATATTATCGATCTCTTTGCACAGAATTTTGGAGCTAATCACGTCGCTCCATTAGCCAGTTTTGCTTCAGCTGCAAACTCTGTCAAGTTAGGAACAAACTTTGCAATGACAGCTGAGCTACCTGTTGCAACATCGATTGTCAACAACAATAAAGAGTTAGGCATCATCCATATAGATCAGAATATCCTCTCTGATTATCAAGGTGAGTTCGGTGTTTCAATCGGACTTAGAAAAGGTGAAGATGAACTAAAAAACAAGATCAATCAGGTCTTGAAGAATTACAGTAAAGAGGATAGAGAAAAAGACATGGTCGGCGCAGTGAGTAGAGCGGCAGGAGATGTCGATACAAACAAGAGCGACTTAGAGAGAATCTTTGGAAAAAAAGAGTACGTCAACTGGTTGTTTGAAGGTCTTGCAGGGACTATCGTCTTGTCTATAGTAGGCACTTTCTTAGGATTATTATTAGGAATCTTCTTAGCATTAGGAAAAAATGTCACGATATCAAAGCAGGATTCCACAGTGATGAAGATTGTAAAAGTGCCTATAAAAGGTTTATGTAATCTCTATTCAGTCATCATCAGGGGAACACCTATGATGGTCCAAGCTTTGGTATTCCAGTTTGTCTGTCAGCTGTGCTCTTTAAACTGGAACACCGTCTTAACTGATGTAGCTATCTTCAACGGCTGGTTTATCGCAGGATGCATAATAATCACCTTTAACACTGCAGCTTACATGTCAGAGATCATCCAGTCTGGATTAAACGGAATAGATAGAGGGCAAAGAGAAGGCGCTCTCTCTTTAGGTTTCTCTCAGAACAGATCTCTTCTTCTTGTTGAGCTTCCGCAAGCTATCAAAAACTCGATTCCCACAATAGGTAATGAATGGATAGTCAACATCAAAGATTCCTCTGTTTTAAATGTCATCTCTGTCACTGAACTGTTCTTTATGGCAAAGACGATAGCAGGAGCTACTTATATCTACTTGACAACATATCTGATAATTGCAGCCATGTATCTGTGTTTGACTATGATTGCAACCCTCATATTGAAGCTTGTATCGATGAAGTTGAGCGGAAAGAAGATGACATTATCTATCAAGAATTTCTTGTTCCATTTCAAGAAGAGTCCAAGCAAGGAGTAAAGGTTATGAGTTTATTAGAAGTTAAGAATTTAAAGAAGAGTTTTGAAGACACTGAGGTTTTAAAAGATATCTCTTTCTCGGTTGTAAAAGGTGAATGTCTATCTATAATAGGATCTTCAGGAAGCGGAAAATCCACTCTCCTAAGATGTTTAAATCTTCTTGAGCAACCGGATTTCGGTGAGATCATTTTCAACGGAGAGAACATATTAAAAAAAGGAACTGATGTCCATAAGGTGAGATCAAAAATTTCGATGGTCTTTCAGTCCTTCAATCTCTTTGAAAACATGGATGTTTTAAAAAACTGCATGATCGGTCAGATGAAGGTTTTAAAAAGAAAGAAAGAGGAAGCTAGAAAGATAGCTATCGACAATCTCGCCAAGGTCGGTTTAGCAGATAGAATCAACTTCAAAATCAGGGAATTATCTGGAGGACAGAAACAGAGAGTAGCTATTGCAAGATCTCTTTCGATGTCTCCTGATATCATTCTCTTTGATGAACCTACCTCTGCTTTGGACCCTGAAATGGTAGGTGAGGTTTTAAAGGTCATGAAGAATCTTGCTACTGAGAAGACAACTATGATTGTTGTCACTCATGAGATGTCATTTGCAAGAGATGTCTCTGACAAGATTATCTTCATGGACAAAGGTTACATAGAAGAGCAAGGAGATAAAACTTACATATTTGAAAAGTGTCTTAATCCTCGTTTATTATCGTTCTTAGGTAAAGATAACATATAAAAAGAGAGGTAAAAAATCT
>JALEUS010000044.1 GCA_022780765.1 Bacilli bacterium | reverse complement strand
CTTGCTTCGTCAGGTATGCCATAAGTTAGCCATTCTTCAATAAGTTCTTCGTTATTAACTGAGTGCATGAAATCATCCATTGCTTTTAGTTGAATAACCCTTAAATCAATAGTTGTTTTATTCATGATTTTTTGCCTCCTCATAGGCTTTAAATAAATAGTTTGCATCAAAGCCAAAGTCTTTATAGCCTTCCAAACACGTTCTTAAATAAAACATATCTGGTTGCATAACCTTTCTAATCTTAGGATTCATAATGTAAACCATCGCTTTAATAGACTTGCCGTTTAATTCAACTTCTATTTCTTCTTTAAAATAATGAGTTGGATAACCTTCATATCTATCAAGTGACTTTTCATCTACTTCATCAATTTCAAATATTCCTAAAGGAACTACTGCTCCTTTTTCTTTTCGAATAGTTAGATAATACCTAAATTCTAAAGCCCAATCTTTGAGTAGAAAAGCGCCTACTTTTTTAGCGTTAGGACACCTATATTTCATCTGCTCTAAATTAAGATTTGAACCATAAGCCAAGTAATACTTCTTCATTATCTAGCGCCTCCTAATGCTCTATCTCTTGAACCAAACCTCCATGCAGAACATCCATCAAGAGCGTGAATTAAGTGTTCTCTACAATTCTTAAACTCAGCACCGATAAGACCTAATCGATTAAGGTAGGTTCTCATCGCAAACTTCTCATTTTCAACTTGAGGCTTTTTGCTTGAAGCGCACTTTTGAGTTAAGGCTTGATGATTAAGTGCCAAAGCAAGAACGATATAACTTCTAACCTTCCCAGCATGAAGTTCGGAGTTAAATCCTCTAAGTTCAACTGTGTGGGTGCCAGTAAAGAATGAATGAAGGTTTAAGAAGTGATATCTAGAATCGTGATAATGTGTGTTTCTACTTCCGCAGTAGCCTTCATACCAAATGTCAGCAAGTTGAGACATGGTTTTAGGATGTTTCTTATTAATCGTGTTAACTAAGTGTTCATCCATCTTCTTACAAAATCTCATCCTTTCTTGTTTGATTTCTAAGGCTTTATATAGAAGGTCATTTTTACTAGCTACAATGTTTATGAAGTTTCTAATGCTTCTAACATCGTGATCTTCACCATTTAAATGAACGTGAATACCACAACTTGAGTTTGTTAGGCCTCCTGCTTTTCTAAGTATTCTTACTAATTCTTGAAGTGTGTTTATGTCCTCATCATAAGTAAGAATTGGACTAACTAACTCGCATGAATAATCTCTTGAAGAACTTATGATTTCACCATTTCTCTTGGTTTGACATCTAAGTGAACCATCGTACATAACTTTCCATTTTCTTCCATCATGTGCAGTTATAACTTTAGTGTCATAATAATCACGAGCATCACTAACTGTTCCGTTTAAGTATTCAGCGACTAGTTTTGCAGCCTTATTTCTAGTGATACCTGTAAACTAAATTTCAATACCAAACTTCTCTTTAAACATAATCTTTTTGCCTCTTTCTTGAAGGTGTATTTCTAACCCTTCGCACATATATACATCGCTCTAAAAAGACACGATAGCAAGTTAATAAGAAAGGTATTTTTAGTTTCTTTTTATACTTAAAAAATCAAAAGAAAAGGAGCCATTATCTAGCTCCCTCAAGAAGTTTTCTCATAGCCTCTTGTATCTTCTTTTCGCCTCTAGCAAGAACCTTGAAGTTACTTATATCAACAAGTTCAATAGCACCTTTACCATTAATGGTTATTCGATACTTTTCATCAATCTTGTTATATAAGGACTTTGTTTCTTTACTAAGGTTATTAAGCTTTTCTTTTAACTATTCTAATGACATATCCATGCCTCCTCGTGTATATACATCACTCTTTGAGGCGGTTATATCAAGATGCAAAAGATATTATCGTTATATAATTTCAATATACTCTATTTCGCATAATTGAATTAATTTATCATCTCCCAACCCATTTTGAACTCTATCACATGCATAAATACTTAAATCCAAATTAGTGTATAAGAAATCAATTAATTCAATATTCAAATTCTCTAAATCTGAAACTTCGTTATTACCTATGATTTTGCCATTTATTTTACCATCTTCAATATTAAAATTATATATAGTAAATGAATTAGTAATTTTATTTTTAAATTGTATTAATATATAACGTATTTCACCTTCGATAGTATAAAACGTTATTTTAAGTTTTTTTTCGTCAATAACTTTAAAATTACATATCGAATCATGAAATTTATCTAAAAGTTTAACTAATTCTGTTTTGTTTGAAAAATCTATTTTTTTACTATTTAATTCCATTTTGACACCATCCATGTTTATGAAGCCAATCCCATACTTTGCTAGAAGGATTTGGCCTTCCATACCTTTTATCATGTATCGTACCATCACGATTTAGAGATGTACCGTCCTTAAAATGTACATGTGGCTGACCTTTAGAATCATGTGCATTATCAACTCTCTTTACATCTTTAGGGGCTTGTCCTCTTTTTACTTCTTGTTCCTTTTGATTTGGGATGTAGCATTTTCAGCAACATCAGGATTATCTTTAGCTTTGTCTTCAGCTTCTTTAGATGCACTTGTTAATAAGCCCGCTATTCTTGAATAAGTTCTTTTTAAAGAAGAAATGAAAGAATTAAAACCTTCACGTATATAACTCCAATTTGCAACCACATATATAATTAAAGAAGCAACTAATACAGCAGCAACCGTCCAACCAACAAAAGGTATCCAAGAGGCGGTATTAATACCAGCGACCATAGAGGATATAACTGAAAAAGCTGCAGCAGCACTTCCTGCACCAATCAATCGTTTTATAGTTGTATTTATTTTACTGGCTCTTTTAACTAAAGAATTTAATTCCTTATCGACGTCATTGTTATTAGGTTCTTCGCCTTTCAATAACGAATAAGCAAGTTCAAAATTTGGAGTTTCATTTTTAATATCTAAAATAACTTGTTTTTCTTCAGTCGACAGATCAACATACATTTGTTCGATGCTAATAGTCCAGTACTCTTTTGAATCATTTTCAATTGTTAAAGTTTCAGCCTTTAATAAACGCTTTTTATTTAGTTCCATTTCATATGAATAATATGTATCAGGATTATAATACTTATCAAACAACTTACTAGTGTCTTCGACTAATCGCTCACAATCTTCAACAATGTATTTCACTTCTACAGAATTTGCAAGTGGTTTAAAACTAGTTAATGCAATTCCTATTGAAATTACAGCTAAAGCTAACCAGAAAACTTTTTCATAAAAATTAATACTCCCTCTTAGTGCTCTTTAATTATAATTCTAAAACCTTGGTTTGCACAGGTGACCTGATAAATTCCTTACTTATCGGTTTTTTTATTTCTTCAAATCTTAAATTGTTGGTATCCTTTATTGTATATCGAATCATTTTCATATAGCAAAAAAGAGGGGGTGTCGTTTTTCTAGTAGAACCAAATTTTAAAAATCCGTCGGTTCGAATATAAAATTATCTACTAGCAAAACGCCAAAAATGAAAAAATGCCCGACTTTTCGAGCAAATATCGTTCACTTTGATACCTTTGCTTTGTATCAAAATGTTAGTTATAAGATGGCGTTCCCAAGGTGATTCGAACACCCTACCTTACGCTTAGGAGTTATGAAACTATGCCTGATTATCTTTTATATCATTCAATATCTTGCATATCTTGCATATTTTCACTCGATATCTTTCTCATAAACTTGTTGTAATATTTATGTAAAATAGTGATGTAAATTATGTAAGTTTATTTAACATTACTTCCTAAGAAGTCCCCTACCTTCTGTAAGTAGGGGATGAATTAGGCGAAAAAGAAGTACTCATAACATCAAATCCCATTATTATTTCAATTCAGTATTAAGTTTGTCCCAGTTGATAATTCTATATTGCATATACTTTGTATATGATTTATAATAATTATATGGAAATATATTCAAATAACCACTCAGTATTCAATCTACATTATCATCTAATTCTTGTCACTAAATATAGAAAACAAGTATTAAATGATTC
>JALEUS010000064.1 GCA_022780765.1 Bacilli bacterium | reverse complement strand
ACAAGAGCTTTATTATCTAGTGAATCATCTGGCATAGGAGTCAAACTCTTAGGAACGATGTGATCAACATCGTAACTATTGCCTTTGATCAGCTCATCAAAATCAATTCTTGTATTATGATCGTAGAGATCTCTTCCAAGCTGCATGAAGTAAAGATACACTTGTTCACCTTTTATCTTTGTGCTGATATCTTTATCATCTAATAGATCACTCAAATCCTTTAATTCTTCTTCAGATATCATAGAAAGTATTCCCTTTCTACTATCTTCATCGCTATACAATTTTTTTATCTTGTCAACCCTTGAAACAGACTCTTTATTCTTTTTTTCAGCTTTATCTTCTCTTGTGACTTCAAGATAAATTGTTTTAGGAGCAACTCCATCGTTTGCTTTAACAATGTCATCAAGAATCTTTAAGCTTGAGTTGATGGATTTTCTAAATTTTGGTGGTACATGCTCAATTATCTCTTCGATCTTTTTATTAAGAGGATCTTCTGAAGAATGCTCACTATTAATCCTTTCAACAATCTTGTCAAAATGATACTTGAAATAGACCTGCTGGAAATTAAGATGCTGCAAAGGATCTCTCATATATTCGATGATAGTCTTCTCTTCACCTTCGCTTTTGATTCCGTTTAAAAGCTTTTTAGAAAAAGGAGACCAAGAATCTGTTTTTAATTTTAAAAACTCTTTCATCTCTTCCTGAGTCAAATGCTTATCATTTAACAGAACCTTTTTTAATTCTGACTTGTCATCAGAATAGATCGTGCATAACTCAATGATCTCCTCTACTTTCTTGTACAAGGAAGAATCGTTTTCAATAGGTTGATTATAAAGCTTGTATGCACAATAATAGGAAGAAGACACAAATGGATTTGAAGCATTTATTCCTGAGATATTTATACTGCTTTCATCCATCTTCAATCGGTCTTTAAGTTCCGTTTTTATATCTTCAACAGTCGTTTTCGATCTTCGATGAATATAATTGAAAAGCTCTTCTCTTTCTTCACCTTTGAGATATTCACCATTTACTTGAAGAGCATTTAATCTGTCTCTTATCATGTATTCTTGATAAAGGAGTGATGATTTTGAAATAACTTTTTCAGCATCTAAGTACTTGCAATTATTTATAAGTTTTTTTATAAAATTTTCTTTCGTCTTTCCCTCATCCACAACATCTTTAATATTGAACATTGTGATCTTCTCATCTTTATACTCATCTTTTCTCTCGATATTGGAATACTTATTCTCATTTTTTAAATCGTTGTTGATGGGTCCATAATAATAAGGGATCTTAAATAAGAAAATTGTCTTTACCTTTTTAGCAAAATCTAGTTCATCTTGACTGGTTTTAACATAGAGTTCGGGATAAAATCTCTTGCAATTCTCAAGTATAGCGTCAAGCTCAATCTCGTGGAGCTGATGAGGAATAACACTGGTGCTATAAATTGATATCAACGGAAACAGTTCAGTTTTTTCATTATCTAAAAGAGAAATAAATGATGATTTGATATTGTTCTTGTCATACTCTAATTCACTGATCAATTCCTTTCTTTCTTTTAAATACTCATCGATAGTACTATCATCGATATGTTCAATATTAGTTTTTAATATATTCTTGATATTCTTATTTATTCCGTCGCTAGTTGATGCTTTCTTCTCCTTCACCGCTGCTGATGAATGGACGTAAGCAGGATAGTTATCCTTTAAATTTTCATTTACAAAGAAATCTTTATAATTATTCCCATTTTCCTTGCTATCGATCTCCTTTAACATCTTCTTTACGTACTTTAAATCCACCTTATGTATCTCATAAAGCATCTTCATAGATGTAGATAAGGGAGAGACGCAGCCTTCTTTTGAATAATGTATCAATTTTTTTATCTTCGCATCACAAAAGAAGAGATAAGCTTTATCAAAGAGCTCAGCTTTGTTTCCAAAATAGTCTCTAACATTATCTTTATCTTCATCTTTTAAAGAATCAAAACTGAAATCTTTCTTCTCGGCATCAACTATACCGAGCTCTTTTTCAAAATTGAATTTTTTTCCTGAAACCAAAGAAGCAAACATGTAAAATTCTGTCTGACAATTATTATCAACGAAATCTTGATTAATAAGAGATTTAAGCTCTCTCTCCTTATCATTTTTTGTCTTATCAGATACGATGATACTGTAAGCTTTACTATAGTCTTCTTTTTTCAACACATCTTTATTGCATAGCTCAGTATTATCAGCATAATAAGATCTGATTATCTGATTCAATTCGTCAAATTCTTTTTCATAATCGATTGTCGAATTTGAAGAAAACTTTTCATCTGTTAAGAAATTACCTCTGTATTTGATAATATGATGCAAAGCTAAATAAACATTTCTGATATCACAAAAGGCTTCCTTATCACCTTCCACTAACTTCTCACGAAGATGAAATATAGTAGGATACTTTTTATAAAACTCTTTCTCATCCTTTTTGTTTTTAAACAGTGGATAAGTGTTTTTTATCTCATCGCTCTTGTCATCATTAAAATATGCTGACTGATTCAGTCTCTTAAAGAAAGTAGGATCTTTCTTAGAAATAGGGATAGCAAACAGTTTCTGCAATTGATAAATACGATATTTACGTCTGTCATTTCTTCTCCTTGCACTTCTAAAACCTCTTCTTTTTTTACAGTCTTCTCCCTCTTCAAAGATATAAGCTCCCCAAGCGTCTTTTCCTTTGAGTCTAGCTAATTTAAATAGACACTTACCCTCACTATCTTTTGTATCTTCAACTACTGCCCATCCGCAGGTTCCAGAACCGACATCTAAACCTACATAATAACCTTTCTCTAAAGACATATTTTTCTCCTCATATAAAAAAGTCCCCCAATAAGGGAGACAAGTGACCTAATGGTCTGCTTTTTAGGATAAATCCTTATTTGAACTTGGTATGTTATCCAAGATTAGAATATAGTCTCCACTTATTGTTGTCAATATTATATTTACAAAAAGCAGCAATTAAAAGTGCTTAAATCACCTTTGTCCAAATTAATGGTCGATATTAAAAAATATCTTTACTTTTATCAAAAAAATGATATTTGATTAGCTAAAATCTGTGAAAGAAGAATCCACTTCATCACTTTTATTCAAGTCATACTCTCTTTTTCTATCATCTGATAAAAAAGGACCTCTGAATTTAGATTCTTCACTTTTGACATAAGTTTCAGAGTAATAAGTTTTCTTTATAAGCATTTTATGCTCGCTGTTAAGACGTCTTTTTAATAGACTTGACAACTTTTCATCAACACAGAAATTATTCCTGTTGATAAAGTAAGCAAGGTAGATGAAAACAAATGTGATAGTTCCTATAAAAACTGCGATGTAAAGAAGAAAAAGATGAATGTTATAAGCATCTATCAAAGTAAAAAGATAAGAGATTAAAAAGTAAATCAAAGCGGATATCAGATAGATATGATAATTTATTTTTAACGTCAAGATAAATTTCTCTTTTCTGATATAGGAGGAGAAAGCGTATCTGTAGGAGCTCTCTATATATGAAGAAGAAAGGTTCTTATCTATATCAGGAAGAAGGATAGACATCATGTTGTGATCAGTTAGATTTTTTGGAATATAGATAAGGAAGAGGAAAACAAAAGGAACGTACATGATCAATGATATGAGAATTATCGATGGTTTATATAATCCAGGGAGGTTTTTTCCTAAAAGAGACATAAGGCTGACTCCATCCCTATCTTTGAAAAAAGAACTGATAGAATTGAAATTATCAACAGAAGAAGGATAGATTCTCACGAGGTATTTAAATAGAAAAGAACAGATAAAGGAGAAGACAACAATCAACAAGAAAGTGTAGATGAAAGAGATGATAACTCCGTAAACGCCACCTGATCTACCTCCAAAAAACTCATCGTAACCTCTTTTATATGTGAAATGATCATCTCTGTTTATGATTTTTCTTCTCTGATGGAGAACAATAGAATAATGCATCGGTAAAACAAAATACACCATAGTTAAAGAGATCAAAAAAGAATGGATCATGGTAGAACAGATCAAGAAGAAAAGAAAAGCAGGGAGAAGAAGATAGATAAGGTCGATGTAATCTCTTTTTAAATAAACTTGTTTTCTTATCTTTTTAGCTTCATTTAGATATGTCTTAAATTCATTTTCTCTTTTCATTTCTCACCTTTTCTTTCTCTTTTACTCTCTTTGATTTCTCCGCTAAAAAGTTGATCAGCTTCTCGCTCTTCTGATGAGGAATCACAGGGATGTTATCTTTCTCTGCTTCCTTGATGGTTGAAACAAGTTCACAGGCAGGAACAAAGAAGACACCCTGTTTTTTCACTTTCAATTCATCTGGTAAAACAAGAGAAGAATTGTAGCATACCACATTGACAAAGATGTTCTCTTCTCTTTTAAAGTTCAAAGCTAAAGCGAGCTCTTCAACAGTGTGCTGATTGTCAAGAAGAGGATTTCTCACTTTCTTCTTCTCTTCTTTTTTATCGATTAGAAAAAAGTAAGGATCGCTGATATTTCCAATCAGGATACCAGGATAATAGACATCTTTTATGAGGTATATGTATTTATCAGCGATAAATATGTGATCAATTATCTCAATATTTCCGTATGAGAAAGATAAATGCACATCATTTAAAAGAAGCTGATCAGCTTCGTTAGCGAAGTTAAACAGCTTCTTATAAACTACTTTTTTATACTTTTTCTTCTCATACAGCCTTTTGAATTCAAAGAAAAAGAGTGCTGAAAGAAGCAGCAGCGAAATGAGGATGATCAAAGTTATAACTGCTGCTTTAGGCATGTTAAATTATTTGATGCAGTCCAAAGCGACTTTCATCATGTTGGTAAACGATGTCTGTCTCTCTTCAGCAGTTGTCTCTTCATGTGTTAAAAGAGAATCAGAAATCGTCAAAATAGCTAAAGCTTCTTTATTTGCTTGTGCTGCTGTAGCAAATAGACCATAAGATTCCATCTCTAAGCAGAGAATTCCCATGGCAGCCCATTTTGACCATACTTCCTGAGGATCGTTATAGAAGTTATCTCCAGATAAGACCTGTCCTACCTTGAAGCGGAAATTATGTCTCTTAGCGCTCTCAACAGCTGAAGATAAAGCTTCGTAAGAAGAGATAGCAGAGTAGGTAGAGTTCTCAGGCAGATTGTACTGCTTTATCCAATTTGAATTGGTGCTAGCTCCTTGAGCGATGACTATATCAAAAAGCTTTAAATCAGGACAGACAGATCCAGCTGAACCTATTCTGATGATTCTATCGACATCGTAGAAATTATAAAGTTCGTAAGAGTAGATACCGATAGATGGAATACCCATACCAGAACCCATGATAGTGACTTCTTTACCCTGATACTTACCAGTATAGGCTAACATGTTTCTGACAGAGTTAACTAATTTGATATCATCGAGAAATGTCTCGGCGATAAACTTGGCTCTTAAGGGATCACCTGGCATCAAAACTGTCTTTGCGATCTCACCTTTCTTTGCGGTGTTGTGTGGTGTTGGCATTATTTAATCCTCCAAAAAAGTGCTTACATTGCACAAGTAAATTATACAAAAAAATCCAATCAAATAAAAGACATTACATAAGAAGCTTGCTTATCATCTTCCTGAACTCATCGATTTTTACATTGTCCAAAAGACCGCTGTGAGCAATAGAGATTCTTCCTGTCTCCTCTGAGACTATGACGGTTATAGAATCGCTGACTTCTGATATTCCTAAAGCAGCTCTGTGCCTAGCCCCAAATTTACCGACCACCGCCCTTTTGGTAGGCTGATAATACACAGCAGCAGCGATGATTATATCATCTCTTATGACGATAGCTCCATCGTGCAGCCTCGTTCCTTCATAGAAGATAGTCTCAACTATCTCAGCTGTGAAAGGACAGTTGATTATCGTTCCTGACTTGATGAAATTATCTAAAGAAACCTCTCTTTCAAAAGTGATCAGAGAACCAACTTTATTCTTGCTCAACCACATGACAGCTGTCTGTAAATCGTCAAGAAGCTTCTCTTTTTTTACCTGAGAATCGTTCATCTTCTTTTTCTTGTTCTTGCTGTTCTTCTTCAGCTGAAACAGCTTTGAATAATCGTTGATAAAGATCTTTGAAAAGGAGAGATTGATAAAGAAGCTGATTCCCAAAATTGTCAGGGATAAGATGTTTAAAGAATAAACATTTGAGATTATAAACCCGGACAGCAAAATAGAATTGATGATGTAAACTGAAAGTCTTTTAGCATTGATCGATATAGCTAAAAGAATCAGAAACATCAAAGAAGAAGCGAGAGCTATCTCAGTTATTTTTGCTGAATTAAACGAAACTAAAAAAACATCGGATGCATATATATTCATTTTATTATTACCATCATTAAAATATACTACATCCGATGAAATTATTAAAGATAAGTGTTTAAAGAAGAATAAATTATTCTATCTATCAAGGCTCTCCTTAATCTCTAAAGCCATCTGATTTAAGATCTTCTCATCCTCTTCTTTTAAAGATGAACGAACTGTGAGCTCTGTCTTTAAGAATTCAAAAGGAAGCTTGCTGTTTTCAATTTTGGCTTTGATAAGATTTTTAACATTAGGTGCCCATGAACCGTTTTCAATTATAGAGATCTTTCTGTTTCTAAGTCCCATTCTCAAGATATCTGTAAGATACTCCTCGATATCAGGATAGATTGTCATATTGTAAGTTGGAGAGATGATGACGATGTTTGAATACTTGAATGAATCAGATAACAAAACAGAGGAGGAGACAACAGAGGCATCGTACACTCTTATATCTTTTACTCCGTTTTCAGACAGCTTGTTTGCCAAGGTGTTTGCTACACAAGCATTATCTCCATACATGGTTCCGTAGACGATCAATACCGACTTTACCTCCGGAGTATAGCTAGCCCAGAGAGTGTACTTATTTAATATGTAGGAGAAATTATCCCTCCAGATGTATCCGTGCAGAGGAAGAATCATCTTCAAAGGAACTCCTTCTACTTTTTTAAAGAGAGATAGAACCTGCATTCCGTATTTTCCAACGATATTTGTGTAATATCTTCTAGCCTCATCCAGATGATCTCTGTCGAAATCGACATTGTCAGCGAAGAGATTTCCATCTAAGGCTCCAAACATACCGAAAGCGTCAGCAGAGAATAAAAGCTGAGAGGTGACATCGTAAGCGATCATGACCTCAGGCCAATGAACCATAGGAGCGAAGATAAACTTCAGCTTGTGTTTTCCTAAATCTAATACATCTCCTTCAGAGACGACAACTTTCTTTCCTTCCAAATCGAGATTGGGGAAGAAATTAGCTATGAAATCAAAGGTTTTTTCATTTCCAACAACCTGACACTCAGGATGTCTTAACACGATCTGCTCTATGTTATAGCAGTGATCTGGCTCCATATGCAAAACAACAAGATAATCGAGCTTTCTTCCATCTAAAGCTCCTTGTACATTTTCAATAAACTGTCTTGTCACACTGCTGTCTGCTGTATCCATAAGACATGTTTTCTCATCAGTGATCAGATAAGAGTTATAGGATACACCATAAGAGATAGGGAGATGTCCTTCAAAAAGATCGAGCTTTCTATCGTCAGCACCGACGTAGATGACATCTTCTGTTACTTTTCTAATGTTTTTCATTCTATCCTCCAAAAAAGTACCAATTTATTATACATGTATAACAAAAAGCAGTGTTATTATTTGCTTATACATACGTAATTAATTTAAGAGAGATGAATCAAGGAAGAGATTTTATC
The DNA here is from genome assembly GCA_022780765.1 of Bacilli bacterium. Lineage (GTDB taxonomy): Bacteria > Bacillota_I > Bacilli_A > RFN20 > CAG-288 > Enterosoma. Next base: position 7,552 of record JALEUS010000064.1, on the reverse strand, counting down.
CTCGATAGATAAATAATCATCTATCTGCAAGGTCACAGGTAGATTCACATCTTTTCTTCCTACCTTAACTATCTTTTCTACTCCGGCGTTCTTAGCAGATAAAATACCTGAGTAAGAGTCTTCAAAGACGATGACCTCTTTTGGTTTCAATCCGGTATGAGAAATAGCTTTTAAAAATATCTCAGGATCAGGTTTCCCTCTTTTGAGATTACCGTCATCGTAGATGCATTCTTCATATTTAAAAAACCTGTAAAGATCAAACTTTTCAAAGTACCAGTCAACATTGGGTTTCATAGATGAGGTACAAATGGATATGACAATGTTGTTCTCCTTTAATCTGTAGAGAAAATCTTCAAGACCATCGACAAGTTTTAAATATCCTGGTTTCTCTTCACATAACCTTTGATAGATCTTCTCTTTTTTTGTAGCTAGAGCTAAGATCTCCTCTTTGCTATACTCTCTACCTGCAAGGTACTCCATGATGTTTTTGTTTGAAAAACCATGTATGTGAGATAAGAACTCTTCTTCTGTGATATCCCTTTTAAACTCTTCTTTGGCAAATATGTACCAGGATAGCTCCTGCATCTCATCATCAAAAAACATCGTTCCGTTGAAATCAAAAATTATTCCTTTGCACATACTCTTTTTCTCCTTGACTTCAAATTCTTTAAAGTATTCATCGTAAGTTCTCCTCAATTCATCATATGACACATGGGTGTATATAGATGTTGTCTTGATGCTCTCATGACCTAAAAGCTTCTGAATCACTTTGATATCGACACCGTTATTTATCATCGTCGTAGCAAAAGAATGTCTCAGCATATGAGGATGAATGTGAAGATTGAAACCTGATTTGAACGATGCTTTATCAACGATATACTCAAGTCCTCTCTCAGTCAGCTTTCTCCCTTTAGAATTTAAAAAAACGTAACCGTCATCTTTAACTCCTTCTTTCAAAAGCACAGGTCTTAAAGACTGTAAATATTTTACTATAGAATCTCTTGCCGTCACTGAGAAAGGAACTCTTCTCTGCTTATTTCCTTTTCCTATTATATTTAACATTCTCTCTTGAAATGAAATATCATCAACTTTCAAAGAGATTATCTCACTTGCTCTAAGCCCTGAAGCAAAAGCCAATTCTAAAATAGCTTGGTCTCTGTCTTTTAGATAGTCTTCTCTTTTATCATTCGCATCGAGAAAACGACACATATCATCAAAGGAAAGAAAATCTGGAATCTTCTCTTCCGTCTTAGGAGAGAAGACAAGAAGAAATGGATTAAAAGAAAAATCGTGATAACGAATGAGGTAGTTATAAAACTGTCTGTAAGAAGAAAGCATCCTTCTGACAGATCTCTTTGACAGATTTGAATTATACAGTGACGTCAAAAACAGAGAGATATCTTTAAGTTCCAAAGAAGATAAGGAGATGTTCTCTCCTTTTAAAAAAGCTAGAAGAGAGGATATATCTCTTCTGTAGGCTTTAACAGTAAGTTCAGAATATCCTTTGACTCTTTTGATATACAGAAGAAACTTCTGAAGGTAGTAATTATCTTCCATTTTTCTACAACAAGAAAAGGCTTCTTATAAAAGAAACCTCATTCTTTTTTCTTATCTTCTTTGACGATGTATCTGCACTTTGGATAATTAGAACAAGCGATAAACTTCTTACCAAAGCGAGATGTCTTCTCTACAAGCTTACCTTTTCCACACTTTGGACAGACAGGAGCATCATCAGGAATCACTGTCTCTTTTTTACTGACCAATATCTCCTTTCCATCTGTTCCTTCCATGTAATTGCATTTAGGATAGTTGATACAACCGTAAAAACTTCCTTTTTTAGAGTGCCTCTTAACAAGATCACCTCCGCAGCGAGGACATTTTTTACCTTCCAAAATCTCGATTTTTTTCTCTTCTTTCTCCACATATTTACACTTTGGATAATTGGAGCAGGCGACAAAATCTCCGTACTTGCTCTTTCTTATAACAAGAGGAGAACCGCAGTTTGGACAGTTTCTTCCTACTTCTACAGGAGCTACTTTTTCCATCGTCGAGTAAGCGACATTATATAAAGAGATAAATCCATCCCAGAACTCTCTTAAAACAGATAGACCATCCGCATTCCCAGCTGCTATCTCATCCAGTATGTTCTCCATATCAGAAGTGTACTTCTCGCTCATGTACTTAGGGAAGAACTCGACTAGTTTATCGACAGTCAACTCTCCTTGAGAAGTAGGTATCAAAGATCCTTTCTGATTCTCAAGATACTCATGTGATAAAAGGGTTGAAATAGTAGGAGCGTAAGTAGACGGTCTTCCTATTCCATTCTCCTGCATCAGCTTGACAACCTTTCCTTCGGTGTAGTGTAAAGGAGGTTTAGTAAAGTGTTGATTCTTATTCATCTCAGAGACAGTGAATATTTCATTCTCTCTAAGCTCAGGAAGAACTTTCTTCTCTTCAGCATCCATGTATTTGCCATAGACTTTATAAAAGCCATCAAAACATGTCTTGGATGAAGATGTTTGGAAACAGTAGTCATTTCCTGAAAGTATGACTGTTGTCAATTCATCTCTTCTGCTGCTCATCAAAGATGAAAGAGCTCTGTCAAATATGAGACTGTAAAGCTGATACTCATCTTTGGACAAGTATTTCTTTATTTTGTCAGGAGTCAAAGAGATATCTGTAGGTCTGATAGCTTCATGAGCATCCTGTACATTTTTTCCACCGCTTTGGAAAGAGGTGTTTCCTATATACTGTTCTCCGTACTCCTTCTTTATATAATCTTTACATGATGAAACAAAATCATCAGATAATCTGACTGAGTCTGTTCTCATGTAAGTTATCAAACCGGTAGAAAGACCGCCTATATCTTTACCTTCGTAAAGCTTCTGTGCAACAGAAGATGTCTTGCTAGGAGAGAAATGATACAGAGAATAAGCCTCCTGTTGAAGAGTAGAAGTGATAAACGGAGGATTAGGATTTCTCATCTTGCTGGTGTTCTTTATTGAAGAGATGACAAAGCTGTCAGGCAAGGATGAGAGAATTTCATCTGCCTGTTTCTCATTTTCAATCTTGATATTATCTCCTCTGTAAGAAACCAAGCTGGCCTGAAGGGTCCTGTCTAAGTTTTTAAATGAACCCTCGATTGTCCAGTATTCAGCAGGCTTGAAATCTTTGATACTCTTCTCTCTGTCGACTATCAGCTTTAAGACGACAGACTGAACTCTTCCTGCAGACTTGCTTTTTATCTTGCTTTGAAGAAGATAAGATAACCTGTATCCCATCAATCTGTCGATGATTCTTCTAGTCTCCTGAGATTTGACTAGATTCATATCTATGACTCTAGGATTATCTAAAGAGTGAAGAATAGCTTTCTTAGTGATCTCATGAAATTCTAATCTCTTGGTTTTATCTGTATCAAGATTTAATACCTTCGCCAGATGCCAAGATATAGCTTCTCCTTCTCTATCAGGGTCAGTAGCTAAGTAGACTTCGTCTGCTTTGCTGACTGCTTTTTTTAAAGTTGTAACAACATCTTTCTTTCCTTCAGAAATAACGTATGTTGGTTTAAAATCGTTATCAATATCAACTCCCAAGCCCATTTTACCAGTGCTGGCAAGATCTCTAATGTGTCCTTTTGAAGCCAAAACTGTATATTCACTTGGCAAAAATTTAGCTATTGTTGATGATTTATGTGGTGACTCGACAATTATTAATTTCACAATAATTCTCCTTTCACAGCCCTATATTATTAGATTAGATACAGTTTTTTGTCAAGTAATGACATGAATTTAAAAGTAATTTTTAATACCAGGCAGATAGTGATTCTAAGATATCATTTGAAGAGAGCACACATTTTGCACCATCCTGAATAAGTGAATTTGTTAAATCATCTCCTGTGACATTACAGGGAAGAGATAATATCTCTTTTCCGTACTCAAGAGACATTCTCACAGTCGAACTGGTTCCTGATTTGTTTTTGCCACCGGGAACAAAGATAGATTTACTTAAAGAAGCTATCAACCTGTTTCTGAATAAGAAATCTTCTTTTCTAGCTGTATAATTTAAAGGATGCTCTGATATCACAAGTCCTTTCCCACTTTTGCAGTAATCGTATATACCTTGATTATTTAAAGGATAAGGAGCATCTATTCCTGAAGCTATTATCGATATGACTTTCCCATCTGATTCCATTGCACTCTTCATAGCAATCTGATCGATTCCTTTTGCCATACCTGAAAGAACAACAACCTTTTTGTTGCTCTTTTTAATGACCTCTTTGACGAGAGTTTCAGTCATCTCCATCTGATAAGAAGTAGGACATCTTGTTCCGATAACACCCAAAATAAACTTCTCTTCTAAAAGAGAAATATCGCCGTAATAGTAGAAAACAATAGGTGGTTTATAAGTTCTTTTCAATTTGCTTGAATAAAGCTCATCTAAAAGAGTCAGATAGTTGCTGCTATGTTTTACATAAAACTCTTCTTCAATGTTCTCTTTCTTTTCAATAGCAGAGAGCATCTTATCATAATCTCCCTGATACTTTGTTGACAGTGCTAGTAATTTATCTCTGTAATCCATATTAATACCTCATTAATTATATGGATTAAAGAGTTCTATTTTTTACTCAGAACAGTTTAATATCTTCTTCCTTCTCTATAATACTTCTTATAGGTTCAAATGTTTTTCGATGGATCCCTTCTAGATAACCAAAACTCTTGATAGCCTCCAAATGTTTCTTTGTACCGTACCCTTTGTTCTTTTTAAACTCATATTCAGGATATCTCTTATCAAGAGAGAGCATGAAATCATCTCTTGTCACTTTAGCTAAGATAGAAGCAGCAGCGACAGACAAAGAAGTCGCATCACCTTTAGCAATCGAAAGGAGCGGAAGATCGCTTTTTATATTGAGATAATCTGAAATCAGATAATCAACATGCACTTTTTCTCTAGCTAAAGACAAACACTTATCCATACCTAAAAGATCAGCGTTTAAAATGTTTATCTCATCAATTATCTCAACAGGGACTAACTCCACATGATAAAAAAGAGAATTTTCAATTATGGTATTAAAGATCTCTCTTCTTTTTTTATCGGTCAGTTTCTTTGAATCATTTATCATTTCGGAGTCAAAATTCGGTCTCAGTACACAGACAGCACATGAGATAGGACCAGCGAGAGGTCCTCTTCCCGCTTCGTCAAAACCAGCTATCAGCTTAACAGAGTTTTCTTCTCTGATCTTCTGATCGAAAAGAAAAAGATCACTCATCAAAAGATATCCTTCCTATAGTTCCGTTTTTAAAATCTTTTAAGATGGTATCTCGCGCTCTTTCATTATCTTCTTTTCCAGAGAGAAGATAACTCATATTAAAAGCTATCTTTCTGATGATCTCTTCGTTATCTAAATCAAGATCTTCTTCAGATAGAGAATATCTTTTTTCAAGAAGAGAAGGATACCTCTCCTTTAGAAAATCCAATATAAAAAAGGAGAGAGCAACCTTGTTGCTATTTTCAATCTTGATAGAACCTAAAGCTGCTAAGATAAAAGCGATCTGTCTATCTTCATAATTTGTTAAAAGGATGCCAGGAGTATCATAAATCTCAACATATCTATCAATCTGAATAAGATTTTCACTTCTTGTCTTACCTGGCTTATTCTCAACTGGAGCTTTATATTTCTTAGAAAGAGAGTTTATGAGAGTAGACTTTCCTACATTTGGTATTCCTAAGATCATGTATCTCTTCTTGGTTAAAGGAAAATTCATCTTCAAGAATTTCTCATCTTTCTTCGTTCTTATCTTGCTTAAAAAAGAAAGCATCGTATTTACCTGTTTGATATCTCTGACATCCAAAAGAAAGGTGATATAACCTTTATCTTCAAGTTCTCTTTTCTTCTTCTGCAAGATATTTCTATCAGCTATATCATATTTGGTCAAAACCGCTATCTTAACTTTGTCGTTTACTAAAGCATCTAAGTTCTTAGGATAGCTAGCATCGATAGCACGGCTATCAAAGAGTTCAATAACTCCATCGCACAGCGACAACTTCTCTTTTATTTTGCCTAGTGCTTTTTGCATGTGACCAGGAAAGTAATGAATATTATCTTCAATCATCATATGCCCTCAATAAAGCTGATATCTATATCTTTTATACCATCTTCAACATAGTATTTGAGCTCTTGATGAATAAGTTCTTCACTCTCTCCTTTTGCTATCTTTGAAAGAGGAAGAAGCCTGTAAGTACCTACACCCTCTGAAAGAAGTCTTCCTTCTTTATCGTATAAAAAAGCATCGGCCTTTAAAAACATAGTAGAACAGTAAGTGACCTTACCGACAGCAATTAAAGGAGCATCGTAAGGAACTGGTTTTCTGTATTTAATTGAAAGATCCATAGTGACTCCAAAATCGCTTTTACCATACGCCCAGATAGCTCTTAGTCCAAGCTCATCTAAAAGAGAAGAGATCACTCCTCCGTGAACTCTGCCAGGAAAGGATTGATGCTTCTCTTTAAATGAAAAAAGAGATATCACGCTTTTATCTTCCATCGAATAAAACTGGGCTTGAATACCATCTTTATTATCCATTCCGCAGACAAAACACATGCTGGAATTTCTTTGCTTCTCAACTACTTTCATCTTTTATTTCTCCACTATAAGAAGATTATCATCTTCAAACACTTTAAAAAGGAAGAGAGGAATATTAGGATCAACTGATGATATCAAAGAAGAGATCTTTGATATCAGCGTTGAATTATCGATAATCTTTCTGCAATAGTTCATCTTGTAAAAATCAATACTGCAGGTATCCTCACTGTTTACCGAAGGAAGAGCAGAGATGATGACTTTAACTGGTGTATTATTCTCATAGATTGACATGAGAGAAAGAATCTTATTCTTCAATAACATGACAGATCTTTTATCGCAGAAAGATGACTTTTTAAATCTGTCCGCATTTATGAAAATATCAATCTTTACAACAAGCAAACTATCGTTATTCATAACAAGTAATTATATAACAAAACAAGACCTTTTTCTTATTGTTTCCCAAAAAAATAAGCAGAATAAACTAACACCATCTTTAACATAGTCAGTAGATACATAAAAAGATTATTTACCAATCTTAATAAAACTATACCACAAGATTATTTGAAAGCATAAAAGACTAATTTCAGAGAAATACAAGGGACGAAAGAAATGTTATATAGCATAAAGTAAAGTATATTATTTATCATATAAAACACATATTTATCCTACACGTTATAGAATTTTTATTATTATCCTATAAAGAACATATCAGCTATACCTATGATACCTGTTGTCAGACTATTATTCGCCATGCATCCTTTGACGCTGATTGTATGCTATCGGGGAGGTGGAAACAGGAAATCTCCCTTGAATATTTGATTGAAGAAAAGTTTGTCCTACTAAGCACCACAGACGAGTATTTTCAAGCACCGGACTATGGCGAAACTTGTCTGTTTTCTCTTCGAGAGCAGAGGATACTTTTAGATAGCTGTTCTCTTGCTACAGCTTTTGCACAATTGCCAAAACAGACGC
>JALEUS010000033.1 GCA_022780765.1 Bacilli bacterium | reverse complement strand
TCTTTTAAAGAAAGAGAGCTATCAAGAATCAGCTGTCGTCAACTACACTGACATAGATGTTCCTTACACCAGAATAATCGAGCACAAAAAATTCTTGAAGACAAATAGTAAAATCACTTACATAACAAGAGAGTACCCTTTAGAAAGTGTTACTAAAGGAGAACCTTACTATCCAATAAACGATGAAAAAAATATGACTCTCTACAGAAAGTACGTCGACTTATTGACGAATGAAAAAGACATCATCTTAGCTGGAAGATTAGGTATGTACAAATACATGGATATGGACGATGTAATAAGCTCTTGCTTCGACCTAGTTTCTTCTATCACTTCGTTTTAGATCTTAACTTGAATCTTTTTAGCATATTAGTCGTTTTACTTAGCAGATAAAGGAAGAACTTGTCTTTTAAAAATGCTAAAGACAAGAAGTAAACTGAAACACCTATAACAAACATGAAAGTGAAAGTGAATATCGAGTAAGAAAGCATTCTGTTCATTGCTAATAAAACTAAACCCATAACAGCTGCAGAAATAAGGTATTTAAAAGGCATCTTTAATATTCTTTCGACTTTCAGATATCCTTTAGCATCTACTAAGACAAGATAGCTTACACATATCAAAAGTTCAGTGACCATCGTCGCTATAGCTGCACCGACAGAGCCAAAATCTTTTATCAAGAAACTGTTCAAGGCTATGTTGACAATAGCTCCAATTATCGATATGACTGTCACATATTTCTCTTTTCCAATAGGAAGAAGAAGCTGAGTAGAACAGAGTTCTGAAAAACCAGATGAAATAAATCTCAGTGACATGATTGATAGTAAAAGAGGAACTTTATCGTATCCTGCTCCTAAAAACCAACTTGAGAGATTAGTTCCTAAGATGCACACTCCTACAATGAGTGGAATACCTATCATCCACGTGTACCTAGCTACTTTGTAAAGATGATCTTTCATCTTAGCTACATCACCTATCTTGTAGTCGTGAGTGTTTCTTGAACCCATGACAGGTGAAATAAAAGTTATCAAGACTAGAATAACGCTGTTTAGTTTATAAGCTTGCTCGTAGTTTCCATTTTCATAATCAGGATTAGAAGATAAAAGACCTATCATTGTCTTATCAAAAACAGAATAGAGAGTCACTGCGACAAGAGGTAAAAACAGAAGAAGAGAAGGTTTTACATACTGTTTAAAAGAAAGATTCTTTATTTTTAAAAAGCCAACTCTTTTAATAATTTTCACCCACAGTAACATCGAAGGAATAATAAGAGTTACTGCGTAAGCTAAAACGTATATCCAAGCATCATCTTGCTTCTTTACAAAAGAAAAGACGACAATCATGCAAGCTATTTTTGCAAAGAGCATCTTCAACGTATTGCTTTTAAAATCTTCTATCCCTTGAAAGAAGAAATTAGAGTCGAATGCGCAGTTTGACACACTGATCAGATTCAAGAGAATGAAGAATTTGTACTTCTCTTGAAAAGCGTTACCAAGAACCATAGTCATCATCACTAAAACAGAGAGCAAAGTTAAAGCTCCCTTCATTGTGACAATTGACCAGTAAATAGAGTTTTCTTTTTCTTTATCACCTCTGTACTTAGCAATCTCTCTTTGTCCTAAAGTATTAAAACCTAAGTTAGCAAAAAGAATAAAATAAGAAGTTATAGAACTTGAAAAAGCAATCCTTCCATTGATGTCAACTCCTAAGACACGAGCTAGGTAAGGAGTTGTGATAAGAGGTATTATCAAAAGGAGGATCTGATTTGCAAAGTTGTAAATAAAGTTCTTATTTAAAGAGATTGCTTTCCCTTTTGTCTTATTTATTAAATTCATCTATTTCTCTATCCATTTCTAAGTCTATTTCATTAGGTTGTTTTATAAATACTGAATTGAATTTGATTATTTCTTCCATAGTTTTTTCAATATTCCAAGTTGGCTTCCACCCAAGTTTTTCTTTCACTTTAGAATTATCTAATTTCAAGTAAGAAGCTTCATGAACTTCTCCTTTTTTATAAGCATTGATCCACTTTATTTCACAATTACTCTTCTTAATGAAAAGAGATACCAAGTCACCTGTGCATAAAATATCATCTTTATCAGGACCGACATTGTAACTTCCCTGTAAAGAAGGATCAATACGCTGCAAGTGAAGAAGTTTTAAATATAAAAACAGAGGTTCTAGCACGTGTTGATAAGGTCTAACAGAGAAGGGATTTCTGACAAGTATATCCTCATTTTTATTAAGTGATCTTATACAATCCGGAATAATTCTATCTGCTGCAAAATCTCCTCCACCTATGACATTTCCAGCCCTTGCAGTAGATATTGTCACTCTATCATCTGAAAAAAAAGAACTTTTATAACTGTGTGTGACTAATTCTGAACACGACTTTGAATTACTGTAAGGATCAAAACCATCTAGTTTTTCTTCCTCTGTAAACAAATGATCTTCTTTTTCATCATTAAAATATACTTTGTCAGTTGTTACATTGAGAAAACTTTTTACTGATGGCGTGTTTCTTATACACTCCAAAACATTCACTGTTCCTAAGACATTGGTCTCATAAGTGTATTTTGGATCTCTGTATGAAAATCTAACAATAGGTTGAGCAGCAAGATGAATGACGTATTCTGGATTGTATTTTTTAAATACATCAAAAAGTTTTTGATAATCTCTAATATCACCTGTTATTGAAATCATCTTGTCCTCTATTTTCGCAAGAGAAAACAGATTAGGATCAGTAGGGGGATTTAATGAGTATCCAATCACTTTAGCATTGTTTTTTATCAGTATTTTCGATAACCAACTTCCTTTAAATCCTGTATGCCCAGTGACCAATACTGTCTTATTGTTTATAAATGATAAATCTGTCATCTAATCTTTCCAAACCTTCCAAGGAGCATTTCCTGACATGTAGAGCTCCTCTAATTTTTTCTTTTCATTTATAGTGTCCATACACTGCCAAAAACCATTGTGAAGATAACCATTCAGTTGTTTTCTTTTTACAAGCTCTTGAATAGCAGTGTCTTCAAAAGGAGAGCTATCTCCTGGAATGAGATCTATCACTTCTTTTTCCATGACCATAAATCCTATATTTATCAGATCACCATCCAGATCAGATTTTTCCCTGAATGCAGCAATATCTCCTTTTTTATTTATATCTACCACCCCTTTAGACTGACCAAAATTGTAAACAGAGATAGTTCCTAATTTATTTGATCTTTTATGAAATTCAATAAGTTTATCGATGTTAACATCGCCTACAGCATCTCCGTAAGTTAAAAGGAAAGGCCCATCATCTAAATACTTTGCAACTCTTTTTATTCTCCCACCGGTCTGTGTATTTAATCCTGTATCGACGACAGTTACATTCCAATCATCATCATTGTTTGTCAAAATGGTTTTCTCGTTTTTTGAAGTGTGAAATGTTATATCGTTAGTATATAAAAAATAATGTGCAAAATATTCTTTTATCATCTGCTGCTTATAACCAGCACAGATGATGAAGTCTTTGACGCCGTAAAAAGCGAACAATTTCATGATATGAACGATTATCGGTAGATTTCCAATCTCCACCATCGGTTTTGGTCTCAAGTGAGATTCTTCACTGAGTCTGGTTCCTAAACCTCCAGCTAATATGACTGCTTTCACTTTTCTTTTACCTCATGCACCATCTATTTAATGTATATATCATACTACAATAGTATTTTTACCTCAAATAACAACGGTAAATCACACATTATTAAAGAGTTTTTTTCTGTCTTATATACGCATCGACTGTTTCCTTGATTCCTTCTTCAAAAGTATAATTGGTTCTGTAGCCAGTGTCTTTTTGAAGATTGGATATATCTGTTTGAAGATTCATAACTTGATTTGGATAATAATCTATTTCTCCAAATCCTATCTCTAAAGATGGATCAATAACATCTCTGACAGCTGTTATGTACTCTTTTAAAGATCTAGACTCACCGCTACCTAGACAATAGATAGAGCCATCAATTCCTTTTTCAGCTGCCAGAAGAAATGCATTTGCGGCATCTTTAGAGTAGATATAATCCCATATTTGATCACCTTTTGTAGTTTTTACTCTCTCTTTATTTAAAAACGAACGTATTAATGTAGAAATTAACGTGTAATCACCATCATTCGGACCAAAAAGAGAAATAATTCTACACCATATGTGTTTAATGCTGTGTTTTTTACACAAGATTCGAGTCATCATTGAAGCCTGAAGCTTTGCAATACCGTATCCATTGTCAGGATTGCATGGAGCATAAGGATTTATTGTTCCTTGTATATGACCGTATTCACTTTGAGAACCAGCTCCAACAAAACATTTACAGTTGAGAGATGAAGCTAATTTTACAGCATCTAAAGAATATTTCACATTGTCTAACTGAAGATACAGATCATTTCTTTTATCACCATATGTTCCTTCCCATCCAAAATGATAAAAAACATCATAATCATTTGATATTTTTCCTTTAAGGGATAAAAGCTCATCTAAATTGCATTCAACAATTGAAACAAGAGCATTTTTTGGAATGCTTTGTTTTCTTAAAGATCCTCTTCTGCACACTGCAGTGACATTGATATTTCTTTTTGTAGCTTCTTCTATCAAAGCAGTTCCTACAGCTTCTGTAGGCCCTGTTACAATAATTTTTCTAATTTTCATTTATCTTCATCTATCAGTGGATTAGAATCATTGATAAGAGGAATTATCATATTTCTCTTTAATTCTTCACGTGGCAAAAAAGGATAAAGATCTTCTAACGGAGGAGAAACAAGTGTTCCATCTGGATATCTTTTTGTCGCTGATTTTGGTTCAAATTTTTGATTTACATCGACAAAAACTTCCACTAAACAAAATC
>JALEUS010000025.1 GCA_022780765.1 Bacilli bacterium | reverse complement strand
TGAATATTGCTTATGCCATTATGCGGATACTCCCATTGAGAACCTGTTGCCCTATCATCGAGAACTGAAAGAGAAGTTCCCGTTAAAATAAGTTCCGTTTAGTTACTTACACGCCTTTCTTTGATAGGAAGGCATTTTTTGATGTTGGCAACCCTTAGTCGAGTGTCCTGAATTGACGTATACTTTTTATTTTCTTAGGAAACAGATGAAAATATCTGATGTCCTATCTTTTTTAATTAAGGGGATGCAGTCAAAAACTTTTTAAAATTCATATGAAATATCACTTTTATCGACTCTAGCTTAATTTTTTTAAGAAATAATAAATATAGTTTCTATCAAATAAAGTCTATTTGGCGATTATCTTAGAGAGCTAAAAATGAACATAGCAGAGATTTGATGAATTAAATAATGCAGTAATAATAAAAATATATTTATATATATAAATAGTTAAATTGTACTTATATTGTATAGCTTTTTGATATAATTAATCTTGAAAACAGATGTTTTTTTGGAGGTTAATTATGCCCAGAAAAAAAGGAATACTATCACTTGCTTTCCTCTCCCTTCTCTTATCGTCTTGTCAAACGGGAAAAGAAATCACTTCAACATCGATATCTCAGCCTTCCTCGATTGTGACCGATGATGAAATAAACTCCGATGTAGACACTACTGCTGCTACTATCAGAGAGAATAAAAGATATATTGTCGATGAAAATACAGAATCAGCTTCTTCTTATGTTTACAAACTCAATGAAACCAAGACAGAGATTATTCTTTTAGGAACAGAACAATCATTTGTGCTGAGTTCAGAGATAACGATACCTGCATATCTGTCAGTTCCCTCCATCAATAAAAATCTTCCTGTCACTGAGATAGCAGATAATTTTTTATCTTCAAATGATGTGGTCTTGGCAGTAAAGATACCATCAACAGTGAAGAAACTTGGGAAGTTCTCTTTTGTTTCATGTCAGAATCTAAAAGATATCACTATCGATTACAGAAACGATAGTTATACATCTGTAGATGGTGTTGTCTACAGCAAAGATTGTTCAGAGATCGTTTTGTGTCCTAAGTATGCAACAGCTATCTCCTCTAATTCTTTAACTCTTCCATTTTCAGTCAAGAGAGTCAGCGCATACGCTTTTGCAAACTGCACATATCTGTCAGAGATATTTATTCCAAATGGTCTGTTATCGATTGATGAGTACGCTTTTTATAATTGTTCTTCCTTGAAGAGAGTATATCTTCCAAACACTGTCACATCGATTAAAGAGGGGGCTTTCAGTCTGTCTGCTATAGAGAGCATATCTCTTCCAGAGTCTTTAAATAGTCTTGGTAAAGTAGCCTTTAAAGACTGCCATAATTTAAAAGAGGTCACCATCCCTTCAAGCATTCAAACTATCAATTATGGCACGTTCATGAACTGTTCATCTCTGACTGAGATTCATCTTTCAAACGGGCTTAGAAAGATACAGCACAATGTGTTCAGTGGATGCGTTTTATTAAAAGAGATCTTCATTCCGAAGAGCGTTTCAGAAGTTGAAGAGAATGCTTTTGCTTCAGTTGGAACAATCAGCGAAGATCCTGTTTCATCTGTCAAAGTTTCAGATGCTTCTCTTCTTTTAGAAGCTGTCACTGTCCCTAGCACATGGAATGAGAACTTTAATCCATCCAATCTTAAAGTCGAATTGAATTATTTTGAAAATGAGATCTTTGATGATGGAAAGCTCATCTACAAGATAATTGATTCCTCATCTGTATCTGTCATCGGTATTCTTCCTGATGCAACACCTGTAGAGCTCAGAGATCTTGTTATTCCTAGCACTGTTAAAAATACTGTTATCAACGATGATGATACAACAACTGAAAACACATATACTGTCTCATCGATAATCGATAACTGTTTTAAAGATCGAAAAGATATATACACAGTCAGACTGAGCGGAGACAATGTTTCTGAAAAAGATTTCGTGATTGGTAATCACGCATTCGATGGATGCAGAATGCTCAATTCTTTTGTAGTAGATAGCAATGTCAAAATCAAAAAAGCAGGTGTGTACTCATTTGCAGAGACTTCTCTTGTTGAGATAGATTTAAAGGGAGATTTACTTGAGATTCCTTCCTACTGTTTTAATAATTGTTCACAGCTTAAGAAAGTTTCTTCTTCCGCTTTGATTATTTCTTCCTTTGCTTTCAATAATTGTACCTTGCTCAGCTTTGAAGATGTGAGTTTTGCAGATTCCTTCTCTTCATTAGAAAAGATAGAACCTTTTGCTTTCTTAAACTGCTCATCTTTGCTTTCTCTTCAGCTTCCTGTAACGATTAAAGAGTATCTTGAATTTTCATTTGATGAGACAAATAATTTAGCATCCATCTCTTTTAAAGATGGAGATACAAATCAGTCATCTTCTCTTTCTACAGTAGATGGATCTTTGTACTCGATTTCTCAAAGCGGTAAAAAACTCATCTATGTTCCATCTGTTAAAGATAATGCTTTATCTCTTCCTGACGATTTATATGACATATCTATCGCTTCTTTAAAAGACAACAGAAAGATATCTTCTTTCTCTTTATCACAGAATGATAAGTATTATGTAGAAGATGGTATTTTATATGAGAAAAACGATGACAGTTTGACTCTCCTTCGCTGTCCTTCAGCAAAGAGCAACAAAGTCACTGTTTCTGATAAGACCACAAGAATAGAAGATAATGCTTTCAGATATAGTTCTCTTGAGACCATCAATCTCTCTGAGAATCTCATCTCAGTAGGCGTATCTGCTTTCTCTTCTTCTTTAAACTTACAATATGTCACATTCAAAAAGAAGACAAAATTCATCGGAAGCAAAGCTTTTGAAAACTGTGCTTCTTTAATAAAGATTGTGATGCCAGATTACGTAGAGTATTTAAGCGAAGGAACATTTGAAAACTGCACCTCTTTGCAGTATATAAAACTTCCCAATTCAGTGAACAAGATATCAGATAACGTCTTTAATAATTGTGTTTCTTTAAACAACTTAGATATTCCTTCTTCACTGATTGATATATCAGCGACTGCTTTTAGCAGATGTGAAGCTTTAAATAACATCACAGTCTCCTCTGACAATACCACCTACGCTTTCCAAGGAGGAGCTTTGTATGTCAAAGGAGCAAATGAAAGCGGATTTGTAGTCAATAAGACTTTAGCTCAGGTTCTATATTCAACAGAAGATAGTTTCACTCTGCCTGTGACAGTATCTGAGATCAGAGACAACGCCTTTGAAAACTGCAAGAGTTTACAAAACATCTATGTGGAGAGCGGAAACAGCTACTTTTCAAGTGTCGATAATGCTCTGTTTAAAAAGAATTCATCCGGTGAAGAAAAGGAACTTGTGTACGTTCCTCACGGATGTGTGAATCTTACAATTCCTGAAAAAGTTGAAAGCATCTCCTCATACGCTTTCACTCATGCTAAACTTCTTGAAAACTTCAATGTCAACGCAAATAATCAGTTCTTTTCTTCTTTTGGAGATCAAGCAAAATGTCTCTACAGCAAAGATAAGAGCCGACTTATTAAAGTTCCGGCGTTAGCAAAGGGAGTACTGACTATTTCAAATGATACTTCTACTGTTGAAGAAGGAGCTTTCTTAAATACTATAGGAGGAGATAACGGTATAAACGATATCTTCTTCTCTGATTCTTTACAGAGCATCTCTTCAGATGAGATAAGGCATTTAAACCTCAGCAAAGTAGAGAATTTAAACATCTATGCTATCACTAATTTAGGAAGGATACTTGATACCACTCTCATCACTTCTGTATCTGTGTCAGGCACAGTGAACACGATTCCTGAAAGCGGATTTGCAGGTATGACCTCTCTATCAGAGGTGAATATAAATGAAGGAGTTGAAAAGATTGGAAATAAGGCTTTTATCAACTGCAACTCGCTTCCATCTATTACTATTCCAAAATCTGTAAAAGAGATAGCTCACAGCGCTTTTGCTTTCTGCTCCCAGTTAACAGATGTCTCTTTCTCCTCTTCATCTACGATAAGCAAAATAGGAGACAACGCTTTTGAATCATGCGATAACCTTGTTAATTTTGATATGAGCAATGCTAACTCTCTGACTGATTTAGGTAAAGCGGTGTTTAAAAACTGCACATCCTTACAGAGTATCAATTTCACTGCTACCAAAGTCGGTTACTTCCAAGAAGAAGTATTTAAAAACTGCTCTTCATTGACTTCAGTATCTTTTACTAACGATAATGTCGTTCACTTCTTTGATAAAGAGTCCTTTGCTAACACCGCTATCTCCACCTTCAATATACCTAAGTACACAGCAGGTCACGATGCTTTTCATCCTGATGCATTTAAAGACTGCAACGATCTTGTCGCCTTTGCTGATCCTGAGACGAATTTCTCATATACAGTTGTTAGTGGAATACTCTACTCCTGTGCATCAGACACAAATCGTACTCCTATCTCTTTGATAAGATTCCCAAACAGTAAGACTGGTGAAGCAACTATCTTAGGTACAAGCATCTCTAGAGATGCATTTAAACATGCAGGTAAGGTAAGCAAAGTGATCATGGATCATCAGATCACGATTGAAAAAGAAGAAGAGTTCAGTTCTTGTCTTTCTCTTCAGGAGGTTGTCTTTGGAAACAACATCAACGTGAGAGACTTTTGCACCTACTTTGATGAGAGTAAAATCAAAAAAGTCTTTATAACTTCCGGTGTATCCATAATATCTCACAATTCATTTTTAGACGCCACAGGTCTTGAGTACTTTGGACCGACAGAACCTAATCATGAAAGCTTGATCCAGATTCAGACATTCGCTTTTAAAGGATGCGTCAATCTTAAAACCTTTGCTTTTGAAAGAGGCAATCTAGAAAAGGTAATCTCTTATGGAGAATCAGCTTTTGAAAACTGTTCATCTCTTACAAAGATGATAATTCCTTCATCTATCGATAATCGTGATAACACCAGAACAGTGGGAAACAACTGCTTTACAGGCTGTAGCTCACTTACAATATATTCCTATTCAAGAGCATTCAACTCCACAAGTACTAACAAGGATCAGTGGGCTTTGAATGTCACTATCATCGATAGGTGATAAGGGAGAAAAAATGAACTATTTAGAGAATTCTTTGATGCTTATTGGAAACACTCCTCTTGTTAAGTTGAATTCAATCAAGGAGGAGTACGATTTAAAGTGCGATATCTTTGCCAAGATTGAAAGATATAATCTGACAGGTTCTATCAAGGACAGACCTGTTTACAATATGATAATTAACGCTTTAAATGAAAAGAGAATAGATAAAAACACTATCTTAGTTGAACCTACTTCCGGTAACACCGGTATAGCTATCGCTGCTATCAGCGCTGTTTTAAAGATGAGAGCAGTTCTCTTCATGCCTGAGAACTGTTCCATTGAGAGAGTAAAGATGATGAAGGCTTTTGGTTGTGAGATCATCTTGACTAAAAAAGAGCTGGGGATGAAAGGTGCGATAGAAGAAGCTGAAAAATATCATAATCAGCATGAAAACTCAGTCATCCTATCTCAGTTTTCAAACTCTGATAACAAGAATATGCACTATCTTACAACCGGAAGGGAGATATATTCTTCACTGGATGGTAAGGTCGATATCTTTGTAGCTGGTTTTGGAACCGGTGGAACTTTCTCAGGAGTGAGCCGATATCTAAAAGAGCAGAATAAAGATATCATTGCTGTTGCAGTTGAGCCCTTTTCTTCTCCTTTCGTCTCTGAAAACAGAAAAGGTACTCATAAGATTCAGGGAATAGGAGCCGGTTTCCTCCCTGATAATTTTGATCCTTCTTTAGCAGATGAGATACTTAAAGTCCATGACGATGACGCTTTCTTTTTCACAAGAGAGTTAGCCAGAAAAGAAGGACTTTTCTGCGGTATATCGTCAGGATGCAACCTCGCTGCAGCTATATCTCTAGCAAGAAGGTATGAAAAGAAGAACATCGTCACTGTCTTTCCAGATAACGGAGAGAGGTATCTCTCAGTAGAGGGGCTATATGAATGAAGTAAAAGAGAAGATATTTTCTCTGTTTGATAAAGATAACTACGGTTATCCTTTCGATGAAGAAGCTTTTGAAAGATTTATCAAGGAGACAACTGAGCTCATCTCTTTAGATTATCTCAAAAGAGATATCTCTCTTTTTTTGGTGTCTCGTTACGTTGATGATATCAAAGGAGATCTCTCTTTGATACTGAAGAATATTCCTACTTTTGAAAGAGAAGAGAAGATATCTTTTTTTGTAAGAAAAATACCAGAGATAAAGAATAAGATAGAAGGGACGATCCTTTCTATTTTTAACGGAGATCCTGCCTGTAAGAACAAACAGCAGATAGTCTTATCTTATCCTGGATATAAAGCTATACTTTACTACAGGATTGCGCATGTGTTCTATTCAGAAAATCTGCTTCTCTTATCCAGATATATATCAGAGAAAGCTCATCAGATAACAGGTATCGACATCAACCCTGGAGCAGAGATAGGTGATAATTTCTTCATCGATCATGGAACTGGCATCGTCATAGGTGAGACTGCAGTGATAGGTAATAATGTCAAAATGTATCAAGGTGTGACTTTAGGAGCACTCTCATTAAAAGAGGGAAGAGAGCTATCAAGTAAAAAAAGACATCCAACTATTGAAGACAATGTCACCATCTATTCAAACAGTGCGATCTTCGGAGGAGAGACTGTGATAGGACATGATAGTATTGTCGGTGCAATATGTTATCTGACAAGTTCAATTCCTCCTTACTCAATTGTAAGACAAGGAGAAGGTGGACAGAAGATATCACCTAGAAAAGATATTCAGTTTAAATAATACAGTCTTTATAAGCATAAAAGAGTGCTTTTTTATCAATAACGTTTATAATTGTAGATATATGGAAAAAGAGATCAGAACAAATTTTCACACCCATACTTTCAGATGTGGTCATGCTGTTGGCGATATTGAAGATTATGTAAAAGAAGCTGTCCTTCTCGGATTTAAGGACCTAGGAATATCTGATCATATTTTTCTTCCCGATATCAAACATCCTCAGATGAGAGGGGATTACTCACTGTTAGAAGAGTACATCGACACTTTTTTAAAAGTGAAAAGAAAATACTCTTCCTTGATAAATCTCTACCTCGGATTTGAAAGCGAGTACATGAGCAGATTTGAATCATACTATCAGAGCCTTTTTAATAAATATAATTTTGATTATCTCATTTTAGGACAGCACTTTCTATACGATGAGAAAGGAAAGGTGAACAGATATTTCACCGATGAGAGGATAAATGATATAGACGGTATAAGAAGATATAAAGATGATCTCATCGCTGGAATGAAGAAAGGATATTTTCTTTACGTCTGTCATCCTGATTTATTTATCAGCTACGTAGATAACATAGATGATGATATAAAAGCTGTCTTTGAAGAGATCATCGATTGCTCTATCTCTTTAGATATTCCTTTAGAACTCAATTTAGGTGGACTCAATTTCAATTCTTTCTACTCTGTTATAAGAGGTACGTACTCTTATCCTAATCATCTATTCTGGAAGAGGGTTGGAGAAAAGAAAGCTAAAGTGGTCGTCGGATTTGATGCTCATCGTCCTGATGAGCTCAAAGTGCATCCCGAGTGGTTTTTAAAGAGGTTTATCTCTGCTCATAATTTAAACATCGTCGATCCTAAAGATGTCTTGTTTTTAAAAAAGAATAAAAAAGAAGCGTAAAAAAAGGATGCATAAGTTAATTTACTGCATCCTTTACATTTGATTATTATTTCTTATTGATGAGAAGATTGTTTAAGTTTTCAACAAAACTCTTCTTGTCTTCAACCTCATATCCTTCAAGCAACAATGCCTCTTCATAGAGGATAGGAGCGTATTTTTTCAAACTCTCATCATCGAGATCTTTGATGGCCTTAAAAAGCTTGTGATCCGGGTTTATCTCTAAGACTTTGATAGCTTTTGGAGAGTGAGAATCCTCTTCCATCTTAGGCTGATTCTCAAGGACTTTCTCCATGTTTAGTGAGAGCCCTTCTTTAGAGGTTATACACAGAGGTGAATCGACCAGTTTATTTGAAAAAGATACTTCATCTATCTTGTCTTTCAAAGAGTTTTTAATCTCGTCAAGGAATCTTTTATTCTCATCTGTGAGAGTCTGTAATCTCTTCTTCTCTTCCTCTGTGATCTCATCTTTGTTTTCACTGGAGATGTTTTTAAACTCGAGTTTATCATAGTTTTGCATCATCATAAGACAGAATTCGTCGATGTTTGAAGTAAGAAGAAGGACTTGGATATCATCTCTTTTATACTTTTCCATCTCAGGTTTTAAAAGGATCTCTTCAGGTGTCTTTCCTGTCGCATAGTAGATGTACTTCTGGTCCTCTTTTTTATCTTCGACGTACTTTTTTAAAGTGATTCCTTTTTCATCCTTGTTGGTTTTATAGACCAAAAGATCAGCCAAAAGATCTTTTTTGGCACCGTAGGATGAGTAGATTCCGTATTTGATGTTGTCGATGTAGATGTCTACAAACTTCAAATACTTATCGTAATCGTTCTTCTGGAGATCTTTAAGTTTCTCGATAAGTTTGTTTTCGATGTTGCTTGATATCTTTTTTAAAAGAGGAGAGTTTTGAAGTATCTCACGGGAGATGTTTAAAGGGAAGTCATCGCTGTCCACAAGTCCTTTTGTGAACTTCAAATAATCGCTGACTAGTTCCTTGCATTTCTCCTGGACAAAAATTCCTTTGGAGTAAAGAGCAAGTCCTTTTTCATAGCTGTCTGAGTAGAGATTGTAAGGTGCGTGAGCAGGGATATATAAGATTGCACTGTAAGAGATCACTCCCTCTGTTTTCACATAAAGTGAGATCAAAGGATCTTCATAATCATCGAAGTGAGTCTTGTAAAATTCGTTTAACTTTTCATCTGTGACTTCGCTCTTTGGTTTTTTCCACAGAGGGATCATCGAATTTAAGATGGTGTCTGTGACAACTTCATGTGTTTTTCCTTCTATCTCTTTTCCGTTTTCATCTTTATCGTTTTCTGTTGAGGTGATGTTCATATGGATAGGATATCTGATGTAATCGGAGTACTTCTTGACAAGGGATTTGATTCTGTACTCTTCAAGATAAGAAGAGTATTTCACCTCTTCTTCATCATCTCTTAAATAGATGCTCACCTCTGTTCCCACAAAGGAATCATCATCGATATCTTCAATCGTGTACTTTTCAATACCATCTGATGAGAAAAGATAACATTTATCTTTTTCTCTTCTTGTCTTGACTTCGACTTTTTTACCTACTATGAAGGCGGAATAAAAACCGACACCGAACTGACCTATGATCGATAAGTCATCTTTCTTATCCTTGTTTTTAGACAGTTTTTCTAAAAACTCTTTTGAACCGGATTTAGCGATCGTTCCTAAGTTCTTCTCAAGATCCTGACGGTTCATTCCTATTCCGTTATCGATCACTATTATTCTTCTGTTTTCTTTGTCTATTTTTATTCTTATCTGATAGTCCCTATCTTTTAAATCCTTTCCTTCATCAGTCGCTAAAAGATAACGATACTTGTCGATAGCATCGCTCGCGTTTGAGATGATCTCTCTTAAGAATATTTCCTGATTTGAATATATAGAGTTGATCATCAGATTAAGCAACTGTTTCGATTCTGCTTTAAATATTTTTTCTTCTTTCATCATATGCCTCCAAAAACATACAATATAAAGTATACTCAAATAATTAGCAGTTTCAATATATGAGTGCTAAAAATTTATTTATTTTGGGAAGGAGAGAGATCCACAAAAGCAGATGAGTTGTTGTCCTGATCAAAAGATTGAAGTTCTTCTTTCCTTTCCTTTTCTCTTTGATCAAAGTATTCTCTGATAATTGGAATACTTTTTCCCTCTTTTAAAACATCACTTATGATCTGATGATCTTCAACTTGTATCCCTTTGAGAAGCTTACTTATATTTATAAACATAGTCGTAATCGCCAAGATGCTTCTTGATCTTGCAAAGCCTATGTTCCTAACTGAACAGGAAAAATCTCCATTTATGAAATCAACAGAGCACAATCTGGTATAGTAAGGAAGAATACTGTTGTAAGAATCAATGATCTCCTTTAATCCATCTTTATTATCAGTCAGATAGTAGATAATAAGAAGATACATCATAGCGCCAAGCTGACTTGTTTTTTCCGTGAAATGTGATTTTAAATCGAACTTTTTAAAGCATTCGACAGCTTTGTCGATATTATTTTCATAGAGGTAGGTAAGACCTAAGAAAGAGACTTTGTAAATGTAAGGAAGGATAAAAAAAATTCCGTTATATTTCACTAAATAATCCTCGGCCTGCTTGTAATTTAAATTTGACATCATTAAACTGACCTTTGTAGCTAATCTTCTTGCTTTTGTTACAGCAATGATTGAATAAAATGCTGAGAGAAAAGTCAGCGCAAAAGTTAAATCTATGAGTATAAAAAAGAGATTGACATTTTTCTGCAGATTAGAAGTCGCTGCAAGAACAATCAAAGATATACTTGTTCCAAATATCATGAAGAAAGGTAAGATAGACACAATCTTAAATATAATGTATCTTGTTTTCATTTTTTACTCCTCAAAAATAATTTATTATATTAACAATCGATTTAATATTGCAACAATTGAAAAGATAAATAATCATTTTCTATTTATAATCGGTTGTTGTAATAATGTCAATTTACTATAAAACGTCATCAAAAGTCAAAAATAATGATGAGACTAGTATACTGATGTTGAAAAAGATTATTTTTTTGTATTTATAGGACATTTTTTAAAAATATCTATATAATATTGATAGAAAGAAGTTTTCTTTCTATTAAGTAACGAAAGTCAAAAAGCAGTATTTATATTGAACATTAACTACATTAAAAATAATTTTTTAGTGTCAATCATCTGCTTAAAAAACAGGAGGTAAAATGGCAGACTATGTTATCAGCGGCTGTACAACAGCAGATTTAACTCAGGAATATTTTGACAAGAATAAAGTCAACCTTATCCCTTTTCATTTCTCAATCTCTGGAACAGAGTATGAGGAAGACTTTGGAAAGACAATTTCATACGATGTGTTTTATAAAAGGATGAGAGATGGAGAAATAACTAAGACATCTCAGGTCACTGCTGGTGAATACATCTCATCTTTTGAAAAGTATCTAGCAGAAGGAAAAGATATCCTTCATGTCACTTTGTCAAGCGGATTATCAGGCACCTATCAGTCAGCTGTCAATGCCATGAAGATCTTGAAGGAGAAGTATCCAGAAAGAAAGATCATCATCATCGATTCTCTTTTAGCTTCTTCTGGTTACGGACTGTTTTTAGATAAACTTGTCACTTTGAAAAAAGAAGGAAAAGATATCGATGAGGTAGCTAAGTACGCACAGGAAAACAGATTGAAGTTCAACGCTTGGTTTTTCTCTACTGACTTGTCCTTTTATGTGAGAGGAGGAAGAATCAAAAAGTCATCCGCTTTTGTCGCTTCCTTGCTTCATATCTGCCCTGTCTTAGATATGAACAACAAAGGAGAACTCTGCCCTAGGGAGAAAAAGATCACCTCTAAAGCTGCTATAAAAGCAGTTGTCGATAAGATGATTGAGAGAGCTGAAAACGGAGTAGAGTACTCTGAGAAAGTCTTTATATCTCACTCCGAGTGTGAGAAGTTCGCTTTAGATATCAAGCAGAAGGTTCTTGAAAACTTCCCTAATGTCAAGGAAGAGAACGTTCTTATCTTCCCGATAGGTACAACAATCGGTTCACATACCGGTCCTGGAACTGCTGCTTTGTTCTTCATCGGAAAAGAAAGAGAAGAAAAATAATAAGTCTTTAAATGCTCTTGTCAATAAAATTTGTTGACAAGAGCACTTATAAATTATATATTATTAAGGCTTTGGGTCTTTAGCTCAGCTGGTTAGAGCGTTCGCTTGATAAGCGAGAGGTCGGTGGTTCGAGCCCACTAAGACCCACCATCAAATCATTTGCTTTGATTGTTCAAAGCATTTTTTTATTTAATATGACAAAAAAAGAGATAGAGATAAACTGTAGAGCGATAGATGATTTTGGTAAAGGAATATTCGATTTTGAAGGAAAGACATATTTTGTCGACGATCTTTTACCTGATGAAAAGGCGATAGTTGAAACCACCTTCTCTTTTGGAAAGATAAAAGAGACAAAAGTTATAAAGAGATTATCTGATTCAAAATACAGGGTAAAACCTTTATGCAAGTATTATCATAAGTGCGGTGGATGTCAATTGCAGCATCTGAATTATCAAAAGCAGCTTGAATATAAGAAAAAAAAAGTTAAAAATCTCATCAAGAAGTTTGCTTCTTTAGATGTTGTGGTATCTGACTGCATCAAAGTAGATGATCCCTTCTATTTTAGAAACAAGATACAGATGCCTCTTAGAAAAGAAAGAGGAAAGATCGTCGCTGGGTTTTATAGGCAAGGGACACATGAACTAGTGAAAATTGACAAGTGCATCATCGAGGATAAAAAAGCAGAGAAGATCATTAAAGATGTCCTTTCAGTGATGAATGAATTTCATCTCGATATTTACGATGAAGATAAAAGAAAAGGAGTGTTCAGGCATCTTCTTTTGAAGACATCTTCTTATTACGATGAGTGTCTTTTGACTTTTGTTGTCAGCGATTTAAATGTCAAAGGAAGAACAAATTTTGCAAAGAAGTTAGTTGAAAAGTCCCCTTCTATAAAAGGTGTTATTTTCAATTTGAATAAGAGAGACACCAATGTTATTTTGGGTGAAAAAGAAGAAGTGATATACGGTAAATCTAGAATAAAAGACAGAATTTTTGATCTCGATTTTTTGATATCTTCAAAATCCTTTTATCAGACTAATTTTAAACAGATCGAAAATCTTTATAGGACTGCAATTGAGAACTCTTCTCTTTCAAAAGATGACGTCGTATTAGATGCTTACTGTGGAACAGGAACCATATCTCTTTCTCTTGCAAGAAAAGTCAAGAAAGTCATCGGTGTTGAGATAGTTAAAGAAGCTGTTATCGACGCTAGGAAGAACGCTTCATTAAACAAGATAGATAATGCGTTTTTTATCAATGATGACTGCACTTCATACATGGAGAGAAACGATGAAAAATTTTCAGTGGTTCTTTTAGATCCTCCAAGAAAAGGAGCAACATTATCTTTTATTAAAAATGTATTCAAGATCAAACCGCAGAAAGTGATATACATCTCCTGTGATCCTGTCACTTTAGCAAGAGACCTGAACATTTTTAAAGAAAATTACACTGTCAATAAAGTGATACCTGTAGATATGTTTCCTCACTCTTTACATGTTGAGGCTGTAGCATGTCTACGACTAAAAGAGTGATAATATCTATCACTTATTATATAAATATAATAAACCATTAATATCAAGAAGAATAGGTGACGGCAATATGCTGTTATCTATTTTTTTGTCTGATAAACAG
>JALEUS010000021.1 GCA_022780765.1 Bacilli bacterium | reverse complement strand
GATGACTTATACGCTACCTGCAGAATATCTAAAAACTTCTTATCTTTTTCTGAAAAATTATTCCTGCTGTATTTAGTGTTTGTCTTCTGATACTGCTTGTAGAAATCATAAAATGACTCCTGCACAACCTTGTTATTTATTTCTAGTTCTATGTTTAAATCTTCTTCGCTTCTGATATTGTCATAGTCACAGCGAATACAGATCGTTTTAAATCTTACAGGTACATGATTGTCTTTAAATGAGAGAGAATCTACAAGAAGAATAAACTTATCTTTTGCTTTCAGATAAGAGTCGAGATCTTCCTTTGAGAGATGAAGAAAGTTTTTTAGTGAGCTGTAATACGGCATATACTTTTCTTCAAGTTCTTTTTCTGAGAGTTCTCTTTCTTCTTCTATCAGATATAAAAGTAAAGATAACTTCATCTTGTTTTCATTAAAACTGCTGTTTAAAGAGTTGAGTTTTAAATCGATATCTTCACTGACTCTTGTTTTTAAAGAGAGATACTCTCCACAAACATCGATGTAATAGGTTATAGTTAAATCAGTTTTATTCACTTCAAAATGAATCTGAGGTCTATTTTTTTTAAGATATGTATAAAAACAGAAAGATATGCTGTCTTTAAAAACTCTATCTCTTATCTTCTGCAATTTATCTTCAGGTATATCCTTGTAAATCATCTTTTATTCTCCGTGTCACTGAATAAAAAAGTTAAAAAGTATGCACGAACTTTCTTAATTGAAACACTTAAAAAAACTTCCTTTTTATACTCTTTATTGAATGAATAATCGACAGCCAAAAGAAGTTTCATTATAAGATAAACATCTGCAGAGAAACTGTTTCCATCGTATCTTTTAAGCATTCCTTTTAAATTTACATCTAATTCATTTGAAGAGTATATTTCTTTGATCTCATCAAAAAAGAAATGCAGTTCAAAGAAAGAAAGATCTTTTAAAGAGATCTTGTTTGAATCTCTTTCCAGGATGATATTTGCTCTCTCTCTTTCTTTTTTACTAAGCAAGTTAAGTGTGTTGCTCATGATTCTTTTATCGCAATTTTTGCTCATTTTAATTACCAGATATATCAAAAGTTTACTCATGAATCTTCTTGTCGTGCTATTTATTAAACTCTCATTTTCACAAAGCGTCTTACATTTTTTATATATGTCATCCAAATCTATCTGAAGATGATTTTTATCCAAAAACAGAAGATAGGCTAAATCATCTTCTTTAAAAATATATCTCAGTTTTTTTACTACGTTTTCGATATATTTTTTATCGTTTCTAAGATAGAGAAGAGCGTATCTATCATTGTCTTTGCTGTTTACGTAATCGAAATAATAATCAGAATCAACAGATCCTATATACTCTTGAAGATCTGGGAAAAACATGGTCATCCGCAACCCGAAGAAACCATATTCTTTTTTAAAAAATTCTCTGATCAGTTCTTTTTTCTCTTTGATATAAAAATAAGAAAACAGTGATAATGACAAAGAGTAATTAGGATTAGCTGAGAAAATATCTAAAAATGTTCTACCAACATCTTTATTATTAGCAATAAAAAGTTTTTCTAGGCATTCAACATAGGAAACGAATGATTGAAAACCATATCTCTCATTAAGATCAAATAGTTTTGTACAGATCGCATCAAAATTATTGCTCTTGAGATAACCATCTAGAAGACCTTTATCATTCTCAAATAGATCCTGTCCAAATTTCTTATCATCCATACATCCACCAAAAGAGTATTGTATCAAATTATTATTCACTTTGTACAACAATACATGTTATTGATTTCATCTGCTCTATAGCAGGTCTTCTTTTAATTTAATTGATAGTAGTAAATAGGAGAATTAGAAATGAAAACAGCAAGTAAGATTCTTTATCTAATAAGTGCAATTTGTGGTGTGGTCACTATTTTGTTGCTCATCATCTCTACTGTTATAGTAAACACAGCGTTAAACATACCAAAAGAGTTCATCCAAGATATGCAGTTAACTGAAAACTACGAAAAGGCGTTGCCCTATGTCAAGTTGGTTATTACATCAACATTCGTAATATTGATACTTCTATCAATACCTGGAGTCGTCTTAAATTTTGTTGCATTCGGCAAAACAAGTTCAGGAATATATCAAACGGCTTAGTCATAACCACTTTAGTCTTCGCTATCTTAACTGGCTCAATCTTATCAATAATTGCTAGCATATTTGCTCTTATCACTAATAATGAGCAAAAGACAAACCGAATGTCGTAAAAACAGAGTAATTTTAATGAAAGGAGTTTTATGAATAAATTTGCAAAAATCTTGTATCTTTTAGGTGCTATAGTCTCACTCATCATCATCTACGATTGTATTCACAAGTTCTCAGTAAATATCGTATCATATCTATCATATGTTAATCCTAGCAATTCAACAGGAGGATATAGAGCTGCAGAGATATTCGATCTCACTTTTAGATGCGTACTGATATTTTTCAATATTCTATCCGCTATCTTCTCATTTATCATCTATCACAAGTTAAATAAGAACAATGAAATCAATATCGTGTATGCAGTTTTAATAATTGTTTTATCTGTTCTTGGTTTAAATCCTATATCGATTGCTGCTGGTGTTCTCTCTGTAGTAGTGAACAACAAAAACAAAAAGATTACACAAAAAAGTGGAGGAAAAACTGAATGAATAAAGCAATAAAAATACTCTATCTGATCTCTGGTCTTATCTCTATCGCTATCGCTTTTATAATCGTTGGAATGAACATCACTAAAATCAATCAGTTCATTTATCAAATAGGTAACACGACTTTTACCTCCAGCAATATACTCGACTTTATCTTCAATATGGTATCCAGATTGATTGCTATTGTATGCTTACTTATCTCCGGTATACTATCTTTAGCATACTATGGAACATTATCATCAGGAGATCACAATAAAGAGCACACTGCAATCACTATCTTAGCTTTGTCTACTGTATCTTTCCAAATTTTAAGTATAGTGACAGCCATATTGGATCTGATTCAGATATATGCGAGTGAAAATTCAGTAAAAACATATGCCGAAAAAAATGAAGCAATCGATGTCGATCCAGAAGATAATTTAGAAAATAATCAGTAGATCTCTTAAATAAAAGGACTGGTTGACTAACTGTAACCCAAATCCTTAACAAAACATGAGGAGGTACAATTAAAACCAGTCCTTTTTATTTGCAATCAAAAAATTTCTTTTTATCATCTAAGCAAAGAAAAAGGATGTTTTAATCATTTGACTGATTTTGACATCCTTTTTTTATCTAACTTACTTTAAATCAGTAACCCATGTCTGGAGCTGCTGGTACTGCTGGTGCTTCTTTCTTTGGTAACTCGCTGACTACAGCTTCAGTTGTAACAAATAAAGCAGATATGCTTGCAGCGTTGAGCAAAGCAGACTTGGTGACCTTAGTAGGATCTATGATACCACCTTCAATCATGTTGAGGTATGTTCCTGTCTTGGCATCAAATCCGTAATCAGCTTTCTTTCCTTTGACAACTTCGACAACATCATCTCCTTCATATCCAGCGTTTGTTGCGATCTGGTGAAGAGGAGCAGATAGAGAAGCTAAGACGATATCGATACCTTTTTGAACATCCTTGTTCTCATCGATCACTTTACCTTTAAGAGATCTGTAGACTTGCATCAATGCAATTCCACCACCGGGAACAACACCTTCTTCAACAGCTGCTGCTGTAGCGTTGATAGCATCTTCCAAACGTAATTTTCTTTCCTTTAATTCACTTTCAGTCATAGCACCGACTCTGATGACAGCGACACCTCCTGAGAGCTTTGCAACTCTCTTCTGAAGATTCTTCTTGTCGTAATCGGATTTGCTCTCTTCGATCTGTCCCTTGAGTTCTTTAACTCTTGCAGATATCTCTTCTTTCTTTCCAGAACCATTAATGATAGTAGTAGAATCCTTTGTGACTCTGATCTTCTTTGCGGAACCTAAATCATTGATAGTGATATCCTTCAATTCCATAGAGAGATCTTTACAGAAGAAGTTAGCACCTGTGATGATAGCTATATCCTGTAAAACATTCTTCTGATTATCACCAAACTCAGGAGCTTTGACTGCGACAACATTGAAAGTTCCTCTAAGCTTATTTAAAATCAAAGATGACTGAACATCGTTATCGATGTCATCAGCGATGATAAGAAGTGGTCTATGAGACTCAACGACTGCTTGAAGCATAGGAACAACATCCTGGATGTTCGAGAGCTTCTGATCTGTCACCATGACATAGGCGTTTTCAAGTTCTGCAACCATTCTCTCTGAATCAGAGACCATGTAAGGAGAGACGTATCCCTTATCAAACTGCATACCCTGAACAACTTCTAAAGTTGTATCGAATCCTTTTGATTCATCGACAGTGATGACACCATCTTTTCCAACCTTATCCATAGCTTCAGCTATGATATGTCCGATCTGTTCATCTCCTGAAGAGATAGATGCGACAGATGCGATATCAGAAGAGGTAGAGATGCTCTTTGAGATCTTTGCTAACTGATCAGCGACAGCTTTAGCTCCCTTCTCGATACCAGCTCTGATAAACACAGGATTAGCACCTTTATCAACAGCCTCAAATCCTCTGTGAATCATCTCTTGAGCTAAGACTGTAGCAGTTGTTGTTCCATCACCTGCGACATCATTTGTCTTGTTTGCAACTTCGTAAACAAGTTTAGCACCGAGATTCTGTTCTTTATCTTCAAGTTCGATCTCTCTTGCAATAGAGACACCATCATTGACGATAGATGGTGAACCATATCCCTTATCTAAAGCAACATTTCTTCCTCTAGGTCCAAGAGTTAATTTGACTGTGTTTGCTAAAGCGTCAACACCTTCAAGCATGTTGTCTCTAGCTGATTTTCCATAACTGATTTTCTTTGCCATATTTTTTCTCCTTTTATAAATTACTCAACTACTGCAATGATATCTTTATCTTGAATGATGAGATACTTTTTATCACCATCTTCATAATCGGTGGTTGAATACTTCTTGAACACGACCATCTGTCCAACCTTGGCGATGACCTTGACCTCTTTTCCTTTCTCATCAGTAGTTCCAGGACCCACAGCAACAACCTTAGCAACAGCTGAATCCTTATCAGCAGGTTTTGCAACGAGAATAGAGCCTATCTTCTTCTCTTCTGGTAATTTTTCTAAAACTACATAATCTCTAAGTGGTTTTATCATTTATTTTTATCTCCTTTTTTAGCCTTCATCTGAAGGACAATTAATATTATAAAGGTAAATTTAGCAATTTCAAGTTCTAAGTGCTAAAAATTCATATTTACTTTTCTTGATTCTCAATTAAAGCAGGGAATAGCATTACCCTTTACTTAACTTATCTTACTCGATTTTCTAAGATGCTTTCTTTCAGCGCTCCAAGTTTAACGTCGTATGAGCGGACAATTTACTAAGTTTTATTTTTATATTTAATCATAGCTTCTTCATTTGTCAATTTATAGAAAAATATTGCATTTTAATATTACTTATTTTATAATTTTAAAGCCTTAGAAAATGGATCATTAGCTCAGTTGGTAGAGCAACTGACTCTTAATCAGTGGGCCAAGAGTTCGAGTCTCTTATGATCCACCAGTGAAAATAAGATGAGGGGCTATCTTATAATAGCCCTTTTTTTGTACTTTTGCTCTTTCGTAAGCGTCAAAATTCTACACACTTTCCAAGAAAACGATAAAAAAAGATAATACTTCATGGAGGTGCTCTATGAAGTGCAATACATATTTAGAAGAATTCAAGATAGATATTGTCAAACAGTATCTATCAGGAAAACAGCAGAAGGATTTACATGCTGAGTATGGCTTAAGTAAGTCTACTATCTATACTTGGACATGCAAGTATAGACAACTGGTAGAGAAAGAATGGGAAATCAAAGATGTGCACATCGTCAACCAGGAATACATTGATATTACTGTACCATTTAAAAAAGAAATCAAAGAACAGACATATATTAAAACGTGTCCATCAAAGATTTCCACATTGAAAAATAAATGCTTCTGGAATTACCCTATGGTAATAAAAGGAGCATTTTTT
>JALEUS010000082.1 GCA_022780765.1 Bacilli bacterium | reverse complement strand
AAAAGATTAAAGACGATTGAAGATTATTTATGCTTATGCTGGAATATCATTTTCTGTAAGAGCTCTGTTATTGATGATTCTTCCATCAGCTGAGGCTGGGACTTTTACTGTTCCAGCTTTAATTGCATTGATTAAAGCCTGTCTTTTATCAGGATCAAAATTGGTTCCTACAATATTCCAGTTATTATTACATACAGGATCAATAGTTTGATTTCTTTGCTCTTTGATGTATCTTCCGATGAGTTCACGCACACCGACTCCCTGCTCAATATCAACTTCTTTCAATGTAGGAAGTTCATCTCCTTTTTCAAAGATTCCTCCACCATACTTAAGCAATCCTGTCGTTGCACGATAATTGTTCACTGCGATAACAAATTGTTCATCATCTTTAACCAACTCATTTGTATCTTCCCACTTGAGATTCAAAATTCTTGAACCATTAGGTTTGGAAACATCGATGTCATACTTAACACCTTGGAACATATCATAATTATATAATCTGCTTGTGAAACCGATAGTGAGATCCCTCTCTTTATACTGAGTGAAGAATGATGCAGACCACTCCATGAATTTCTTAAGCTGTTTTCCATTCATATTCAATGAATAAAGAGTGTTCTGATAATTGTAGATATTTGCTAAATCTTTTTTCTTGATATTACCTTGCTTTAAAGAAGCATCAGCTCTGAAAACTGCTGCAGCTGATACTCTTGCATTAGCATAATGCATCTGAACTTTATTGATAAGATCAACTAAAGCAGTGTCTTTAAGCATGGTATCAGGGATTCCAGGAACTTCATTCTCGCCTTGGAAATCACCTGATGCATTACCGATTACAGTCTGTGCATCATTTATAGCATAAGTGTTATCAGAGGCTAAAATACTTGTGAGTTCAGCATCTGGTTCAACTGTCTTCATCGAAACAGACTTAGAAGAAGAGTCACTCAGTTTCCATTTGCCATTATTTTTTACAAACTTTAAGTCGATCTCACCGACAGATTTTGCTGCGTTTGCATTCTGAATGACGAGCACTCCGTTTATTGAAGCATTCTTTCCATCTGCAATATTCTGAGCTATCTGAGAGTGATCATGAGCAGAGATGATAGCTGTCAATTCAGGACATTGAGTAGCTAAATCTTTAACACCGGAGTTTTCAACTCCGTACTCATTTTCAATACCCATGTGTGAGACAGCAACAATAGCATCTGCTTTATCCTTTATCTGTGCGATGATCTTCTTTGTCTCTACAACAGGATCAGTGATTGTGCATCCTTCCAAATTGGCAGAATCCCATGTTCTGATGTTGGGTGTGACCATTCCGATAAAAGCGATTTTTACACCACCTTTTTCAATGATCTTATATGATTCACCTAAGGGTTTACCTTCTTTGTCTTTGACATTGTTGACAAGAGTGGTAGCGTTGTTGGATTTGATGATCTTCTTTAAGATGTCTAATCCAAAATTATACTCATGGTTTCCAGTGACAGAGATATCATATCTCATCTTATTGAAAGCCTTGATCATAGGATGGACAGCATCATCTTTAAGATAAGCATCTTCTAAAAAGATATCTGCAGAGTTGTCTTGGATATTGTCGCCTGCATCTATCAAAATGGTGTTAGGATTTTTGCTCCTAGCTTCTTTAACATAGGTTGCGACCTTTGTTAGACCACCATTGGTATCTTCACTGTCCAATGCGTAGTCATGCGTTCCAAATTTTCCATGCGTATCGCTGGTTGCTAAAAGCTTGATGTCCACCTCTTCAGGTGCAACTGAAGTGCTGGTACTAGTACTGGTGCTTGTGCTAGAAGATGAAGAAGATGTGGATTCAAGTTTTGGATTACATCCTGTCAACAAGCTAGAAAAAATTAGAAAAGATAAAAGTTTTTTGAGTTTCATCAATGAACTCCTCCTTGGTTTATAATTATAGCGTGAAAGTGCTTACTTTACTATATAGTTATCTAATAATATAAAGGTTCTTCTCCAGTGATAGAAATCACTGATTTTGTAATCATCTATGCGTCAAAGAAATTATCTATTGGTAAAATATGTAGTGATTTAAAAAATATGTATTAAAAATAATAATCTAAAAAATCAATATATATTTATTATTAACACATAAAAAAATCACTGTTGTAATAAAAAATTGTTTTACACAATAGCTGATTGTTCAACATTTTGTAAATCGTGAATTGTTTTTCAAAGCAATGTATAAATAAATTGTAAAAATCCATCTTTTTGCTTCTTTTTTTATAAAAATGAGGCAGCAGACATAAAAAAAGTTATTTCCACTTGATAAAATAAAGTTTGTATAATTATTTTTGCTTGTATATAATAGTTAAGCATGCGTGCATACGCATATATTTTTTATGAAGGAGATACATATATGAAACGTACTTATCAACCTAGTAAACTTAAAAGAGCACATACCTGCGGTTTTAGAGCTCGTATGAAGACTGCTGGCGGAAGAAAAGTTCTCTCTAGAAGAAGAGCAAAAGGCAGAGTTAGACTCACACAAGCCTAAGTATGAAAAAACTCTATCGATTACTCAAAGCTCAAGATTTCAAAGACGTACTCGATAAGAGAAAATGTGTGCTGAAGAACTCTTCTTTTTCAGTATACGTATCTGAGGGAGATAAAAATCATATTCAAATAGGCATCTCTGTATCAACAAAGGTAGGAAACGCTGTCACACGTGTTAAATGCCGAAGACAAGTCAGAGCAATGATATCGACAATCGATAAGTTGAACCATTGCTACTGTCTTCCACTAAGAATTGTAATCATCGTAAAAAAGGATTACCTAAAAAAAGAATATTTGGAAAACTTTACTGTTTTAAAAAAAGTCTTCTCTTCCTTAGAAAACACGGGAGAATTATTAAAAAATGAAATCAAAAACTAGAAGGTTATTTAAGCGTCTATCTTTGATATTTGGCGCTTTTGTGATGTTTTTCACTCTCTCAAGTTGTACAAAATCTTTCTGCTCTCCTCTGGATAATGCTAACCAGATCTATGCTTCTTTTGGAGACATATACAGTTTTAAGCAAGGGAGTTTTGATGTTGATGAGACAACTGCTGTAAAGAACAAAAACTCCATTCAAGCAGATAACGTCGATGCTCAAAACCAGAACAGAAAGACATTATTCAATTCTTTGACTGGATTAAACTCCACTTCTTATACATACACATTCCCCTCTGATGTTTATTTAAACTACATGAGAGATCGAACAGATAAGTTTGTCGACACATATTGGGAAGTGTTCGTTAATGGAAAGATCGCTTCTTTCACTTCAAATGATGAAGAGACCGCTGAACAACAAGCAAGAATAATGTGCAAACATGTTGCTATCTATGCTGGTTTCAATTTCTCTGGCTCCAGCACAGATAAAGACAGTGTCATCGGTGTATCTGAGCTTTTTAAAAATATGGATGCTTGGTACGCTGACTCTTTAGCTGACAGCAGTATCGGTTCTTTCTATGCTCCATCAGCTGGTTTTATCAAAGATTTGAAACTGAATCTGTCATCACCAACAAGGAGCACAACATGCATCACTCCTGAATCAAAGTCATTCAACATGAATGGAAACCCTATATATATAGAAGGTAAGACATGGGGTCAAGCTTTTAAACAGTACGGATTCCTTGAAGGTCTATTAGTCTATCCTTTCTCATACATAGTCCACGTGATCTCTAGCTCCATGCCCGCTAACGGATGGGGAGCTATATTAGCTATCTTAGTCGTCACTATCATAGCTAAGGTAGTCACAGTCATGAACACGATATTCCAGTCCAAAACTCAGTCTAGACAGATGAAGTTACAGCCTCAGCTGGCTGCTTTAGCTAAGAAATATCCTAACTCTCAGACAGATCCTGAACAGAAGAGAGCTATGGCTATGGAACAGATGCAGCTCATGAGGAAAAACAAGTTGCATCCTTTCCTACCTATGATTCTCATGATATTCCAATTCCCTATATTCATCTGCGTCTGGTCTGCACTTCAGGGTTCATCTGCATTAGCTGATGGAACTTGGTTAGGGCTCTCGCTAACGACAACTGTCAGCACTTGCTTCTCTAACTATGCGAACACTCCCGGCGCTTTGACAGGTATCTTCATATTCATATTCCTAGCTATATCTAACATCCTCTCATCGACGACAGGCTTGTGGTTGACAAGTTGGAGAAATAAGAAATTTGGAAATCCAACAATGGGTGACACAGGTGGAATAGACAGCAACAAGACCATGAAGTACATGACTTATATAATGATGATCTTCGTCATCATCATGGGTTACTCACTACCTGCTGGTATGGGTATTTACTGGATCTTCGGTGCTGTTATCGCTATCGTTCAATCCATTATCATGGAATTGATACAGACTAGAAACAGACATAAATTAGCTTTACAAAATAGTGCTGAATCTGAACTATCTGCAATAAGAAGAAGCAAACATCACAAAGAAAAAGCAGAGAAAAAGAAGAAATCAGATAAACCATTATGGAGGAAATAAGATGACTAGATATGAAGGAAAGAGCGAAGAAGAAGCGGTCAACAAAGCTTTAGAAGATCTGCACATTCAAGATAAATCAGAGCTCAACTACAAAGTTATATCTCAGAAGGAGACAGCTTTCGGTACAACTGTCACTATCGGTATCTACTCTATAACTGATGTCATCGTCTTCGCTGATGACTACATTAAAAAATGTCTCAAGTGCTTAGGTATAGAAGGAACAACTGAAGCTAAGTATGAAGATCAGGTCATCAAGTTAAACATAAGAACAGATAGAAACAAATCTGTAATCGGAAAAAATGGTGACACCTTAAGATCGATAAATGAACTCACTCGCTCAGCATGCTTCAATAAGTTTGGAGGTCATTATCGAATACTGTTAAACTGCGACGGCTACAAGGAAGCTAAGTACTACAAGTTCTCCTCCTTAGCTAGAAGAACTGCAGCTGAAGTCTCAAAGACTCATGTCACTGCTATCTTAGATCCGATGACAAGCGATGAAAGAAGAATCATCCATCAGGTCTTAACTGGTTATCCTAATATCAGAACCAAATCGATAGGAACAGGACACGACAGACATATAACAATTCAGTGGATAGACGATAAGACTCTTCTGACTGAAGATAACTACGATAATCAAGAAAGCTAAAAAATAGTGACTGGTCAAAAAGAATTGACCAGTCATTTTTAATTTCTGATGATTATTCTCTCATATGTAGATCTGATGATTTTTTTATACTCTTATGAAAATCAATAAACATAAGAAATTTTTTGATTTATAATAATAGAAGTGATTTATCACTTTTGGAGGATTTTTGATGAAAAAAGAAAGCTTTTCTTTCAAATCTGTAGATGGCAATACAGCAGCCGCTATGGGTTCTTACAAATTTACTGAAGTTGCTGCAATATATCCTATCACTCCTTCATCTCCTATGGCAGAACATGTCGATGAGTTTGCTGTGGCTGGAATGAAGAATGTCTTTGGAAGTCAAGTAAAAGTTGTTGAACTTCAATCTGAAGCAGGTGCTTCCGGTGCAGTTCATGGTGCTCTTCAAGGCGGTTCTTTAGCTACAACATACACAGCTAGTCAAGGTCTCTTGCTCATGATTCCTAACGTCTACAAATGGGTCGGAGAGGAGCTTCCTGCTGTCATGCACGTTGCTGCAAGAAGTTTAGCTTCTAGAAGTTTATCAATCTTCGGTGATCACGGAGATATCTACGCTGTGCGTCAGACAGGTGCTGCAATGATCTGTTCTCACTCTGTTCAAGAAGTTGCTGACTTAGCACCTTTGTCACACCTGGTCGCTATTAAAGGTTCTACACCTGTTATCCATTTCTTCGACGGTTTTAGAACATCTCACGAGATTCAAAGAGTTGAGTTTGTCGATGATGAATGGTGGAAGAAACAGCTCGATGAAGAAGCTGTCAAAGAATTCAAGAGAAGAGCTTTAAACCCTCATGGTCATGCTGTTACCAGAGGTGGTGCAGAGAACGATGATATCACCTTCCAAGGAAGAGAAGCTCAAAACATCCATGAGGATCAGATAGTTGACATCGCTTGCGAATACTTCAAGAAAGTCAGCGATGCAACCGGAAGACCTTATGCTCCATTTGTCTACTACGGCGACACCAATCCTCAAAAAGTTATCATAGCAATGGGCTCTGTAACAGAGACATGTATCGAAGTCGTCGATGATCTTGTAAAGAAAGGCCAGCACGTCGGTATTATCAAAGTTCATCTCTACAGACCTTTCTCTGTCAAACATCTCTTAGCAACTATTCCTTCTTCAGTGAAGAAGATAGCTGTCTTAGATAGAACAAAAGAACCTGGATGCGATGGTGAACCTCTCTACCTTGATGTTTTAGCTGCCCTCAAGCAAGGAAACAGAAATGACATTATGGTCATCGGCGGAAGATATGGTATCTCCAGCAAGGATACACAACCTAAAGACATCAAAGCTGTCTTCGATTTCTTGGATAGCGAACATCCTTTCACTGGATTTACAGTATCCATCAACGACGATGTTACAAACTTATCTATTCCTGTGGATAACTCATATGTCATCGATCACGATTACACATCATGTTTATTCTACGGTTTAGGAAGCGATGGTACAGTCTCAGCAAACAAGTCCTCAGTAAAGATCATCGGTGATGAGACAGGTCAGTACGCTCAAGCATACTTCGCCTACGATTCAAGAAAATCAGGTGGTGTCACAAGATCTCACTTGAGATTTGGACAAAATCCAATCCACTCAACATACTATGTCTCCAACGCAAACTTCATATCCTGTTCACTCGATTCATACGTCTTCAAATATGACATGATCAAGGATTTAAAGAAAGGTGGAACCTTCCTTTTAAATACTGATATGGACGATGAGACACTCATCAAATCACTTCCTAACAGAATGAAGAAGCAGTTAGCTGAAAAAGAAGCAAAATTCTATGTCATCGATGCTAACAAGATAGCTATGGAAATAGGTATGGGAAGACATACAAACACTATCTTACAAGCTTCCTTCTTCTATCTTAATCAGCAGATCATGCCTTACGATGAAGCAAGCAAATGGATGAAGAAATTTGCTGAGAAGACCTATGCTAGAAAAGGTCAAGATGTCGTAGACATGAACTACAGAGCAATCGATTCAGGTACAGAAGGCCTGAGAGAGGTTCAAGTCGATCCTAAATGGGCTGAACTTGAAGTCACATCAACAAGAGAGAAGACCGGTGATGATTACTGGGATGAGTACATCGCAGTCATCGGTGCTTTAGAAGGTGACATGTTACCTGTTTCCACTTTCCGTAAATGGGAACTTGAAGATGGTACCATGAGAAACAACATCACCTACAATGAGAGAAGAGCTATCGCTGACAGAGTTCCAGTCTGGCAAAAAGAGAACTGTATCCAGTGCGGTCAGTGTGCCTTTGTCTGCCCTCATGCAACAATCAGAGCATTCCTCTTAGATGATGAAGATATCAACAAACTTCCTGCAAATGAAAGAGAAAATGTCTTACCAGCAGTCGGTGGACCAGCAGTCAGCAAATTAAAATTCAGAATTCAGGTCTCTCCAACAAACTGCGTCGGCTGCGGATTATGTGTAAATCAATGCCCTGGAAAACCTGTCAAAGATGAGACAGGCAAGGTTGTCAAAGATGAAAACGGAAAGATCGTCGTCTCCAAGGCTTTGAAGCTAGTTGAAGCCAAGAGCCAGTTTGAACACGAAGAAGCTGCTGAGATCCTCTACAAGAAGATCGAACCAAAAGTTGGTTACTTCCCTGAAGGAACAGTCAAAGAGGTCGCTTTCCACAGACCTTACCAAGAGGTATCAGGTGCTTGTGCAGGATGCGGTGAGACTCCATATTACAGATTAGCTTCTCAGCTGTTTGGAAAAGATATGCTCATTGCTAACGCAACAGGCTGCTCTTCAATCTACAATGGTTCAACCCCTCTCTCTCCATTTGTCACAGACAAAGACGGAAATGGTGTTGCCTGGGCTAATTCCTTATTTGAGGACAATGCTGAATACGGCTATGGTATGAGAGTCGCTACCGATTATAAGCTTCAGGAGATCGTTGAAATAATCGATAGAAACATCGCTGAGGTCGAAGGTGAACTTCATGATGTCTTGCTCGATTACAAAAAGAACATCAAGAACAAAGCATACATCAGAAACCTTCTTCCTAAGATGCTTCATCTCATCGAAGAGAACAAGAATGAAAACATCAAAGAGCTCTTAAAGCACAGAGAGGATCTGCTTGATAAATCTGTCTGGATCGTCGGTGGTGACGGCTGGGCATACGATATAGGATACGGTGGACTTGATCACGTTTTAGCTACAGAAGACGATGTCAACATCTTGGTCTTAGATACAGAAGTCTACTCTAATACCGGTGGACAGTTATCAAAATCTTCACAGACAGGACAGATAGCAAAATTTGCTGCTTCCGGTAAGAAGACTGCCAAGAAGAATCTTCCACTCATCGCAATGT
The DNA here is from genome assembly GCA_022780765.1 of Bacilli bacterium. Classification (GTDB taxonomy): domain Bacteria; phylum Bacillota_I; class Bacilli_A; order RFN20; family CAG-288; genus Enterosoma. The sequence goes on along the minus strand of JALEUS010000082.1, from coordinate 6,796 downwards.
CTTACGATCATGTTTATGTTGCTTCTATCGCTTTAGGAAGCAATCCTGCTCAGGCTATCAAAGCTTTAAAAGAAGCTGAAAGTTACAATGGTCCATCTCTTATCATAGCTTATGCACCTTGTGTAAACCATGGCATCAAAGGCGGTCTTGCTAACTCTATGCTGCAGGAAAAATTAGCTGTCGAATGCGGATACTTCTTAACATTCACATTCGATCCTCGTTTAGCTGAGCAAGGAAAATCACCTCTTACCATGTCTTGCAATCCTAACTTCGATAAGTTCAACGACTTCATCATGACTCAGACAAGATACTCTCAATTATCAAAGGTCAATCCTGAGCACGCTGAAGAGCTTCTTGCAAAATCAAGAAAGTATGCTGAAAGAAGATATCACGATATCTTAAGATACGGCGGACTTGAAAAGTAATTGATTATCAAAGGCTGACTACTTAACTGTAGCAGCCTTTTTGTCAATAAAGATAGAATATTCTATCAATCAATTGCACAGAAACATCATTATCGTATAAAATATAGGTAGTGATCACCACCTGGTGATCGATTATTTAGGAGAAAAGTATGAAACAAATCAATGCGACAGTTTTAATGACCAGAAACAACAAGATGTTGGTCTTGAGCGAAGATAATCAGTACTTCATCTTAGAAGGAGCATCCTTCCAAGGAGAGTACATTCAATTTGAAGAAGGAAAAGCTCTTCCTATGCCATCTTACCTCTTCGGAATCGCTGCTTTAGAGGAAGATAATTTTGGAAAAACACTCGACTTCATAAAAAACAAATGGATCAAATAGGAAATAGGTTAGTTTTTTAAAATTTTGTTAACGATTGATTAATATTAAAAAATCAATTGTATATTTCTTGCAAGTATTTTTTTTATAACTTATAATGTAACCGTTTACAGATATTTAATATCCTGTAGATATTCTTGGGAAATAAAGAGGAGGAAAAAATAAATTATGAAAAAACACTTAATCCCAGTAGTTGTCTTAGCTAGCTTATTAGCTTCTTGTAATGGAGGCGGCGGTAGTGGAAAATGGGAGGCTGCAAAGGCCTTCGGTGATAAGGAATTGAATTATTGTCTTCTTATAGGTCAGATCGACCACAACGACTCCGCAGCTAGAACAGCTGGTATCCGTGATGCTTTAAAGACAAGAGCAGCAACAAAAACAAGCAATGCTAATACTGAAAATCCAGTCGATGGTAAGCTGACACTCAATGGTACTGAGTACGCAGTCAAAGAGATCGAGCATGGTGAGCAGAAAGCAACAGGTGGTGCAACCTGGGATCAGCAGACAGCAACAAACACCACTGAAGGTTGGTTTAACAAACATGGTGACAAGATCGACTTCATCGTCTCCAACAACGACGGTATGGCAGAAGGTGCAATCGCTGCTGCTAGCTATGTCGAGGGAACACCAATCTTTGGATATGATTCTAATGAATCCACACTTCAGTTCATCAAGCAAGGAAAAATCATGGGAACAGTCAATCAGAACGCTTCCGCTCAGGTCGGTGGTTTCTTGATGCTTGCAAGAAACTTAATCGATGGTTCTGCAAATCCAACTGAAGAAGGTTTCAAAACAGAATCAACAAAAGGATATGGAAAACTATCTTCAGCATTCACATACAAAGATGCTGACAGATCATTCTTAGTCGACAATTTTGCTATCACATCTTCTAACGTCGATCAGTATTTAGGAAAAACAGCTGCCGATTTAGTTGATGCAAGTGTTAAGAAAGGAACAACCGACAAGAAGGAAGTCTTCCTCAACTTCTACTCTGCTTCTGACACATTCTTAAATTCTAACATCAGACCTCTTATCGATAACTACAAAGATAAATTCAATTTTGACATCAATATCCAATCAGGTGATGGTAACACTGAATCTACAGTAATCGACAAGATCAACAAGAAATTTGATGCATACATCGTCAACGTCATCAAGACAACAGCTACACAATCTTACTTAGATAAGATTGCTACAATTGAAGGTGGGACAGTAAATAAACCAGTTATCTTCTTCAATAGACAAGCAACAAAAGCAGATGGAACAGTTGATCAACAAGTTATGAAAGACGACCGTTTCAAAAATGGAATCTACTATGTCGGTTTCGATGCTGTACAAGGTGGTCAGGTTCAGGGTAAGATGATCGTCGATTGGTTATCAGCTCAAGAAAAGACAGCTAAATAATCACAGCTTAAGAAAAAATTAAAAGAAGTGGCATAGAAAAAATATGCCACTTCTTCTTTTATTATAAAATGGAGGTTTTCTATGGACAAAACAGAATATGTCCTTGAGATGAAAGACCTGTCAAAAAGCTTTGGAAAAAATCATGTCTTAAGAAACATCTCTCTGAAAGTCAGACCAGGAACTGTCATGGGACTAATGGGAGAAAATGGAGCTGGAAAATCCACGATGATGAAATGTCTTTTCGGCATTTATTCTATGGACACTGGTTCTGTCAAATTAGATGGTATAGATGTAGCGTTCAAGTCACCAAAAGATGCTCTTGAAAATGGTGTGGCTATGGTTCATCAAGAATTAAATCAATGCTTAGACAGATCGATTGTCGACAATATGTTTTTGGGAAGAAATGTCACTAAGTTCGGAATTATCAATGAGCAAGCAATGTATTACAAATGCTTGCAGCTGTTCTCTGAACTAGGAATGAATTACGACCCTAAAACCATCATGAGAACTATGTCAGTCTCTCAAAGACAGATGGTTGAAATAGCAAGAGCAGTCTCTTACAATGCAAAAGTTATCGTCTTAGATGAACCGACTTCATCTCTCTCTGAAAGAGAGGTAAACAAGCTGTTTGAAATCATCAGAAATCTGAAAGAGAAAAAGAAAATTTCTTTCGTCTTCATCTCACACAAAATGGATGAGATCTATCAGATCTGTGATGATATCACAATTCTTAGAGATGGAGAGGTCACTCTTCAGGACGCGATTAAAAATACAAATCTAGACATCTTAGTTCAAGCAATGATAGGTAGATCTTTAGAGCAGAGATTCCCTAAGCTAACTAATGTACCAGGTGAGCCAGTTCTTTTAATTCACAACCTTGCAACAAAATACAAACCATATTTGAGAAATATCTCTTTCGATTTAAGAAAAGGTGAAATACTAGGAGTCTACGGTTTAGTTGGCGCAGGAAGAAGTGAACTTCTCGAGTGTCTCTTTGGTTGTAGAACAGTATCAGAGTCTGAAATATTCTACAAAGGAAAGAGAATATTCTTCAAATCTCCTAAAGAAGCTATGAATGCAAACTTCGCTTTTGTCACAGAAGAAAGAAAAGTTAATGGTATGTTTGCTGTCGGTGATCTGACATTTAACACATGTATCACCAATCTCGGCAAGTATAAAACTCTCGGAATTTTGTCAAATTCGAAGATGACTCACGCGGCTAAAGTTGAAATCGGCAAGATGAGAACAAAGTGCAACGATGAGAATGATAAAATCTCTTCTTTGTCAGGTGGAAATCAACAGAAAGTTATCATTGGAAAATGGTTGGAGAGAAGCCCAGACATATTCCTCATGGATGAGCCAACTCGAGGTATTGACATTATGGCAAAATACCAGATTTATGAACTCATGATAGAGTTAGCAAATCAAGGAAAATCTATCATCATGGTCTCTTCAGAGATGCCAGAGATTCTCGGAGTTACTAACAGAATCCTTGTCATGTCAAACTATCATGTCGCTGGTATTGTCAACACTAATGAAACAAATCAGACCGAGTTGATGAAACTCTGTGCCAAATACTTATAAGGAGAAGAAATATGGCTAAAGAAAGTATATTAAATTCCTTAGAAAGCAGTCCTTATACAACTGAGAAAAAATATGATGTTTATCTAAGTCAGTTGAAAGAATTGAGAGAAGAAGGTGCTGCTAAAGAGAGAGCTCTGAGGAATGAAAATCAAGAGATCAAGTTAAATAGACAACTTGATAAAGAGACAAAAAGAGAACTCATCGTTGGAAACAACAACGCTTTAGAAAAAGCAAAAAAAGTTAAAAATGAAAACAAAGAGAAAGTCTCTGCTTTAGTTTCTCAAGCACTGTCTGAATCCAATGCTCAGTGGAAAGAATACTATCAGAAAGTTTGCTTGGAAGCAAAAGAGAAGAAGGCTGCTGCACTTGCAAAATATAATGAAGACAAAGAGAAACTAGTCACAGAAAATAGCAGAAAGCTAGCAACAATTAAAGGACTCTCTACGCAGAAAGCAGAAAATGAAGAAGATGCTTCAAAGATCAAAGAGAACATCAAAACCGAGATGAGAGCACAACAGATTGCTTATAAATCCAAGATGCTTGAGATCAAAAATGAAAAGAATGAAGTTATCTCAAAATTAAAAGATGAGAAGTTCCAAGCCTACATGGAGAAGTACGGATATCAGAGCAATGTCCGTTTTGAAAGACATGCTCCTCAGGAGACTTTAGAGTTCAAATTCCGTCACTACCTATACGCTTTCAAATTGAAAGATTTCTTGCTTAAAAATGCAATCTACTTCGTTCTTTTAGCATTCTTCATCTTCTGTATAGCCAAAGATTCATCTTTACTTTCAACAAAGAACATCATCAGTATATTCGGACAGTCATCGACAAAACTGTTCTATTCACTAGGTGTCGCTGGATTGATCTTGATTGCTGGTACAGACTTATCTATCGGACGTTTGACCGGTGCTTCTATCTCACTTGTCTGTATGATCATGTCTTCGAAAATGTATGTGGTCAACAATGCTAATTGGGACTTCACTGGTCTTAACTTTGCATCATCATTCATTATTGCAATACTCTTATCTATCATCATCTGTGTCCTTTTCACATCTATAGCTGGTTTCTTTACAGCAAAATTCAAGATGCATCCATTCATCACCACACTTTCAACACAGCTTATCTCATATGGTATCATGATGGTTCTCTTTGCTTCAATTCCAGCCTTCAATATGGAGATCTCTTGGGCAAGAACAATCAGAGGTGACAACAACATCAATCTGATCATCTTCTCCGTAATCGCTATTGCCGTTGTATGGTTCATTTGGAACAAAACAAAATTTGGTAAATACATGTATGCTGTCGGTGGAAATGCAGAAGCAGCATCTGTCTCTGGTATCAACGTCTTCTGGGTCACCATGGGAATATTCATCATGGCTGGTGTCCTTTATGGTTTAGGTGGTTTCTTTGAAGCAACTCGTGTTGCTGTTGGTAACCCATCTACCGGAACAGGTACTGAACTTGATGCTATTGCAGCTTGTGTCGTCGGTGGTATCTCATTCAGTGGCGGTGTCGGTAAAGTCAGCGGTGCTGTCATCGGTACTTTGATCTTCACTGCTTTGACATACTGTCTCACATACATAGGATTTGACGCTAACATGCAGTTTATCTTCAAAGGTGCAATCATCATGGCTGCTGTCTGCTTAGATTCACTTAAATATCTCAAGAAGAAATAATTTAAATAGACAATTTAAAAAGTCCAGTTTCAACACTGGGCTTTTTTTGTGCTCTAAATCAAATTTGATATCTATCAGATACTGGAAGCCAACTTCTTATCATTAGCAAGATAAGCTAAGTCTAAGCAGGCTTTCACTCCGTTTGATGTGGTGTCATTTCTTATCATCACCACGTTGTACTGATAACCTAAAAGAAGCATTCCTCCTGAAGTAAGTTTTTTATCGATCGATGAACTGAATGACTGCATCAGTTTTTTTACAAAAAATCCTCCAAACTTATACTGGAAAGAAGTGTTCATGCCATGGCTTAAATACTCATCGTATATACTCACTCCCTGATCTATGCCAGAGATAGTTGCTTGTATGATAGAAGGATCTCCTATAAGGACATCGCAATCTGCTTTTAATAGTTCAGATGTTCCTATGATACCTTTATAGTTCTTATCTTCTTCAAAGGCTTTTGAAACATCTTTCATCAGAGGAGAGACCACCAGCTTTGAAGGGACCAACAATTTGACCTCCGGCTCTTCTGTATCTTTAATCAGCTTAGAGATCATCTTCATCGTGTTCTTATAAGAGAGATAGTCTTCCTTTGATGGATACTGAAGGTATCCTAAATCTCCTATAAGTGTCATCTTTCCGGTGTAGGCATTAGGATAGAAAGCAACGATTAAAGGAGATATCTTCTTCTTAAAGAAATGTTTGTCTGCTAAAGAAATAACTTTATTCTTTTTATCAAAGGAGACAAAAGAAAAACTATCTTCTATATCGGGATGATTTTTAAAATAATCTGAAAGCAGACTATTGATGTCTTTATTCTCTTCTTTTTTAGATGTATCTATTATCTCAACACCTGGAAGAGAGGATATCGTCAACATGTTTTCTTTATTCCCACAGATAACAATCGATAGATTCTTCTTTTTATGATGGAACATCTTTATTCCGTAGCAAGCCATTTTTATCTCATCTTCTTTCAAAGTTGAGAGATCAACAAATATATTATTCATATTATTCTCCTTACAGGTGACATAATAATTATAAATGATAAATTAGATACATTCACTTTTGTAAAACAAAATGATGACATTGTAATTGACAACTTTTTATTTTTTTTAAAATAACTCATAGAGAGTTGAAAATTATTATGAGCAGATTATTTAAAATAATCGTTCTACCAATCATCACATCTTTTTCATTATCTTCATGTACAACTTATTTTGGAACTTACAAAAGTATCTCTCTTCCTGTTCCTGAAATAGAAAAAGTTGAGCAGAGAAACATAACAGATGAGATCTTTGTAGTTAATGAAAAGAATACTGCCACGATG